>DATNGI010000001.1:0-2389 GCA_035605955.1 Rhizomicrobium sp.
GAGGTGCCCGTAGCACGCTCTCGAGCGTGCGAAGGGCGGAGGGGTTCAAAAAAAAGCTTCACGCCGCTTCGCCTTTATAATTCATCCTCACATGCTTCAGCGGCCGCATGCCGTCTTCAGGATCGGCGCGCCAATCGCGATCGGAAAGTTCCGAGGGTTGGGGAGCTTTGAAGCCGCAACCGTCCGCGACCAGGCTTTCACGGATGCGGGCGATGACCGGTGCGATCTCGTGCGGCAGCCAGCAATGGCCGGCCGCATATTCCGCGCCCTTGCCGTCGAGATCGAGATGGAATTCCACCGCCCGCGCGTCCCAGCGATGCACGGCGCGCTCGATCACGGCTGGTCGCCGTGTGTGATCCGACCAGCCGGTGGGAAGACCGGTGGCTTCGCGGATGGCGGCGATGGCCGAGAGATTGGCTTCGTCTGCCGGGGTGGGATAGGCGGAGACGCAATGCAGCAGCGTGACGTCTTTGGCGCCCGCCCGTTGAAGGGTGCGCGCCGCCGTGACGATCTCTTCCATGGTGGCCATGCCGGTGGAGAGGACCACTGGTTTTCCGGTGGCGGCACAGGCTTTCAGCAGGTCGCCCACCAGAAGCTCGTAGGACGCCACCTTGTAGAAATCGACGTAGGGCGCCAGCTCGGCCACCGCTTCCCGATAGAAAGGGGTGCAGGAAAAATGGATTTTCCGGGCTGAACAGTGTTCGGCCAAGGGCGCCAGATGCGCGAGGGGCAGCTCCCATTCCCTTCGGGCCCGGTGCTTGGGGCTTTGCGCCAGGATCTCCGGCGCGAACATACGCTCGATCTTGAAAAGCTGGAATTTGACCGCGTCGCAGCCGGCGTCGGCAGCAGCATCGACAAAGGCCTTGGCGCGCGCGAGATCGCGGCCGTGATTGCTGGAGGCCTCGGCAATGAAAAGCGGCCAGGAAGGGTGAGCGACGCCCATTTACCTTTTTTAAAGCCGGCATGGCTAAGAAGCGGTTAACGGAGACCCATTGCGGTCTTTTGAATGGCCTACCGCTTCGCACCTTGAGGCCTCGATGAGCCACGCCAAGCCGTTCTTCATCGTCTCGTCCGGGCGATCAGGCACCGCCATGCTGCACAAGGCGTTGAGCGCGGTTTCCGGCGTGGAGATGCATCACGAATACATGGTGCAGATCGTCCAGCCCTTGGCGGTCAAACATTATCTCGGTCTAGCCGACCGGAAAATCACCGCCAGGCTCATCGCTGAAACCTATGGCGCGGCGGTTCGCTACAGCCGGGGTACGCATTGGGGCGATTCCTCCAACAAATTGTCCTGGCTGATTCCGGAATTGGCGGCGGCCTTTCCCGATGCGCGCTTTGTGCATCTGGTGCGTGACGGCCGCAAAGTCGCGAGCTCCTATTTCCACAAGCTCGCCGACGAATGCTACGACGACCGTTCCACTGCGATTCTCCAGGCCTATTACGACGCGCCGAAGCTCCATGCCGTGCCGCCACCGGAAAAGAAATATTGGTGGCCCCTGCCGCGCCACGGCACCGGGGACGCGGAGATTTTCCGCAACTTCAATCAGTTCCAGCGCATCGCCTGGCACTGGGCGGAAGTGAACCGCGTAGCCTTGGCAGAATTGGCGCAGATTCCGGCCGAGCGAACGATGTTCGTGCGGCTGGAAGAATTGCGCGCCGCGCCCTCTGAAGTGCGAGCACTTTATGATTTCCTGGGTTTCTCCTGGCACGACCAGGCCCATGGCGTATTCGTCCGGCCCCATAACGTCAACCGGCCGGAAGACCGCCTGCTCGATCCCGTCCAGCGCGCGCAATTCGATGCCATTGCCGGGGATATGCTGGCGCGGCTGGGCTATGCGGAACGCCCGGAATATGCGGTCAATTATTAGAAATTTAACGCTGGTCGGCGGATCATGGTTACCAGAGTCTTGACCGGTACCAAAGCCCATGCCCGAACTGCCCGCCGCGCTTTGCGACTTTTGCGGCCAGGACGCCGCCCTTCATTTTGCCTATCAAGCCGAGCCCTCGCCCCGGGACCTGAAAGTCCATGTCTGCGGTCATTGCGGTCTGGTGCAAAGCCTGCCGCGGATTGACCGTACGTCCACGCGCCATGGCGCGGCAGTGTCGAGCGGCGCCGATTGGGGAAATGTGCGATACGGCAAGGGCTTTCGCACCCAGGCGGCGCTGGAGGCGTTGGCGCGCCACGTGAAACTGGACGGCGGGTTGGCGCTGCTGGACGTAGGCTCCAATCGCGGCTCCTTCGCCAAAGCGTTCCTGGACGCGGCACCCAGGGCCAACATCACGGCGGTCGAACCCGACGAGCGTTATGCCGATAGTTGCGCGAACCTGCCCCGCACCAAACTGGTCTGGGCCCGCACCGAAGAAACCGAATTCCCCGACGCCTCGT
>DATNGI010000002.1:0-4313 GCA_035605955.1 Rhizomicrobium sp.
TAAAGCGCAGCCGGTGCCGCGCCAGGCCATCAAGCTTCGGCGCGAGGTACGCGTGGCGGACAAGGATGCATTCGCCGCGCTCCATCCTGCGCAGACCACCAGTTACGAATTCGTGCTGGAATATGACACGCCCGCGATCGGCAAGCAGACGTTCGATTTCGCGTTTTCGCCTGCAAATTTCCGGGAATGCATCGCGCCGGCGCGCACTTTCGGTTTCATGAAGGATCTGGAATCTCTCCATCGCATGAATCTTGCCCGCGGCGCGTCGCTGGACAACACGCTGGCGCTGGATGAGACGGGCGTGATCAACCAGGACCGCCAGCGTTTCGCCGACGAGTTTGTGCGTCACAAAATTTTGGACGCCATCGGCGACATGGCCTTGGCCGGCGCGCCCTTACTGGCTCGTTTTGAAGGCGTGCGTTCTGGGCATGGCCTCAACAACCGGCTGTTGCGGGCCCTTTTCGCGGATCCCGCCAATTACGAAATGGTCACGCTTCCCTGAAGCGGTGCCCCCTGTGCTATAAGGTGTGAGCGCGCCCCGGCTGTTGCCGCTGGGCCCAAATAAGCTATTGTTTGGACAGTAGAAATTCTGAGGTTCGCCGTCCCATGCCGATTCCGACCCGTCCCCTCCGTAAGGCTTTCCTGGCGCTTTTGCTGGGAACCGCGCTCGGCGGCTGCAGCCTTCTCGGCTTGGACAAGGACGACGCCAGCAACGACCTCAACAAGGATGCGGAGCAATATCGGGAACGCCCGGTCGAACTGATCTATGCCGATGCCTGGGCTCAGATAAATAAGAAGAATTGGGAGGACGCCGCCAAACAGTTCAACGAGGTTGATCGCCAGCATCCCTATTCGGTGTGGGCTAGGCGCGCCATGCTGATGAGCGCCTTCTGCTCCTATCAGGCCAACAAATATGGCGATGCGGTTGCGATGGCCGACCAGTATATCTCGCTGCATCCCGGAAGCCACGAAGTGGCCTATGCCTTCTATCTGAAGGCGATCTCGCTCTATGAGCAGATTGTGGACGTCAATCGCGACCAGGCGAACACTCAAGGCGCGTTGGTGGCGTTGCAGGACGTGGTGCAGCGCTTTCCCGACACCGAATATGCCCGTGACGCCACCCTGAAGATCGATCTCACCCAGGACCATCTGGCGGGCAAGGAGATGGCGGTCGGGCGTTATTACCTCACTCGCGGCGACTATATCGGCGGCATCAATCGCTTCAAGGTGGTGGTGCAGACCTATCAGACCACCCCTCAGATCGCCGAGGCGCTGGAACGTCTGACCGAGGCCTATTATGCGCTGGGCCTGGACAGCGAGGCCCAGACCGCCGCCGCTGTGCTGGGCGCCAATTATCCCGGCAGCCAATGGTATGTGGATGCCTATACGATCCTGAAAGGCCGCAATCTGAAGCCCAAGGAAGACAAAGGCTCCTGGATCAGCCAAGCTTTCCATCGGATTCTCTGAGAGTCGTTCCGATGCTCGCCGCGCTGACGGTCCGCGACATCGTTCTGATCGAGCAGGCCGCGCTGGAATTTGCGTCCGGCCTCAATGTGCTCACCGGCGAGACCGGGGCGGGCAAATCCATCCTGCTGGATTCGTTGGGCTTGGCGGCAGGCGGGCGCGGCCGCGCCAGTGTGCGTCCCGGTGTGGCGCAGGGCTCGGCCACCGCCATGTTCGATCCGGCGCCTACCCACGGCGCGCGGGCTTTGCTGCGCGAACTGGACATGCCCCATGAGGGGGAGATTGTGCTCCGCCGCAGTCTTTCGGCCGACGGCAAGTCGCGCGCCTTCGTCAATGACGAGGCCGTCAGCGTGGGGCTGCTCAAGGATCTGGGCGGGCTTTTGCTGGAAGTCCATGGCCAGGCCGATGATCGCGGCTTGTTCGATGTGGCGACCCATCGCGGGCTATTGGATGCCTTTGGCGGATCGGAAAGCGATGCCGCCAAGGTTGGAGCGCTTTACGCCGCCTGGGACGCGGCGCGCCAGCATCTTGCGGCGCTGGAAGCGCGCGCGGCTGAGGCCCGCAAGAATTCCGATTATGTGCGCGACGCGGTGAAGGAGCTTCTAGGCTTCGAACCCAAGGAGGGCGAGGAAGAAGCGCTGGCGGGCGAACGCGCCCTGATGATGCACGCAGCGCGCATCGCCGAAGATCTCAATGCAGCCACGGAATCGCTGTCCGGTGAAAAGGGCGCGGAATCGTCTTTGGCCCAAGCCTTGAAGAAGCTGTCGCGGCTTCCCCAGGAAGCCAGGAAGCGCACCGCCGCCGCCGAAGCCGCGCTGGAACAGGCCTTCGCCCAGACCGAGGAGGCGCGGCGGGAATTGGACGCGGTCCTTTCGGGCCTGGACACCGACACCAACGCGCTGGAGCGCAAGGAAGAGCGGTTGTTCGAACTGCGGGCCATGGCGCGGAAATATGGCGTCGTGCCAGACAAGCTGCCGGACGTTCTGGTCGACTTCCGCGTGCAGTTGGAAGCCGTGGAGGGCGCTGGCCATTCCATGCGCGAGGCGGAAGACGCGGTGGAGCGGGCCGAGGAGGCTTATCTCGCCGCCGCGCGCAAATTGTCTAAGGCGCGCGCCGCCGCCGCCAAGAAACTGGAAACCGCCGTCGCCGCCGAACTGGAACCCCTGAAGCTGGGCCATGCCCGCTTCCGCGTCGCGCTGGAGAAATTGCGCGAGGATATGGGCACGGCGCATGGGCTGGAGAAAATCGCCTTCGAAGTCGCCACCGTGGAGGGCGCCGCGTTCGGCTCGCTGGCCAAAATCGCATCCGGTGGCGAATTGGCGCGCTTCTCGCTCGCGCTGAAAGTGGCGTTGGCCCAGGTCTCGCCGCCCGCCGCCATGGTGTTCGACGAAGTGGATCGCGGTGTGGGCGGCGCGGTGGCGGATGCGGTGGGCGAGCGGCTGCAGCGCCTGGCGGAGACCACGCAGGTATTGCTGGTCACCCATTCGCCGCAGGTGGCGGCACGGGCTGCCCGGCATTTCCGGATTTCGCGGGTGGGCGACAAGACCCGCATCGCGCTTCTAGAAGACGAGGCGCGGATCGAAGAGATCGCCCGCATGTTGTCGGGCGCCAGCGTCACTGCCGAAGCGCGCGCCGCCGCCAAGCGGCTGGTGGCGGAAGCGGCAGTGCCCAAGCCGGCGCGCAAGCGGGCCAAGTCGGCGTGAGCAAGCCGGTCGAAAAACTTAACCGCGCCGAGGCGGAGAAAGAACTCGACCGCTTGGCGCGCGAGATCGCCGAACATGACCGTCGCTATCACGCCGAAGACGCGCCCAGCATCAGCGATGCCGAATATGACGCGCTGCGCCGTCGCAATGCCGCGATCGAGGACCGTTTCCCGCTTTTGGTGCGCCCCGACAGCCCGTCGCACCGGGTGGGGGCGCGCGCCAGCGCCAAATTCGCCAAGGTGGTTCACGCCCGGCCGATGCTGTCGCTGGACAATGCCTTCAGCGATGAGGATGTGGCGGAATTCCTTGGCCGGGTGCGCCGCTTCCTGGGTCTGAAAGACGGCGAAGAGATCGCAGTGATGGCGGAGCCCAAGATCGACGGTCTTTCCGCTTCGCTGCGCTATGAGAAGGGCGTGCTGGTGCAGGGTGCCACCCGCGGCGACGGCCAGGAAGGTGAGGACATCACCGCCAATCTGCGCACCATCTCCGACATTCCGCTTCGTCTCAACGGCAAACCACCTGCCGTTTTGGAAGTGCGCGGCGAGGTCTACATGACCCACAAGGCCTTCGAGGCCTTGAACAAGCGCCAGGAGAGGGACGGCAAGCCCACTTACGCCAATCCTCGCAATTCCGCCGCCGGTTCGGTGCGCCAGCTCGATCCCGCCATCACCGCCAGCCGCACGCTCAATTTCTTCGCCTATACCTGGGGCGAGATCAGCGAGCTGCCGTCGAAAACCCAAAGCGGCATGCTGGAGAAATTCCGCGAATACGGTTTCGTCGTGAATCCGCTGGTCAAGCGCTGCGAGACCCTGGACGCGGTATTGAAATTCTACCGCGACATCGAAACCCGCCGCGCCAAGCTGGGCTATGACATTGACGGCGTGGTCTACAAGGTGGACCGGCTGGATTTGCAGGGGCGGCTGGGCTTCGTCTCGCGTAGCCCGCGCTGGGCCATCGCCCATAAATTCCCCGCCGAGCAGGCCGAGACCGTGCTGGAGGATATCGAGATCCAGGTCGGCCGTACCGGCAAGCTGGCGCCGGTGGCACGGCTGAAGCCGGTCACGGTGGGCGGCGTGGTGGTGAGGAACGCCACGCTCCACAATGAAGACGAGATCGAGCGCTTGGACGCGCGCATCGGCGACACAG
>DATNGI010000003.1:0-13298 GCA_035605955.1 Rhizomicrobium sp.
ACCTGCTCACGCGCCTTGCGCGCCGCACGCTCACCCCTTCGACAAGCTCAGGGTGAGGGCCAAAAGAACCCTCATGCTGAGCTTGTCGAAGCATGAGGACATCAGCCTGCGAGTTTCTTGGCTTTGGTGAGCTTCTTCAGCGCCATGCTGCGTTTCAGGCGCGAGAAATGGTCGATGAACAAGATGCCTTCGAGATGATCCATCTCATGCTGCAAACAGGTAGCGAGCATGCCGTCCGCCTCGATCTCGATTTTCTTCCCGTCGAGGTCGAGATACTCGCACCTGATGCGGGCGGGGCGTTCGACATCGTCCCAGATCTCCGGCACCGACAGGCAGCCTTCCTCGAAGGTCGCCATCTCATCCGACGCCCAAATGATCTTGGGGTTGATGAAGACCCGCCAGTCCTTTTTTCCGTCCTTCTGGTCCAGGTCCATTACAATGACGCGCTTGGCGACCCCAATCTGGACAGCGGCGAGCCCGATCCCTTCGGCGTCATACATACTGTCGGCCATGTCGTCGGCCAGCTTGCGGATCTCCGCATCCACCTTTTCGACCGGGGCGGAGACGGCTTTCAGGCGCGGATCGGGCGCGATAAGGATAGGACGGACGGCCATGGCGGTGAAATAAGGCCGGGGCGGACCAGGGTCAAGGATTGTAAGGGTCAAGGATTGATGGAAATCGCGCTTATAGTCCTGGCGGTTGCGGTGCTCGCGGCGGCGCTGATTGTCGCGTTCTTGCGCCCCAAAACGGCCATGCTGGAACCGGCCCGGCCTGACCCCCGGCTGGACACGCTTCTCGCCAAACAGGGGGAGATCGGCGGTCAATTCGCTCAGACCGTCGCCGCCCAGGAGGCTTTGACCCGAACCCTGGGCGAGCGGCTGGAGGCCCTGGAAAAGCGGGTGGGCGAGAATCTGGCGGCCACCGCCAAGCAGACCGGCGAAACCTTCGTCAGCATCACCGAACGACTTTCGGTGATCGACGCGGCGCAGAAGAACATCAACGAATTGTCCACCCATGTCGTGTCGCTGAAAGCGATCTTTTCCGACAAGCAGGCACGCGGCGCGATGAGCCAGGATCAGATGGAGGCTATCGTCGCCGAGCACCTGGCGCCGGATCAGTATGAGTTCCAGGCCACGCTTTCCAACAATGCCAGGCCCGATTGCGCCATCCGCATTCCCAATGTGAAGGCACGGATCGTGGTCGATTCGAAATTCCCGCTGGAAGCGTTCGAAGCCTTGCGCAAGGCGGAGAGCGAAGAAGCGCGCAAGGCCGCGATGGCGCAGGTGCGTGGCGATATTCAGAAACATGTGAAGGATATCGCGGAGAAATATCTGATCCCCGGCGAAGTGCAGACGCCGGCGATTATGTTCGTGCCATCAGATTCCATCTATGCCGAGCTGCATGCCAATTTCCCGGAAACGCTTCGCCGCGCACGGCAGATGCAGGTGGTGATCGTATCGCCGCATGTCTTCATGCTGGTGATCGGCACCATCCAAGGACTGATGCGCGACGCCAAGATGCGCGAGCAGGCCCACGCCATCCAGGCGGCAGTAGGTGCCCTGTTGCAAGACGTGAAGCGGCTGGGCGAGCGGGTGGGCAAGCTGCGCGATCATTTCGAGACCACCAGCAAGGATATCGGTCAGATCGAGACTTCCATGCGCGGCATCGACCGCCATGCCGAGCGCATCGCCCAGGTTGAGTTGGGTGAGAAGCCGCCGCAGCTACCAGGAAACTAAAGTGCTCTACGCGCCTTGAAAGCGGCGGAGAGCGTACCCTCGTCGAGGTAATCCAACTCGCCGCCCACCGGCACGCCATGGGCCAGCCGCGTGACTTTGCGCTCGCCCAGAAGATCCATCAGATAATGCGCCGTGGTCTGGCCTTCGACGGTGGCGTTCATCGCCAGCACGATCTCGTCGATCCCGCTGTCCTTCACCCGCTCCAATAGCGGCGCGATGTTGAGCCGTTCCGGCGTGACGCCATCCAAGGCCGACAATGCACCGCCCAACACATGATAGCGGCCGCGGAACACGCCTGCGCGTTCCAAGGCCCAGAGATCGGCGACA
This sequence comes from Rhizomicrobium sp., assembly GCA_035605955.1. Taxonomy (GTDB): domain Bacteria; phylum Pseudomonadota; class Alphaproteobacteria; order Micropepsales; family Micropepsaceae; genus Rhizomicrobium. The sequence goes on from DATNGI010000003.1 coordinate 2,064, forward strand.
TCTTCCACCACGCAAAGCAGATGCGGATCGCGGCGCGGATCGCGGCAGATGGCGCAGGGGCTGGCGGTATCGAGATTGCCGCAGATTTCACAAGAGCGTGTCGCCGCCGCCGCGTCCGCCATCGCAGCCGCCAGCGGTTCCAGCAGAAGATCGCGCTTTTTGAGCAGCACCAGCGCGGCCCGGCGTGCGGAACGCGGTCCAAGCCCGGGCAATTTGGCCAGCAATTGAATCAGCCGCTCGATTTCAGAACCGGACGCCATCAATCGGCCTGATCCGCGTCCGGCGCGGGCGGCGCCACGTCGTGGGTCTCCACATCGCGGACGGCAACGATCTCCGCACCGGGAAAACGATCCAGGACGGCGCGGACCACCGGCGTCTGCATCACGCTTTCGTGGCGTGCCGCCTTGGCGGTCCGTTTCTGCTCGGACAAGGTAGGCAGGCCCGGCTCATTGGAGATCGAGACTGTCCAGCGCACGCCGGTCCAGTCGCGCAGTCGCTGCTGCAGATCGCCGGCCAGCGAACGCGGCGCGCGCGGGCTGGGGCGGAACTCCAGCCGTCCCGCTTCCAGCCGGACCAGATGCATGTCGTTTTCGATATGCACCTTCAGCACCGGCGCGCCGTTCCGTTGGGCCAGAAGGGCGATGTCTTCCAGTCCCTTCATTACCGGCGCGCCATCGGGCATGGGCTGAGGCGCGATTCTGGCGGCTGCTGACGGCGCGGCGGAAGCGGAAGGTGCGCGCGACGGCGCACCACCACCCGGTACGGCTGGCGCCGACCCGCGCGCTGGCGCATTGCCATCCAGAATATCCTTCACCAGCTTGTCGGCGGGCGGCAGCTCAGCGGCATAGGCAAGCCGGATCAGCGCCATCTCGCAGGCCGAGATCGGGCGCGTGGCGTCGCGCACTTCGAACAGACCTTTGAGCAGCATCTGCCAGGCGCGCGTCAGCGACGGCACCGACAGTTTCGCGGCCAACGCAGCGGCGCGCTTGGCTTCGCCGGACGCGCCGTCGAAGAAGCCTTGCGCCTGGGGTGCGACTTTCAAACGGGTGAGGAAATGGGTGATCTCCAGCAGGTCTTGCATCACCGCCAGGGGATCGGCGCCAGAGTCATACAGCGCCGAAAGATCGGAAAGGGCGCCCGGCACATCTCCGCCCATCACTTTCTCGAACAGATCCAGCACCCGGCCGCGATCCGCCAGCCCCAGCATCGCGCGCATCGCGTCCGCCGTGATGGCGCCCTCTTCATTGTGCGCGATGGCCTGATCCAGCAGCGACAGGGCATCACGCGCCGAGCCTTCGGCGGCGCGGGCGATCAGCGCCAGCGCGCCATCCTCGATCTCCACCTTCTCCTTGGCCGCGATCTGGCCGAGATAGGCCGCCAATTCGCCGGACTCGATGCGGCGCAAATCGAAGCGCTGGCAGCGCGACAGCACCGTGACCGGAACCTTGCGAATCTCGGTGGTGGCGAAAATGAATTTCACATGCGGCGGCGGCTCTTCCAGCGTCTTCAGGATCGCATTGAAGGCCGGCTTGGACAGCATATGCACTTCGTCCAGGATATAGACCTTGTAGCGCGACGAAGCCGGGGCATAGCGCACCGCCTCGATAATCTGGCGCACTTCATCCACGCCATTGTTGGAGGCGGCGTCCATCTCCTGGACATCGACATTGCGGGATTCCGCGATGGTGACGCAGGCATCGCAGACCCCGCACGGATGGATGGTGGGCTCGGTCCGCTTACCATCCGAGCCGATGCAATTGAGCGCGCGCGCGATGATGCGGGCAGTGGTGGTCTTGCCCACGCCGCGCACGCCGGTGAGCATGAAGGCATGGGCGATGCGGCCGGTGGCGAAGGCGTTGGACAGGGTGCGCACCAGCGCCTCCTGCCCGATCAGACCGGTGAAGTCGGAGGGCCGGTATTTGCGCGCCAGGACGCGATAGGCTTCCTCTGGGCGCTGCCCAAGGTCGAAGGACGGGGTGTCGGACATGGGCGGACTATAACAAGGCGGCGGCCCATGTGGACCATTTGCGCCATCATTTATGTGGAGAAGGTGGAAGCCGGTACGACCCGGACCGAATTCGTTACGGCTGCTTCGTTCCCGACCTGACCGGATTGGCGACAGGTCCGTCCATACCGACTTCCACCTATGCATATAGGCCGGGCGGCCTGGAATTGCGAGTCCAGGGCCGCCCGCCTAAAAGCAACCATGCTTTCCTTTACCGGCAACCCTTTGGACCGCGCCAGCGCGCACCGGTCTGACCCTGATTGGATCGCGGCCCAACGCGGGCGCGCCGACGCCCGGTTCCTGCCCATCTGGCAGACCAAGCCGCTGCTGGCGGGAACACGCGCCGCGTTCCTGGCATCGTCCGACATCGATCCTGCGCCAGATCAGCTTTGCGTGTTCCTGGGGCTGAAAGACGGCCAACCTTTTTTCGCCATCGCGATGGCCGACAGCGAGGAGCCGCCATTGCGCGGCTTAGGTGAATTCCAGGAGATGCGCGCTGCTGCTTTTGTGCTGCCCGACGAGGAGACTGCCATCGCAGGCCAGGCCAAAGCATTGATCGACTGGCATCGCCGTCACCACTTTTGCGCCAATTGCGGTGTGGCGACCGCGCCCGCCGATGGCGGCTATCGCCGCGACTGTCCTAAATGCGGCACCCAGCATTTTCCCAGGACCGATCCGGTGGTGATCATGCTGCCTCTGTTGGGCCAGGAATGTCTGATCGGACGCAATGCGCGTTTTCCCGGTGGCCTTTATTCCGCTTTCGCGGGCTTCCTCGAACCCGGCGAGACCATGGAAGAGGCCGTGAGGCGTGAATTGCAGGAGGAAGTGTCGATCAAAGTCGGCCGCATCACTTACCACGCGTCACAACATTGGCCCTTTCCGTCGTCGCTGATGCTGGGCTGCTATGCCGAAGCCCTGTCCAAGGATTTTGTTATGGACGAGCGCGAAATCTCCGATGCGCGCTGGCTCACCAAGGTTGAGGCGCGCGAACGCCTGGCGCGGGATTTCGACGACGGCATGAAGATGCCGACCCGGGTCGCCATCGCGCGGGTGCTGATTTCGGATTGGGCCAACAGCTGATGAATGTCCGCGCCGCGAGCCCAGCCGATTACGATGTGCTGGCGCGGATTTGGCTGGAGAGCTGGTATTCGACCGGATTAAAGGCGGTGTTCGATCCCGGCTTTGAAATGCTGCAAAAGCGCATTCCAGACGAAGTCGCCAAAGGCTGGGCGCTTTATGCCGCCGAACAGGCCGGCGACATCGTGGCGATGCTGGCGCTCAATCCGCGCGATTTCTATCTCGACCAGCTTTGGGTGGCGCCCGCGCATCAAGGCCGCGGCATCGGCCGCGCGCTGCTGGCCTTCACGCGTCAGCGCTTTCCCGACGAAATCTGGCTGCGCTGTGTGGTGCAAAATGAAAATGCCTGGCGCTGGTACGAACGCGAAGGCTTCCAATTCGAAGGCGAGGAAAATGTCCCGCCGTCGAATATGCGCATGAGGCGCTACCACTGGAAACGCAATCCCGCCTGATTAGTCAGATACAGATTGCTTTCCTCTTTTCACCATGGCCGGCCCTCGCCGCGCATAGCGCGGCAATGGGAAATGAGCCGGCCATCCAGACCACGAGCGCGAAGCGGACGAAATGGTCCGGTGGGCCATTTCGAGCGGCGAATGCCGCGAGCTTGGGTGAACGGCGGCATGGGTCCCCGCCTACGCGGGGACGCCAGCTTTTCTAGTTCGCTTCGCTCTCGAGAAAAGCTTGGCGGATGGGCGGGTCGTAAAGCTTGTCCTCCGGCCGCGCTTCGTGCGGACCGGGGGGCCCGCCCATGGTGAGCAGGAATTTCTAGACCGGCATGTCCTCGCGGAAGGGATGGGCCGGATAAACACCCATAATAACGAGTTTCGACGTGAAGAAGCGCAGCTCATCCAGCGCGCGGGCCACCGCCGGGTCTTCAGGATGGCCCTGGATGTCGGAATAGAATTGCGTGGCGTTGAAGGACCCGCCCAGCTGATAGGATTCCAACTTGGTCATATTGACGCCGTTGGTTGCGAAGCCACCCATCGCCTTGTAGAGCGCGGCAGGCACGTTCTTGACCCGAAAGACAAAGGTCGTCACCACCCGGCCTTTGTTGGGCGCTTCTTCCGGCTCACGCGACATGATGAGAAAGCGCGTCATATTGTGATGCTCGTCTTCCACGTCATGCGCCAAGGTCTTCAAGCCATAAAGTTCGCCCGCCAGGGTCGAAGCCAGCGCCGCCGCGGTGGGGTCTTTCAATTCCGCCACATGCTTGGCCGAACCGGCAGTGTCGTACCAGTTCACGGTGGCCAGCTTGTGGTCGCGGATGAAGTTGCGCGCCTGGGCCAGCGCCGGCACCTGGCTATAGAGCGTCTTGATGCCGTCCAGCGTCGCGTCCTTCAGTCCCAGGATCTGGTGATGGATGGGCAGGAAATGCTCGCCCACGATATGCAGACCCGAATCCGGCAGGAGGTGATGGATGTCGGCGATACGGCCCATCAGAGAATTCTCCACCGGAATGATGCAGAGATCGCAGCTGCCGTTTCTCACCGCTTCGATCGCGTCCTCGAAGCTTGCATGTGGCAAGGCCGCGGCATGCGGGATCGCCTCGCGGGCGGCGAGGTTGGCATAAGCGCCGGGCGCGCCCTGAAAGGCGATGCGTTTGGCGTGAGCGATCAGGCGGGTCATGCGAGGATTTTCCGGGCGCGTTCCAGGTCTTCTGGAGTATCGACACTGAGCGGCACCCTGTCCACGCGGGCCACCGCAATGCTCATATTCGCTTCCATCGCGCGCAGCTGCTCCAGCTTCTCGCGCAGCTCGAGCGGCGATTGCGGCAGCGCCACAAAGCGCGCCAGGACATCGCGGCGATAGGCATAAATGCCGACATGATGAAACAGCGGGCCATCGCCCGAAGGCGCAGTGGCGCGGGTGAAATAAAGCGCCCGGCCAAGGCGGCCATCCGGGGCCCAAGCCACCACCGCCTTGACCACACTGGGATTGTCGCGTTCCCGCGCGTCGGTGATTTCCGCTGCCAGGGTGGCTATGTCGGCGCCGCTCTCCTCCAGCGCCGCGGCGACGGCGCGGATCTGTCCGGGATCGAGCGCCGGCAGATCGCCTTGCAGATTGATCACCGCATCATGGCGGCCCGCCGGGTCGAGCTTTTCCAGCGCGGCATGGATGCGATCGGAGCCCGACGGCAGGTCCGGATCGGTGAGGACGGCCTGGCCGCCCGCCGCCTTAACCGCCGCCGCGATCTCCGCCTCGCCGGCCGCCACCGCCACCGGTCCCAGACCGGCCGCTTCAGCCTGGCGCATCACCCTGACAATCATGGGCACGCCCCCGATATCGGCCAGCGGCTTTGCGGGCAGCCGGGTCGAGGCCATGCGGGCCGGAATGAGCGTGATGGGGATCATAAACGCCTAAGAATTGGGCCGCCGGTTGTAGGCCGGAACCCCCGCCAAAGACCAGTCACAGGGCCCTGATCTGTGCGGCGCTTCGCCGCAATGACGGCAGGGGATGGGCGGGTAATGTCCCCCCGTATTTCGCCGGCCTGAGCCGCCGGTCTAGGGGAGCTTTGCGCTTATGGATTCCTTCGAGTGGAACAAGATTATCGGCGCGGTCCTTGGCACGGCGATCTTCATTTTCGTGGTGCGTCAGGCGGCGGAAGTAATCTACGAGCCCGAGAAGCCCGCCAAGCCCGGCTATGTGGTGGAAGGCGTGGTCGAATCCACCAGCGGCGCCGCGACGGCGCCCGTGGCCGAGACCATCCCCGATTGGGGCACGGTGCTGCCCGCCGCCGACGTCGCGGCCGGCAAGACTATTTCCGGCCGGTGCGAGCAGTGCCGTGACCTGTCCAAAGGCGGCCCCAACAAGATCGGTCCCAATCTTTATGATGTGGTGGACCGCGACCGCGCCACGCATCCGGGCTTCGACTATTCCAGCGCCATGAAGGCCAAGGGCGGCAAGTGGACGTATGACGAGCTGTTCAAATATCTGAAATCGCCCCAGAGCTATGTTCCAGGCACCAAGATGAGCTTCGCGGGCCTTCCTCGCGAGCAGGAGCGCATCAATTTGATCGCGTATCTGCGCTCGGACGCCGACAGCCCCGCCGCCATCCCGGCGCCCGCACCGAAGGCGGCTGCGGCTGCCCCTGCTGCCGCCGACGCGGCCAAGCCTGCCGCCGGCGCCGATGCTGCGAAGCCTGTCGCCGGAACGGCCGCAGGTACAGCCCCGGGCACAGCCGAGAAGGGCAATACGGCCATGACCGCCAAGCCCGCGACGCCTGCCGCGAGCGCGGTCGCGCCCGAGAAAAAATAAGAGCCAAAGCTGACGAAACCCAAAGTCCTTTTCCTGTTGCCGCCGGGCTGGGATGCCCTGGGCCGGGATACTTTCGCGTCCGATGCGTTTGAAGCGGTGCGTCCGCCGCACGACACATACTGCCCCGAAGACATCAAGTATTTTTCCGGCTTCCGGCCAGAGCCGGGCTTCCTCAAGACCTTGCCCAATCTGAAAGCGGTGTTCTCGCTGGGGGCGGGGGTGGACGGGTTCCTGCGCGATCCGGAATACCCCAAGCACCTGCCGCTGGTACGCTTCGTCGATCCCACCTTGATGCATGAGATGGCGCAATATGTGACCATGCATCTTCTGATCGCGCACCGAAACCAACGCCGCTTCGACGAAGCGCAACGCCAGGGCAAATGGGACCAGGCGATGCTGGCGCGCCCATCACGCGATACCCGCGTGGGCGTCCTGGGCCTGGGCGATATCGGCAGCGCCATCGCCACCAGTCTTCTGCCCTTCGATTTTCAGATTTCAGGCTGGAGCCGTTCGCGCAAAACCATTCCCGGCGTGAAGAGCTATGCGGGCGCGAGTGAATTGCCCGCGTTCCTGGCGCAATGTGATTACTGCGTCTGCGTGCTGCCTTTGACCGACGACACGCGTGGCATCATGAATGCCAAGCTGTTCGCGCAACTGCCCAAAGGTGCCTTCGTCATCAATGTGGCGCGCGGCGGCCATCTGATCGAAGAGGATCTGATCGCGGCGCTGGATTCCGGCCATCTGGGTGGCGCAGTGCTGGATGTCTTCCAGACCGAACCGTTGCCCGCGGATAGCCCGATCTGGAAACATCCCAAGATCACGCTGACGCCGCACATCGCCGGCATCACCGATCCCAGAGCCGCGCTTGATTATGTCGCGGATTGCGTCATCCGCTGCGAGACGGGAAAGCCCCTCGATCACGTGATCGATTTTTCGAAGGGTTATTGAAGCCTTTTCTCTTGTGCCCCCATCTGTCCGCCAGCTTGGGCTTGGTACTCCGGCTCACGCCTACGCACTGGCAAGCCCGCTAGCGCCCGTTCGCTATGCTGCCGCTAGCGAACTCCCCCGCCAGCGGCTTCGCCGCGCGGGGGAAGAAATCTCGTGCGCGCGCTACGAAAGTCGCTTGATGGAGGTAATCGGCGTCGAAATGCGGGCAATTGCGACCGCCAACGGCTCGCTGGTCACTTGCATGAAATAGGCGTTGGCGTGCAGCAAGGTGCCGGCGTCGCGCATCACGCCCATATGGCCTTTCCAGAACACCAGATCGCCGCGCCGGAGATTCTCCTTCGGCACGGCGCGACCCAGTGCGTTTTCCATCAGATCGGTGTCGCGCGGTGACGCAAACCCGCAGGCTTGCAGCGCGATTTGCAGAAGACCTGAACAATCCAGGCCTTCGAAGGTTTTTCCACCCCACACATAGGGCACGCCCAGAAATTGTTCGGCCACCGCCACGTAATCGGCGGCTATTTGCTCTAGCGCCGCCAGGGCGCGGCCATGCACAAAGCCGCCTTTGGTTTCCACGAATTGATCCTGCATCGCCCCGCGTTTTACGGTCGCGTTCAGGGGCAGAAGATCGCGCAGCGGCGATTTCACGTCGGGCGCGGACAAAAGCGGCGTCAAAGGCAGGATCACGCGCGCATCGTTTGCGGCGCGTGGACCAAGCGCCGTCCCGCGCACATAACCGACATAGGAATCCGTATCGGCCTGCACCCAGGCCCAACCATCCTTGCGCTCATAGACCGTGACCGTTTCGCCCAACAGCAATTCGCTGTCCTGGGCGGCGTCTTCGGACGGGTGCCGGCGCAAGGATGCCCGCCCGCGCGTGACCGAACACACCTCGCCTTCGGCATAGCGTGTGGCTTCAACCTTGTTGCGAAGATGCGCCGCCGCCAGATCGGGCCGCGCGGCCGTCAACCTGTTATCGGCCATAACGTTCCTTCAACAAGGCATAGAGGGCACGTGCGCCATTGGCTTCGCCGCCGATGCGGCGGCCCGGCTTGGGTCGATCCACCCAAGCGGGAATATCCAGATGCACCCAGCTTTTGGTCTTTTCGACGAAGCGGTTGAGAAACAAAGCCGCCGTGATCGCGCCGGCCAAATTATAGCTGGGGCTGTTGGTGAGGTCGGCGACCGAGCCTGAGATCGCACCCTCATAGCCGCGCCACAAAGGCAGCCGCCACATGGGATCGCCCACCGCCATCGCATGGCGAGAGAGATCCGCCGCTAAAACCTCATCATCAGTAAAAAAAGGCGGCAATTCCATGCCAGTGGCCATGCGCGCCGCCCCGGTCAAAGTGGCGATGTCGATCAAAAGCTCGGGCGTCTCGTCATCGGCATCGGCAAGCGCGTCCGCCAGCACCAGGCGGCCTTCGGCATCGGTGTTGCCGATCTCGACCGTGAGTCCCTTGCGACTCTTGAACACATCGCTAGGCCGATAAGCGCGGCCGGAGACGGAATTCTCCACGGCCGGCACCAGCACACGCAAACGGATGGCAAGCTTTGCCTCCATCAGCATCTGCGCTAGGCCCAACACCACCGCGCCGCCACCCATGTCTTTCTTCATGGTCGCCATGCCGGAGGTGGGCTTGAGATTGTAACCACCCGTGTCGAAGCAAACACCCTTGCCCACCAGCGTGACCTTAGGAGCTTTCGCATCGCCCCAAATCAATTCGATCAACTGCGGCGCCCGTTCCGAACCCTGGCCCACGGCAGCAATGAGCGGGTAATCGCGCGTCAGCGCATCTCCGCCGATGGTGCGGAATTTTGCATTCTGTGCCTTGGCGAGCGCGCGCGCCGCTACCGCCAATTCCGCCGGGCCCATGTCATTGGGCGGTGTATTCACCAAATCGCGCGCCAAGGCGACGCCGGCGGCGATGCGTGAGACTTCGGCGCCGTCCACGCCGGCGGGCAGGACCAATTTGAGATTGCGTTTCCGGGGCTTCTTGTACCGGTCGAAACTGTAGAGACCCAGGATCCAAGCCAAGGCGGCACAAGCGCCGCCGCAGAAATCTGGGACCTCGCCCAACCGATAGACGCCATCCGGCAATTGTTCGGCGAAAGCCGCCAACGCCAACGCATCCGCGCTCTTGCCTAGCCCCAAGACCGCCGAGGCGACACCGCCCCTGCCCGGGATCAGGCGCATTTCCCCTTCCTTGCCGGAAAAGCCGGATGCCTTGAGAAAAGGGACGCGCCGGGTCCAATGTTTGGCGTCCTTCGAGGCCACCGCATGCAGGGGAATGGCGTTTCTGGCGCTTTTCACAAGGCTCGCATGCATGAGAGGCTCTTCAACAGGAAATAGCGATGCCGTTATGAATCAATTTCCGCACAAGGCCAAGGAGCGCGCATGTCTTACACCCTGATTGTAGGCACCAAAAGCTGGTCGAGCTGGTCGCTGCGCCCCTATCTGGCGCTTTGCGCCACCGGCCAGCCCTTCAAAGAAGTGCTGATCCAGTTGCGCACAACCCAGCACAATTCCACCCGCGACACGATCCGCAAATTCTCCGGCGCGGGCCGTGTGCCGGTGCTGCAGATCGAAGAGGCGGGCAAGACCGTGACAGTGTGGGACAGTCTCGCCATTTGCGAAACCATCGCCGAACGTCATCCCGAAGCGGAGCTATGGCCCCAAGACTGGAAGGCGCGGGCGGTGGCGCGATCCTATGCGGCGGAGATGCATTCCGGCTTTCCCGATTTGCGCGACCAGCTGAGCATGAATTTCGCCAAGACCTTGCCCCTGCCGGAGTTGAGGCCTCAAACCAGGGAACAGATCGAACGCATCCTTTCCAGCTGGGAAGCGGCGCTTGGCGAATATAGCAAGGATGGCGGCTTTCTGTTTGGTCCTTTCTCCATCGCTGATTGCATGTATGCGCCGGTGGTGTCTCGCTTCACCACCTTCGGTGTCGAAGTCTCTCCACAGGTGAAGGATTATATGGCGCGGATCTGGGCATTGCCCGCGATGCAGGCCTGGATGGCGGCCGCGAAACAAGAAGTCAAAGACGGAATCGCCTGACTATCCAGCCTAACGCTGCGCGTTGCGCGCGGCTTCCGCATAGAAACGCGCCGCGCCCGGATGAAGCGGCGCGGGCGGCATCAGGGCAGCGGTGGCGAGCCCGATTTCGCGCGCGGAGGCATGGCTCACGCTTAGGGCCTCGCGGTTGGCGGGATTGAACAGCGCACGGGTGATGCCATAGACCAGATTGTCGGCCACGCTGTCGCGTACGATCCAGGTCGCGCGGGTCGAAACCGTGGGTACCGGCACCTGTCCCGGATAGGCGATGGCGGACACGGAAAGCGAAGGCTCCGCCTTGACCAAACGGTCTCGCACCGCGCCGGTAATCGGCACCAGCTTGACCACATGGTTCGCTAGAAGATCGCCCAGCCCGTTGATCGGCACGCCGCCGACGGCAAAGAACGCATCCAGCTTGCCCTGACGGATCATGGCGACAGAGGCCGGGAAATCTGTGGACATCACTTTCAGCCGCGCTTCGGGGACGCGATAGGCCGACAGAATCTCGCGCGCGGTGAAGCCGACACCTGAGCCGGCCGCGCCCAAAGAAACGCGCTTGCCCTTCAGATCCGCCACGGTCTTGATATTCGCATCGCCCGCCACGACGAGATGCACCTCTTCGCTGAAGAGGGATGCGATCACGCGCACATGGCTCTGCTTGCCCTTGGTTTTGAACGGCCCTTCGCCCTTGGCCGCGGCCGCCACGACATCGCTTTGCGCCAGGCCGGACTCGACAGTTCCTTCGTTAACGGAAAGTAAATTGTCCATGGTGCCTTCGCTGGTCCGGGCGGAAGCGATCAGACCCGCCGGGCCGCAGACATTGGCGGCTTCGCAGCGATTGACGCCCGGCGGATGGCTGATAAGGCCCGCTATAGCCTCGCCCACGGGAAAATAG
>DATNGI010000004.1:0-63642 GCA_035605955.1 Rhizomicrobium sp.
GACCTTCAGGCGCTGCAGGGCCAGGCGGTCGGAGCGCAGGTCGATCCCGTTCTCCTTCTTGAACTCGTCGGCCAGGAAGTTGACGACGCGCTGGTCGAAATCCTCGCCGCCCAGGAAGGTGTCGCCGTTGGTGGACTTCACCTCGAAGACGCCGTCGCCGATTTCCAGCACCGACACGTCAAAGGTGCCGCCACCCAGGTCATAGACCGCGATGGTGCCGGACTGCTTCTTGTCCAGGCCGTAAGCCAGCGCCGCGGCGGTGGGCTCGTTGATGATGCGCAGAACCTCAAGGCCCGCGATCATGCCGGCGTCCTTGGTGGCCTGGCGCTGGGCGTCGTTGAAGTAGGCGGGAACGGTGATGACGGCTTGCGTGACCTTCTCGCCCAGATGGGCCTCGGCGGTTTCCTTCATCTTCTGCAGGATGAAGGCGGAAACTTCGGACGGCGAAAATTTCTTGGCGTCGCGGCCGGACACCCAGGCGTCGCCATTGTCGGCCTTGACGATCTTGTAGGGCACCATGCCGATGTCCTTCTGGGTCATCGGATCGTCGAAGCGGCGGCCGATCAGCCGCTTGATGGCGAAGAAAGTGAATTCCGGATTGGTAACGCCCTGCCGTTTGGCGGGCTGACCGATCAGACGCTCGCCATCCGGGGCGAAGGCGACGATCGAAGGGGTGGTGCGCGCGCCTTCGGCGTTCTCGATGACCTTGGGGGCCGCGCCTTCCATCACCGCGACGCAGGAGTTGGTGGTGCCCAGGTCGATGCCGATTACTTTAGCCATTTCTATTCCTCTCAAACGGGCATGGAGTCCTGACCCTGACGGCGTCCTCCGGTCCATCCCATTGAATTATTTGACATATTTGGCCGTATAGGCAATCCCATGCCGACCTGAGGGGGTATATAGGAAGACCGGGGGAAGTTGCCAAGGCGGCAACTTGGCCGCAAGCCCGGTTTCTCAAGGATTGAGGGCCCAAAAACCCTGGTTCAATACCGCCGCGAACCCGGTCCACATCAGATAGGGCAGGAATAGCAGGCCCGCGATCCTGTCGCGCCGCCAGAACAGGGCCGTGGTGGCAAGGATCAAGATCAGCAGAAGCCCAATGTCCGCCAACGCTAGAGCAATTTGGTGGGCGCCGAAGAAGATCGCGCTCCAGGCGAAATTGAAAATCAGTTGCACCGCGTAAGCACCCATCTCGAGGCTGCGGCTTCCGGTCACGCGCCACACCCGCCAGGCGGCCACCGCCATCAAGACATAAAGCGTGGTCCAGACCGGCGCGAACACCCAATTGGGCGGTGCGAAGGAAGGCCGCGCCAACCCGGCATACCAGGTGGGAATGTTGGGTTCGGTGAAGACGCTCGCCGCCGCGCCGACAGCCAGGGTGATCAGCAGAAAGAACAGCAGCGGCCTTCGCGCCACGCGCTTGGGGTCTTCCGCGGAATCCAGAAAACTCATCCTGCCTGCAACGCATGATCCGCCAGGATGGAGGCGATCGAAGCCGCCACTTTCTTGGCGGTGGGAATATGCAGGAATTCGTTGGGGCCATGGGCGTTGGAATGCGGGCCTAGCACGCCCGTGACCACGAATTGTGTCTTGGGAAATTTCTTGCCCAGCATCGCCATAAACGGGATGGAGCCGCCTTCGCCCATGAAGGCCACGGGCTTGCCGAAAGCGGCGTTGCTGGCTTTGTTCAGTGCTGCCGCCAGCCAAGGCGATAGCGCAGGCGCATTCCAGCCGGTCTCGCCGCGCGGACAATCAAATACCACCTCGGCGCCATAAGGCGGGTTCGCCTCCAGGGCTTTCTTGAAGGCCAGACGTGCGGGCTCGGCTTCGCAAGTGGGCGGCAGGCGCAGCGATAGCTTCAACGTCGTGTAAGGCAGAAGCACATTGCCGCCATTTTCGGGCAGCGGATAACCATCGGCGGCCGTGATCGCCAGCTGCGGCCGCCAGGTGCGATTCAAGATCAGTTCGGCGATATTGTCCGTCATTGGCTTCATGCCGGGCGCGAACGGAAGTTTGGTATAGACTTCCTCGCCCAGGATTTTGGCCGCTTCCTTGGTCTGCTCGCTGCGCTCGGGCGGTATCTGCACGAACAGATCGTCCAGCGTCATCTGGCCGGTCTCTTCATCCTCGATACGGGACAAAAGCTGGCGCGCGATCCGGAACGACGAGGCGACGATGCCGCTGGCGTCGCCCGAATGCACACCTTCGGTCAGGACGCGAACGGTGAGATTGCCCATCAGCATGCCGCGCAGCGATGTCGTGAGCCAAAGCTGGTCGTAATTGCCGCAACCGGAGTCGAGACAGACAACCAGATCAGGTGTGCCGATCCGGTCCGAAAGATGCTCGATATAGAAAGGCAGGTCGGGCGAGCCTGATTCCTCGCAGGCCTCGATCACGATCACGGCGCGGGCATGGGCGACATTCTGTTCCTTCAACGCCAGGAGCGCGCTGATGGCCGCGAACATGGCGTAACCGTCATCGGCGCCGCCGCGCCCGAACAGCTTGTCGTCTTTCAGCACTGGAATCCACGGCCCGGTGCCGTCGGCCCAGCCTTTCATCTCCGGCTGCTTGTCGAGATGTCCATACATCAAGATTGTGGATTCTTTATTGGCCGCTCGCCCATACGCTGTCGCTATGGGCCTCCCCGACGCTCCCGCCTTGCCCGGAACTTCGATAAAGATCAGCGGCGTGCGACCCGGCAAGCGCACGACCTCCAGCGACGAACCGGGCAGCTGCTCCAGCTTCTTCTTCGCCCAGGCGGTGAACATCTCCACCACCTGATTCATATAACCACGCGCCTCCCAATCAGGATCGAAAGTCGGGCTCTTGTTGGGAATACGGATATAGTCGGTCAGGGCGGGAATGATCTCGCCGTCCCAGATGCCTTCCATGAAGGCTTTTGTCTTGCTCGCGTCAATCATTGATGTCGTAAGCCGCGACGATGGCGGCGTTGTAGATTTCGCTCATCTTGGCGCCCAGCGGCGCGATCTGCACCGATTTCTCCAGGCCGACCAACAGCGGCCCCATCACGTTGACGCCGCCGAGCTGCTGCAAAAGCTTCGTGGAAATCTGGGCGGAATGCATCGCCGGCATGATCAGCACATTGGCCGTTTCGGTAAGCCGGGTGAAGGGATAGAGGTCCAGCTTGGCGCGATCCAGAGCCACATCCGGCGCGAATTCGCCGTCATACTCGAAATCCACGCCGCGGGTGTCCAGAATGTGCACCGCCTCGATGATGCGCTCGCTGCGCTCCGAACGGGGAAAGCCGAAGGTGGAAGATGCCAGCATCGCCACGCGCGGGGTCAGTCCCAGCTTCTTCGCGGTGGCAGCGGCGCGGGTTGCGATATCGGCCAGCTGTTCGGAATCCGGCAATTCGGTGATGGAGGTGTCAGCCACCAGCACGATACGGCCTTTGGCGAACACGATCTGCATACCGATGGGGCGGGTGCCATGGGAATCGTCGATCACCATGCGCACATCGCCCAGCGCGGCGGCATAGTTGCGGGTGACGCCGGTCACCATCGCATCGGCATCACCCGCCGCCAGCATCGAAGCGGCGTAGATGTTGCGGTCGTTGAGCACCATGCGGGTTGCGTCGCGATGCAACGCGCCGCGCCGTTGGATGCGCTTGTAGAGCCGCTCGATATAGGGCCCCGCTTCCTGCGAGGAGCGCGGCACACGGATCTCCAACGCGTGGGGATCGAGCCCGATATGCTCGAAGCCGCGCCGCGCCACTTCGGCGCGCCCCACCAGGATTGCCTTTCCCAGGCCGGAATTCTGGAACGCGAAGGCGGCGCGGATCACGGCCTCGTCCTCGCCCTCTGCGAACACCACGCGTTTCGGTTTGGCGCGCACCGCCGCGGTGATGGTCTGGAACAAGCTCGCCGAAGGATCGAGCCGCGCCGACAGTTGATAGGAATAATGGTCCAGGTCCGCAATCTTGCGCCGCGCCACGCCGGTCTTGATGGCGGCCTCCGCCACCGCGCGGCTGACATGGCTGATCAGGCGCGGATCGAAAGGCACCGGGATGATGTAATCGGGGCCATAGACGGGGCGCGAGCCGCGATAAGCGGCGGCCACTTCGTCGGGCACATCCTCGCGCGCCAAATTGGCCAGCGCTTGTGCCGCCGCCACTTTCATCGCTTCGTTGATGGTGCGCGCCCTAACATCCAGCGCGCCGCGGAAGATGTAGGGGAAACCTAGTACGTTGTTTACCTGATTGGGGTAGTCGCTGCGCCCGGTGGCGACGATGGCGTCGGCACGCACCGCTTTGGCGTCTTCCGGCGCGATCTCGGGATCGGGGTTGGCCATGGCGAAGACGATGGGTGCTTTGCCCATGCTCTTGATCATGTCCTGGGTAAAGGCGCCCTTGGCCGACACGCCGATCAACACATCCGCGCCCACCACGGCTTCGGCCAAAGTGCGCTTTTTGGTCACCACGGCATGCGCCGACTGCCATTGATTGAGGTCGGTGCGGTCCTTGTGCAGCACGCCTACCTTGTCGACCGCAATGCAGTTTTCGGGCTTTACGCCCATCGCCTTTATCAGTTCCAAGGTGGCGATGCCGGCCGCGCCAGGCCCGTTCAACACCACCTTCATCTCGGACAATTTGCGGCCGGTGATGTCGGCGGCATTGATCAGTCCCGCAGCCACGATGATGGCGGTGCCATGCTGGTCGTCGTGGAAGACGGGAATGTCCATCATCTCGCGCAGCTGCTGCTCGATGATGAAACAGTCGGGCGAGCGGACATCCTCCAGGTTGATGCCGCCGAAGCTGGAGCCCAGATAGCGCACGCAATTGATGAAAGCGTCCACATCCTCGGTCGAGACTTCCAGATCGATTGCGTCCACGTCGGCGAAACGCTTAAACAGCACCGCCTTGCCTTCCATCACAGGCTTGGCGGCGGCGGCGCCCAGATTGCCCAGCCCCAGGATCGCGGTGCCGTTGGTGATCACCGCCACCATGTTGCCGCGGTTGGTGTAATCGAAGGCCGCATCCGGATTCTGGGCAATGGCGCGTACCGGCACCGCCACGCCCGGCGAATAGGCCAGGCTGAGATCGCGCTGGGTCGCCATCGGCTTGGTCGGCGTGATTTCCAGCTTGCCGGGTTTGGGGCCGGCGTGAAAGGAAAGGGCCTCTTCGTCGGTGAAGGTGGGGCGCTGGATGGTGGGCATCTGGCTGAGCAATCCACAGAATATCGGCTGGGTCTGACGCGCGCCGGCAGGAGATGGGAAGACAGTCTGATAGGCTTTTCGCCATGACGGAACAACCTTCTCTGGCCGCGGGGCTGAGCTCCGCTGGCGACGTCACGCCGATGATGGCGCAGTACCTCGCCATCAAGGCGGCACATGAGGGCTATCTCCTGTTCTACCGGATGGGGGATTTTTACGAACTCTTCTTCGCAGACGCAGCAAAGGCATCCGAGGCGCTGGACATCGCCCTGACCAAGCGGGGCAAGCATCTGGGCGAGGACATTCCGATGTGCGGGGTCCCCGTGCATGCTGCTGAATCTTATATGGAAAAACTGATCCGGAAGGGTTTTCGGGTCGCCGTCTGCGAGCAGATCGAAGACCCCGCCGAAGCCAAAAAGCGGGGCAGCAAATCCGTGGTCCGGCGGGAGGTGGTGCGGTTGGTGACGCCGGGCACCCTGACCGAGGACGCGCTTCTGGACGCCCGGTCGTCCAACATGCTGGCGGCGCTGGGCCATACCGGGGGAAGAGGGACCGGAAGCGATTTCGCGCTAGCCGCCGCCGATATGTCCACCGGCGCTTTCTGGGTAGCGGGACTGAAGGAAAATGAAATTGCGGCCGAACTGGCGCGGGTCGCGCCTCGCGAGCTGCTGGTAGCCGATGGATTGCTGGCGCATGAGAGTGTGGGGCCGCTGCTGAAAAACTTGGGCGCCGCCCTGTCGCCGCTACCCTCCAGCCGTTTCGACTCTACGCATGGCGAACGCGCGCTGGCGGAGCATTACGGCATCGCATCGCTAGACGGACTTGGCAGTTTCAGCCGCGCTGAATTGTCTGCGGCAGGCGCGTTGATCGCCTATCTCGACCTCACCCAAAAGGGCAAACACACACGCTTGATGCGCGTGGCGCGGGTGACGCCGTCGCATTTCATAGCCATCGATCAGGCCACGCGGCGCAATCTGGAATTGACCCAGACCTTGTCAGGCGGGCGCCATGGCAGCCTGTTGTCAGTGATCGACCGCACCGCGACAGCAGCGGGTGCGCGCGAATTGGCGTCGCGGCTGGCCGCGCCCTTGACCGACGTGACGCTGATCGCAGCACGCCATGCATCGGTGGAATTTTTTTCCGGCGACAGCGAACTGCGCCGCCGTTTGCGCGAAGCGTTGAGAGCTGCGCCCGATCTCTCCCGTGCCCTGGCGCGTCTATCAGTGGGGCGCGGCGGTCCGCGCGATCTCGCCAATCTGCGCGATGGTATCAAGGCGGCGCGCGCTTTGCGCGATAGCCTGGCGAAGATGACGTTGCCCGGTGAAGCGGCCACGGCGTTGGATGCTATCATACAGGGCATCGCGGCTGCGTCGCGCTTGTCGGACCGGCTGGAATTGCTCTTGGTGGACGAGCCGCCTTACCTCATCCGCGACGGCGGTTTCATCAAACCTCAGGTGCATGCGCCGCTCGATGAACTGCGTACTTTGTCGCACGAATCCCGCCGCGTCATTGCTGGGCTGGAAAATCAATACCGCCAGCGCGTCAATGTCCCGGCGCTGAAGATCAAGCATAATGGCGTCTTGGGTTATTTCATCGAAGTGACTGGGCAGCATGGCGATAAGCTGATGGCCTATCGCGACGGGGAAGGCCGCGATCTTTTTCGCCATCGCCAGACCATGGCGGGCGCGGTGCGTTTTTCCACTGACGAACTCGCCACTTTGGCTACTCGCATCGCCCAGAGCGCCGACGCCGCGCTGGAGTTGGAGCGGGCCTTGTTCGATGAGATGTCGGCCTTAGCGCTGGAACATGGCGAGGCGCTGGGCGCGATCGCCGATGCGCTGGCGGTGACGGATGTATCGGTGGCGCTGGCGGAATTGGCGGTGGCTGGCCGTTATGTGCGGCCCACCCTCGACAATGGCTTGGGCTTTAAAATCACGCGCGGCCGCCATCCGATAGTGGAAGCGGCGCTGCAAGCCGAAAACGCTCGCGGCTTTGTGCCCAATGATTGCGATCTTTCACCCAACGGCAAAGGTCGTTTGTGGCTGGTCACCGGTCCCAACATGGCCGGCAAATCCACGTTCCTGCGCCAGAACGCGTTGATCGCCATCCTGGCGCAGGTGGGGAGTTTCGTGCCCGCGGATGCGGCGCATATCGGCATCGTGGACCGGCTCTTCTCGCGCGTGGGCGCCGGCGATGATCTGGCGGCAGGCCGGTCCACTTTCATGGTCGAGATGGTGGAGACGGCGGCGATCCTCAATCAGGCGACGAACAGAAGCCTGGTCATCCTGGATGAGATCGGGCGCGGCACCGCAACTTACGACGGTCTCGCCATCGCTTGGGCGGCGGCGGAACATCTGCATGAGACGAACAAAAGCCGCGCCCTGTTCGCCACGCATTATCATGAGATGGTGGCGCTCTGCGAAAGGCTCGCCGCCATGGCCTGCGTCACCATGAAGGTGAAGGAATGGAACGATACCATCGTCTTCCTGCATGAAGTGACACCGGGCGCGGCCGACCGTTCCTATGGCATCCATGTCGCCAAGCTGGCGGGCCTGCCCGACGCAGTGGTGGGTCGGGCCGAGGAAGTGCTGCGTGCGCTGGAAGAAGGCCGCGAGGGCCATCAGCCGTTGGCGCGGATCGACGATCTGCCTTTGTTCGGCGCCAGCGCGCCGCAACCTAAGGTGAGCGCGGTGGAAGAATCCTTGCGTGCGGTCGAGCCGGACGCACTGTCACCCAAACAGGCGCTGGAAATCCTCTATGACCTCAAGCGCAAATTGCCTTAGAGCAGATCGGTGATCCGCTCTAAGTTTTTGCCTAGTCGCATCCGGACGGAGTTGGTAGGTCCGAGCGAAGCGAGGGACGCGTACCAACGCTCGAACTTTTCCTGGAATTGCTCTAGCATCCATCCATGAGCGCGCCCGGCCGGGTCCGGAAATTCATGGTGGTGGTGGACAAGACGCCCGAATGCAAAGTGGCGTTGCGCTATGCCGCGCGCCGCGCCCAGCACACCCAGGGCCGTGTCACGCTGCTTGCCACCGCCTCGCCACCCGACTTCCAGCAATGGCGGGGCGTGGAAGCGATCATGGAAGACGAAGCTCATGCCGAGGCCGAGTCCTTGCTCCATGGCGCGGCCAAGACCGTGAACGAGCTGGCGGGCATCCTTCCCGAACTGGTGATCCTGCAAGGCCGGGTGACGGAATGCGTCAGTCAGCTTCTGAAAGAGGACAAGGATATCTCCATCCTGATTCTGGCGGCGGGCACGGGCAAACAAGGCCCCGGCCCCCTGGTCACCATGTTCGCCAGCGGCTTGCAGGCGATCCCCGTCACCATAGTTCCGGGGACCCTCGATGAAGCCGCCATCGACGCCATTGCGTGAAACCCGACGGGGGCCGATAATTTTCGTATGATAGCCGGAAAAATCATTGTCGGGATCGCGGTTTTCGCCGTGGCGATCGTGCTCTGTCTGGGGCTCTACACGCTGTGGGTTGGCGGCAATACGGCCCGCACCTGGTCCAACAAGCTGATGCGGATCCGCGTGTTGGCGCAGTTCATTGCCGTGGTGATCATCATGGTGGTGCTGTATTTCAGCCAGAGTCACTGATCTGGAATATTGGGCTTGCCGCCAGTGCCGTTGAACCGCCCGCCGACCCCTTATATGTAAGCCAGCCGCGGCCGGACCCGCGCAATTAAATTTCAAAAGAGCATCGCCATGGGCAAGACGCTATACGACAAGATCTGGGACGCGCATCTGGTGGGACAGAAGCCTGGCGAAGCGCCCATTCTCTATATCGACCGGCATCTGGTGCATGAGGTCACTAGCCCCCAGGCCTTTGAGGGCCTGCGCAGCAACGGCCGCAAAGTCCGCCGCCCGGAACTGACCTTGGCGGTGGCCGACCATAATGTGCCCACCAAGGACCGCGACCAGGGCATCGCCGATCCAGAATCCCGGGAACAGGTGGAGACACTGGAGAAGAACGCCCGCGAGTTCGGCGTGGAATATTTCGCCATGGACGATATCCGCCAAGGCATCGTGCACATCATCGGCCCGGAACAGGGCTGGACCTTGCCCGGCACCACCATTGTCTGCGGCGACAGCCACACTTCCACCCATGGCGCGTTCGGTTCGCTGGCCTTCGGTATCGGCACATCGGAAGTGGAACATGTGCTGGCCACGCAAACATTGCTGGCGCAGCACTCCAAGAATATGCGCGTCACGATCAACGGCACATTGCCCGAAGGCGTGACGGCGAAAGACATCGCGCTGGCAGTGATCGCCAAGATCGGCACCGCTGGCGGCACCGGCTATGTCATCGAATATGCTGGCGATGCGGTGCGCGGCCTTTCCATGGAAGGGCGCATGACGCTGTGCAATCTCACCATCGAAGGCGGCGCGCGCGCCGGCATGGTGGCGGTGGACGACACCACTATCGATTATCTCAAGGGCCGTCCGCGTGCGCCCAAGGCCGCTTCGTTCGAGGCGGCAGCGAATTACTGGCGCACACTGAAATCCGATCCCGACGCCAAGTTTGACGCCGAAATCGTGCTGGACGCGCGCGACATCGTGCCGATGGTGACCTGGGGAACTTCGCCGGAACAAGCATTACCCATCACCGCCAGCGTGCCCGATCCGGCGGCGATGAAGGAAGAACAGTACCGTGCGGCCGCCCAGCGGGCGCTGGATTACATGGGGCTCACGGCCAACATGAAGCTCACTGACATTAAGGTGGATCATGTCTTTATCGGTTCTTGCACCAATGGCCGGATCGAGGATTTGCGTGCCGCCGCCGAGATTGCCAAAGGCCGCAAAGTCGCGGCCGGCGTCAACGCCATGGTCGTGCCGGGCTCGGGCCTGGTGAAGGAACAGGCGGAAGAAGAAGGCCTGGACAAGATCTTCATTGAGGCGGGCTTTGAATGGCGCGACCCCGGCTGTTCGATGTGCCTGGCGATGAACGCCGATAAGCTTCAGCCGGGTGAGCGTTGCGCGTCCACCTCCAACCGCAATTTCGAAGGTCGTCAGGGCCGTGGCGGGCGCACGCATCTGGTCTCACCTGCGATGGCGGCAGCCGCGGCTGTCACCGGTCATCTCACAGACGTCAGGACGCTTTAACGCCGGGCGTCATCCCCGGCGAGCACGAGCGCATAGCGAGTTCGAGGGAGTTCGTAGCGTCAGCGTGCGAACGACCCAGGTGATTAAATCTCGCGCGGTTTAGCGACCTGGGTTCCCTTCCCTCGGCGCTGGGCGCGCCTCGCCGGGAATGACAAGTTGAGCGCAATCAGAAAAAGCTGATCGGGTCCACATCCACCGTGGCGCGGACAGTGGTGGGAATTTTCACCAGCTTGAGCCAGGCGCGCAGATAGGCCTGAACATCCACGCCTTTGGCGGCCTGCACCAAGAGCCGCTCGCGCGTCTGGCCGCGCAATAACGCATAGAAAGCCGGCGTCGGGCCCCACACGCGGACATCCTTCACCGCCGGTGCAGCTTTGCCCAATTGGCGCGCGATCTCGCGCACCTGCTCGGCATCGTAGCCAGAGACCACGATGGCGGCGAGGCGGCCGAAGGGGGGCGCCGCCACGCGCTCGCGATGGCTGCGCTCCTGTTCATAAAAGCCGTCGCGGTCGCTTTTCGCCAAGGCCTGCATCACCGCATCGGCGGGATTGCGGGTCTGCAGCAAAACAAGACCAGGTTTTTCCGCACGTCCTGCCCGGCCCGACACTTGATGCAGCAATTGGAAGGTGCGCTCGCGGGCGCGCAGATCGCCGTCGGCGCCGCCAAGGTCGGCGTCGATCACGCCCACCAAAGTCAATTGCGGAAAGTGATGTCCCTTGGCGATGATCTGGGTGCCGATCAACACGTCGATCTCGCGCCTGGCAAAAGCGCGGATCGCGGCTTGCGTTTCAGCGGGGCCATGCAAAATGTCGGACGAGGCGATGGCATAGCGGGCGCTGGGAAAGAAATGCGCGAATTCCTCCGCCACCCGTTCCACACCCGGGCCACACGCGATCAAGGTACCCTGCGCCTTGCACGCGGGGCATTCGGTGGGCGCGGCGATCTCATAACCGCATTGATGACAGGCCAGTCGTTTGCGGTAGCGGTGTTCTACCAGCCAGGCCGAACAATGCGGACAAGTGAATTTGTGGCCACAGGCTTCGCACAAGGTCAGCGGTGCATAACCGCGACGATTGAGGAACAACAGCGCCTGCTCGCGCGCCGCCAAAGTCTGCTCCAGCGCGCCGCGCAGACTGGGCGACAGCCATTTGGCATTGTCATCGGAATCTTTCTCGCGGCGCAAATCGATGATGCGCACCTCGGGCAGCGCGGCCACGCCATGACGGCTCTTCAGCTTCAGATGGCTGTAACGCCCGCCGGTGGCGTTGACGAAGCTTTCCAGCGAGGGCGTGGCGCTGGCCAGGATCACCGGGCAGTTCTCGGTCCTGGCCCGCACCACTGCCATGTCGCGGGCGTGATAGATGGCGCCGTCCTGCTGCTTGAAAGCCTGCTCATGCTCTTCGTCGACGATCACCAGACCCAGCGAGGCAAAGGGCAGGAACAGCGACGAACGCGCGCCCACCACGACACGCGCCTCGCCCTTCATCACCGCGCGATAGGTGCGGCGACGCTCCTTCTGCGTGAGATCGCTGTGCCATTCCGCCGGCCGGGTGCCGAAACGCGCGGCGAAGCGTTCCAAAAATTGAATTGTCAGCGCGATTTCGGGCAGCAGGATCAGAACTTGCTTGTTTTGGCGTAGCGCCTCCGCCACAGCTTCAAAATAGACTTCGGTCTTGCCCGAACCCGTCACGCCATCCAGCAAATGTGCCGAGAAGGCAGGGGCCGCCACCGCCCAGCGCAACGTGTCGGCCGCACGCGCTTGATCGCCATTCAGTTCCGGCGCGGCATACTCAGGCTCCGGCTCGCGAAAGGGCGCGAACTCCGGCAGGTCAGTGGGTTTGAGCGCGCCCGCCGCGATCAGGCCCCGCACCACGGCGGTCGAGACGTTAGCGTCTTCCGCCAGGCCGGGGACGCTGCGTGCCAGCCCATCCTCGGCCACCGCCAGCACGCGCTTTCTCGCCTCCGACATCGGGGTGGGAACCGTGTCGCCTTTTATATAAGCGATGCGGCGCGCCTCCGGCTCGAAGGCGCCGCGCGAACGCAGCGCCATCGCCAAAATGGCCCCCGGCGGATTGAGGGTATAGGCCGACACCCAGTCGATGAAGTCGCACAGGCTTGCGGGCAGGCGCGGCAACCCTTCCAACGGTTCGGCGGTCTTGAGACGATTGTCGCCGACCGTGCCTTCAGCCGCCCCCCACACCACACCCAGGCTTTCGCGATTGCCCAAAGGGGCGGCAACCAGCGTGCCCCGCGGCGCGTTTACCCCAGGCGGCAGCTTGTAGTCATACGGGCCTGCCAGCGGCAAAGGCAGCAGCACACCGGCGCGTTCCGCCTGCGGCAGGACAGGTGTTTCGGGCCTAAAACGTGCCCGGTTCAAGAGATCGGCCTCATGCGATAGCATTCGCGCCTTGCTGTCTTGCCCGTCAACAAAAAGGTCACGGAAACGATCATGAAAATCTTTCTCGACACCGCCGATGTGGCGGAAATCCGCGAATATGCGGCCACCGGCCTGGTCGATGGCGTCACCACCAACCCGTCCCTCGCCGCCAAGACGGGGCGCGACTATGCCGATGTGCTGAAGGAGATTTGCGCCGTGGTGCCGGGCTCGGTCAGTGCCGAAGTGCTGGCCACCGATTTCGACGGCATGATGAAAGAAGGCAAATCCGTCGCCAAAGTTGCCAAGAACATCACGATCAAAGTGCCGCTCACGTGGGACGGGCTGAAAGCATGCCGCGCACTTTCCGATGCCGGGTTGATGGTCAATGTCACGCTATGCTTCTCCCCGGTGCAGGCGATGCTGGCGGCCAAGGCGGGCGCGACTTTCATCTCGCCTTTCATCGGCCGGGTGGACGATGTGGGCGAAGACGGCATGGCGCTGGTCCGGGACATTCGCGCCATCTATGACAATTACGGCTTCAAGACCGAAGTGCTGGCGGCTTCGATCCGTTCGGTCAGCCATGTGCGCGAATGTGCGCTGGCGGGCGCCGATGTCGCCACCATGCCGCCGGAAATCTTCAAGAAGCTGATCTCGCATCCTTTGACCGACAAGGGTCTTGCCGCGTTCATCGCCGATGCCAAGAAGGCGAATGTGACCATCAAGACCTGACAGGTGGGCTATGGGGCGTTCGCCGGACGAGTTGAAAAAGCTCTGGCTTTCCTCGCTCAAGCATGAGCGGCGGGCCAGCCCCAACACTTTGCGCGCCTATGGCGACGATGTTTCCCGCTTTCTGGGATTCCAACGCGAGCATCTGGGCGGCAATGTCAGCGAAAGCGCTTTGGCCAAACTCAGGCCCGCCGACATTCGCGCTTTCATCGCGGCCAGGCGCGGCGAAGGCTTGGCCGCGGGCGGGGTGCAACGGGCGCTGGCGGCGATCCGTAGCTTCTACAAATTCCTGGCCCGTGAGGGCATTCTGGAAAATGCTGCGCCGCGCGCGGTGCGCACCCCGCGACTCAAGCGCGGCTTGCCGCGGCCCTTGAGTGAGGCCGACGCGGCGCGCGCCATCGCTGAGGCGGGCGAACATAATGTGGAATGGCTGGCGGCGCGCGACACAGCGCTTCTGACGCTGCTTTATGGCGCGGGCTTGCGCGTCTCGGAAGCGCTATCGCTGAAGCGGGGCGATGTGCCGTTAGGCGAGACGCTCACGATCCTGGGCAAGGGCCGCAAGGAGCGGATGGTGCCGGTGCTCGCCGTGGTGCGCGACGCGATCGGCGATTATGCCGGTAAAATCCCGTTCACCGGCGCGCCATCGGCGCCGCTCTTCCTGTCCAGGCGCGGCAATGCCATGAGCCCGCGCGAAGCCCAGGCCCTGATGCAGAAATTGCGCGGGCGGCTGGGCCTGGCGGAACGGGCCACGCCGCATGCGCTCCGCCATTCCTTCGCCACCCATCTGCTTCAAGGCGGCGGCGATCTCAGGAGCGTGCAGGAACTGCTGGGCCATGCCTCGCTTTCCACCACCCAGACTTATACGGCGGTGGATGTGCGCCAGCTGATGGAGACCTACCAGAACGCCCACCCCCGCGGGAAACAGGCTTGAAAAACCTGAAACCGGCCGAAAAAGCCGCGATTAAGACATTTCGTTGAGACCCAAGAAGGCCTGTTGCAGTCGAGGGCCGGGATGCGTAGTTTCCCGGCCAGCCGCGCCCACGAAGGCCGGCGGGCCGCCTTAGCTCAGTCGGTAGAGCATCGCATTCGTAATGCGGGGGTCGCGTGTTCGAGTCACGCAGGCGGCACCATCCGGTCTATGAACTAGGCCACAAGCCAGGGAATCCCTGGCTCTTTTGCAGATCAAGTGCTTAGCGTCCTCCTGATGCTCCACAACGGTGCTACACATGGAGACGCATTCCTTGTCGCAAACCGAACGCCTTATTCGCCGCAAAGGCATCTGGCACTATAGGCGCCGCGTCCCCAACGACTTGGTGGAAGCTGGGTGTTGGAGTGCTCGCCCGCTTTCAATAGCTCTTGCCTGAGCACAAGAATGTCATGTCAGCGAGGGTGAGCACGGCTGCGCACGACCGACATCTAATTTGCGCTAATAGCGGGCATCCTCCGCGACATCTTATTTGCGGCTCTGCTGGCCAGTCGTTTGTGCGTGATGGATTGCGAAATTAGAGCGCTGGGAGAGATCGGCGGCACTCTAGTGTAAGCGCCACTCGCCGCCACACAAACGGATTTCGGTGGGTTTGAACATTCCAGTGTGCGCGACTGTCACTGTGTGGAGCAATCCATCTAGCGAGTGCGTCCAGAAATCTAGGAACCGATGGAGTTCTGGAAAGTGTGGTGCCAGATCGTATTCCTGCCAAATATAGGTTTGGAGAATCGCCGGGTAATCAGGCATTCGATAGAGAACTGAGGCCGTTGCCAGGCCTTGGCCCTGTAGCTGCCGATAAAGGGATTTCGATTCGCTCATGAGCAACCCCTTGTGCAAACCAAAGCTAACTGTCTTAGGTCCAACTCGGCAATAGCCGCGCGCCATCTTGTTGAACTAGCATTGCATTGGCACTCGTTCTCAAACAGTGCTGCCGACCCTTGCAGCCGTACCATCTAACCGGGGGTCACCGTGAATGAAACTGTCCAGAACTCACACCAAAATGCGAGAAGGGCCCGCATCACCGCAGGCCCCTCTTGACTAGTTTTGAAATGCGAATTGGGCGCGACTGAGCTCAATAATCCATGCCGCCACCGGACGTGGCGGAAGCAGACTCTTTCTTGGGGTTTTCGGCAACCATCGCCTCAGTGGTGATGAGAATTGCGGCAATGGATGCCGCATTCTGTAGCGCGGTACGCACGACTTTTGTCGGGTCGACGATACCTTCGTCGATGAGATCAACATAGGTTTCGCTTTGTGCGTCGAAACCGAAAGTGTTGGACTTCTGTTCGAGGAGTTTTCCGATGACGATGGAAGCTTCTCCACCTGCATTCTCGACAATTTGTCGGATTGGAGCTTGTATAGCCCTTCGAATAATTGCGACGCCCTGCGTTTGGTCGGCATTGTCGCCGGTCAATTCTTTCAGCGCCTTGGTGGCATAGAGCAGCGCGGCACCACCGCCTGGGAGAATGCCTTCCTCCACCGCCGCCTTGGTGGCGTTGAGTGCGTCGTCCACCCGATCCTTCCTGTCCTTGACCTCGATCTCGGTTGCCCCGCCCACTCGGATGATCGCAACGCCACCGGCGAGCTTTGCGAGGCGTTCCTGCAGCTTTTCCTTGTCGTAGTCGGAATCGGTATCTTCAATTTGCGCTTTGATTTGACCGACCCGCGCCTGAATGTCGCTCTTCTTACCGGCGCCGTCGATTATTGTGGTGTCATCCTTATCGATGCGTACCTTCTTGGCTTTGCCAAGCATATCGAGCTTCACGTTCTCGAGTTTTATGCCAAGATCTTCGCTGATAACCTGCCCTCCAGTAACGATGGCAACGTCTTCCAACATGGCTTTGCGACGGTCGCCGAAACCCGGCGCCTTGACTGCGGCGACTTTCAGTCCGCCTCGAAGTTTGTTGACCACCAATGTCGCCAGCGCTTCGCCATCGACTTCTTCGGCTATGATAACGAGCGATCGGCCCGCCTGCACAACGGCCTCCAGTAGAGGCAATATAACTTGCAGAGACGAGAGCTTCTTTTCATGGATGAGGATGTAGGGCTCCTCCAATTCGCACGTCATCTTATCGACGTTGGTGATGAAGTAAGGTGAGAGATAGCCGCGGTCAAATTGCATTCCCTCGACGACATCAAGCTCTGTGTCGAGCGATTTGGCCTCCTCGACCGTGATGACGCCTTCGTTACCGACTTTTTGCATGGCTTCGGCGATCATTTTACCAACGGCCTTGTCATTATTCGCGGAGATCGTGCCGACCTGGCCAATTTCTTCGTTGGATTTGACTTTCTTTGAGCGCCTCTTGAGATCTACGACAACGGCGTCCACAGCCTTTTCGATACCGCGTTTCAGGTCCATAGGATTCATGCCAGCGGCAACGGATTTGGCGCCTTCGCGTACAATGGCACGGGCAAGAATGGTAGCAGTGGTAGTGCCATCGCCCGCCGCATCATTGGTCTTGGAAGCGACCTCGCGCACCATCTGTGCGCCCATATTTTCGAACTTGTCAGCGAGCTCGATTTCCTTTGCTACCGTCACACCGTCTTTGGTCGTGCGTGGGGCACCAAAGCTCTTGTCGATGACGACATTGCGGCCCTTGGGACCAAGTGTCACCTGCACCGCGTCGGCGAGAATGTCGACGCCTCGAAGGAGTTTCTCGCGCGCATCGGCACCAAATTTGATTTCTTTCGCGCTCATTTAATTTTCTCCAATTGCTTTTTGTTCAATACAAGGGGACGCGGCTCATGCCGCTTTTTTGTGTGTCTTTTTACCTTCGATGACGCCCATGAGGTCACTCTCCTTCATAATCAGGAGCTCCTGGCCCTCGAGCTTCACTTCTGTGCCCGACCATTTACCGAATAAGACCAACTCTCCCGGCTTTACTTCCAGGGGAGTGCGCTTACCGGTCTTTTCATCCAACGCGCCGGGGCCGACCGAGACGATCTCGCCTTGTTGCGGCTTTTCCTGCGCGGTCTCTGGAATAATGATGCCGCCAGCGGTCTTTGTGTCTTCCTTGACGCGGCGGACGACCACGCGGTCTCCGAGCGGACGAAAATTCATGAGAATTTCTCCAAATAAGGTCGAATTGGGAAGGGGTGACGCCATCCTTCGCTAAGCTGGGCGCTCGCTTAATTGGAGTACCGAGGCGTCTAGCAGAACGTGCGCCTTCGGACTTCCGTATACAAGGGCAATGTTGGAATTCTCTTCCACCGCTCTCGAGCATGATCGGGAACCATAGAGTAACGCGACGAAATTCCGCGGTGATAACGCGAGGCGCTTGGAGGTTTTATGAGCCTGATATCCACATTTTGTCGCAAATCCCGTTGGCTTTTGAGAGTCTCTCTATGCCCGCGCAACCATGCGGCCCGCCGGTGTCGCCATTAATCCGCCCATCAGCGATTGAATCAGTCCTAACTCGGTCAACCGTGCTTGGTGTGCTTTGGGGATGGTCCGGCTCATGAAACCGCTCGCCACCAGGCAGAGCGAGGTGAACTCGGCGGCGGTGAGGTCATCGGCGCTTGGCAGCCGGTTCATCATTCTTCACGAGGGGTCACGGCCGGACGGCATTTCTGCCGCCCGGCCTGACCGGCGCGCGCCTTTACCCAAATCACGCATACGCGGCGCAAGGGGCGCCAGCAGGCGTGAGGGCACTCAGCTGCACCAGAATGTCATCCATTGCTCCGGCGGGCCGCACGGCTTTGCTGCGCGCGATTTTCTCGCAACCGGAGAGCTTATTTATCAGCGCGGTCCTGCCGCGTGCAACGCGGCTTTTCACCGTGCCGACTGGGACATCGCAGATCGCCGCGGCATCTTCATAGGAAAGACCACCGGCCGCCACCAGAACCAGCGCTTCGCGCTGATGATCCGGCAATTCGCGCATGGCATGGACGGTATCAGAAAGCTCCAGCGACCAGAGCTGGAGGTTGGGCGGCGCGGCGATGCGCGCTGCTTTTGCTTCATCCCAGTGCGACTGACGCCAGGTCGGCGTCTCTGCGAATAATATTCGTTGCGCAGAATGGTGAAGAGCCAGGCTTTGAGATTGGAGCCGCGTTGAAACCGCTCTCGCGACCGCCAAGCCCTGGCAAGTGCTTCCTGCGCCAGGTCCTCGCCCAAGGTGGGCTGTCGACACAGGGACCGGGCAAATGCGCGCAAATGCGGAATGAGCGCAATGATATCGCGCTGGAATTGATCGGTGGCGGAAAGGGAATTGGACTTTTCAGGTTTCATGGCGCCGCTCCTGACGGATGATCGTGCGCGCGCGTGTCGCGCGAGAAACCGCGGGAAAACGGATAGCCGCCCTCCCATGTCGTAATCAGCTTTTGGTCGCTACGGCCGGTACGGGCTTTTCGACATTGGCGGGCCCCTGTTCCGATTTCTTCTCGACCGGAGCGATGCCGTCCTTCGGGGTCGCATTGGAGACGGCAGGCGTGGTCGACGCGGGGGTCTGGGTATTCATGAGGATGGGCCTTTCTTTCGACGGCATATATCCGCCGTCGATGGAGAAGTAGCTATGAAGCGCTGGGATACAAGTAAAAATCCGGTTTCGGCAAAACATAATCGCCGCGAATACTGTGACATTATTAGCGGCTATATCGGTATGTGGATGTTATCGTTGCCGAATATTTTTATTCTGCTTTTGTACTACCAAAACCAGAAGAAAATATATTGCGGATTTGCGCGCAAATAGAGAGCAAAGCGCGCTTCTGAGGCGTATAAGAGTAACAGTGAGTCCTTTTTGACGAGCCATGCGCCGTCATCCGGTATTCGCGCCGCTTTCGAAAAACCAAGCAGCTTTCCCGCGCCGGATGCCGATGCGGCATCGCGCGCAATCGAGCAATGAGGAAATTTAAAGATGAAGCCAGCAATCCAGCCAGGTTCCTTGGGCAGAGAAATCGCCGCCGCCTGGGCAAACGAAGACGGCGTTTGTATTCCCGATTTCCTCGCGGATGCTGCGCGCGATCCTAGTCATGACGCCGACCATATTCTGCCGCGCTTAGGTTTGAGCGTGGCCGTGCACTGGAAACAACTCCCCCGTCAGGTTCAAAAAGTGATCTTCGACGATCTGGGTGCCGAAATAACGCCCACGGAAGCGCGTGATTTGAAGCAAAAAGTTGCAAGGTTCCTGCATGACAAAAGCCGCGATCCCAGGCCGTTCTGTC
The DNA here is from genome assembly GCA_035605955.1 of Rhizomicrobium sp. Taxonomy (GTDB): domain Bacteria; phylum Pseudomonadota; class Alphaproteobacteria; order Micropepsales; family Micropepsaceae; genus Rhizomicrobium. The sequence goes on from DATNGI010000004.1 coordinate 19,528, forward strand.
AGGTGAGGCCCTGGCCGCTGGGAACGATGACGTTTTGAAACACGTGCTGCCAAGGAATCGGAGAGGAAGGCTATGAGCGATTTTTATGTTCGGTTCGGACGGCGGGTGCCTATCCCGCCCACCATCCAGGCCCTAGACGAAATATCTCCGGATTATCGCGCGAGGCTTGTTCGGGAGCATCGCGACCGGGTTCTGCCGCCGCGCGCGCAGACGATCCTGCCCGATCTGATGCGTGGTTCCCTTCAACCTGCCGGGACCTCTCTGAAGGATGCAGCTCAATGAAAAATTTAGAAGCCGCGAATTCCACTCGCATCTTGGGAAATCATTCTGGTGATTCCGCGACCGTTCTTCCGGCACCGTCGGACGCTGTTTTGCAGCTTGCGCGCAAAGGCCGCATTCGCGGCACCATCCATATGCCGCGAACATGACTCCTAAAACCTACCCGGGAAGGTGAAGCGATGATTCATTTCGAGCTGAGACGCGGCGAGGTCGTGGTCCTCGGAGTAACGCTGACCGTTGCCATTCTATGGGTCGCCTGGTTCTTGGAGATTCCGGGTCTCTCGCCATTTTAAGTCGGAACACCTCTGATGCAGCCATAGTCCGCAACGCCAAGACTGCGCGGTTGCGGGCGCTGCGCTTGGAAAAGGAACAAGCTGACCGTGATTCCCTGGTATCGGATAAGGCATTGCCTACCAAAGGCGGATGCTAACGACGGTCCCGCCGCGGAAACTCTTCACCCATTGTATGAATCGCTGTTGCTAACGTAACAACCACATAACTGAATTGAGGATTTCATTGCAGATCATCGTTCGCGACAACAACATCGACCAGGCCCTCAAAGCGCTCAAAAAGAAAATGCAGCGCGAAGGTATTTTTCGCGAAATGAAACTGCGTGGCGCATATGAAAAGCCGTCAGAAAAGCGTACGCGCGAACGCGCCGAAGCTGTGCGCAGGCACCGCAAGCTGCTGCGCAAGCGCATGCAGCGTGATGGCCTTCTACCGCGTCCGAAGCGCCGATAGAACAGCACATTGTTGCCGCCAAAAAAGGATGAGTGAGTTAAAAGATCAAGTTTGCTCCAACCGGCGGTCCCGGCCGGTGAGTAGATTGTCAAGCCTAATCAACGAATGAAAAGAGAAAACGAATGAGATGGTTCATTCCTCCCATTGTGGTGCCGATCTTTTTGCTGTTTTTGGTTATTGGATACGGATTGTATCTGCACGCTTGATAAGAGTGCATCGACACGAAAAACTTATCTGGATCAAGTCAAAAAGTTATGACCGAGCGGGATGATGAACTGCTACTTTATGAAAGATGGCCGCATCTCTTCGGTCGAATTGCTGATTAGAGAAGCTGACGACGACGTTGTTAGAGAAGCAACAGAATTGTTCGAGTCCAGAGGACAGCAGCGAAAGGCTGACGGCTTTGAGGTTTGGGCGGGGACACGTTTTGTCTATCGTCATGCGTCAGAGGAAACCAAATCTCTGGTGGATCGGCTTTGCCCGCCTCCACGAGGCTAGTAGGCAGCCCAGCGATTCCTATATTCCGCTCCGCCAAGTTAATTACGACGCCTGCATGCGCCTCAGAAGCGTTCTGAGCCGCATTCCGGCCAATAGGTCGAAACTTACGAGGGGCTCTCGATCGAGGACGCGATCACGGCCGCCGAAGCCGAGGGGGCAGACGGCCTGTCAGGGGCCACCCAAAAGCCTATCTCGCAACCTTCCAATGCATCATGGAGCTCGGGCTCCGAAAGGGCATTATCTCGACCAATCCCGGAGGTCCACTGGGATTTAAGTATCGCGGGGCAACAATAGATTCTTTCGGTTCCGCTGACGACGCCACTCCAGCCGATTCCGCTCTTTATGAATGTGTCTGCGGATTTAGTAGGCCATTAGTAGTGCGGGACCTTCAAAATTCGTCGGGTATCTTAAAGCTCCGCCCTAACGCATATGGCGGTCACAACCGCGCCATATTTGCGTTTAGAAGTTCGGCGTCCTCTTCACCTTGAGCGGTGAACAGAAGCGTCAGATTGCGGGACGCTACAGCACCCTCACATTCGATGGGCTGCACCTTCATCTGTGGCCCCTGATCGCTGAACGGATGCCCGCAAATGCAATGATCACGCTTCCATCGCCTGCATAAGCGCTGAAATCTTGATGGTCGCGAAATTCGAAAATGTATCGGAGACGGCATACGGCAGCACGATCTGGTCGTTGTGCCGCATAGCCCCGCAAGTGTAGACGACATTGGGGACGTATCCCTCGCGCAGCGAGGGTTCGGGCTGAATCAGGGGCTCATGCGACCGGGCCAAGACCTTTGAAGGGTCAGTTTTATCCAGAAGCACTGCGCCGATAGAATATCTACGGACTGCTCCGACCCCGTGCGTAAGCAGCAGCCAACCACTGTCGAGTTCAATCGGTGACCCGCAATTACCGATCTGCACAAATTCCCAGGGAAACTGGGGTTTCAGGATCGGAACGCCCCCATCCCAGTGATATAGGTCGTCCGAATATATAAGGTATAGATTCTCGTTATCCTGTCTGGCGATCATGGCGTACTTGCCGTCGATCTTGCGTGGAAACAGGGCCATACCCTTATTTCGTGCTGCAGATCCGGTAAGGGGCGACATCCGGAAAGACGTGAAGTCGGTTGTCTCAATAAGTTCGGATCTTATCGCGCGACCGCTATAGGCCGTGTAGGTCGCGAAATACTTCTTCCGCTCTCCGTCGAGAAACTCCACGAAGCGCGCATCCTCGATGCCATTGGATTGGGATTCCGTGATGGGAAAAATCACGCGTTCGCTGATATCTTCGTCCTTAAACGTGAGTTCCACGGTGTCGCCGAGCGGGCCGGGGGTGCGGCGGGAGACCTTCGGAACAGATGCGAGGCGCATCGTCGGATCTACTGTGACGCCGCCATCAGCCGCAATGCTTCCCGATCTGAATGTTAGAGACGAAACATGCCCTTCTCCGACCGCGCGCAGGCTGAGAATGAACCTTCGCGCACCCGCTAGTACGCCGGATTGATCGGGATGGGAGACGATGCTGGGATTGAACAACGCAGCGGCCTCAAACGAATATTCATGCAGAAAATATGCTCCGACCAACTGCCGCTGGGTTTTTGTAAAACTTGTGTGCGCAGCGAGCGCTTCTTCCATTTCATTGGCACGCGCCTCGAACGTTTCCAGCAAGTTGCGGTGGCGGCCCTTAAAATTCTCAAGGACGTGGGACAGCTGGTTCTCAGCGGCCTCCGAATCGAGCGCCAGCACCCGATCGACCACATGGTTTGCGCGAGTCTTGTCCGTCGGATTGAGATCACGCGGCTCGGTCGCTGGCTTAAAGGGGCGAACGACCACTCTTCCCGGATCGGGGCGTAGATAAAGCGCTTGGCGATTCAAAAATTTGAATTGAGACAATGCACCCCCGGCAATTGAACAACGGTATTTTTTATGCGCTTACGGCCCTAAATTTTTCGGGTGCCGGTTGACTATCGCTTATACGAGCTAGCTGACGAATCTCGGACAGGCCGAGCAGGTAGGAGACGACGGATTCCCCGCCTTGATTTTCATTCACGCGATCAGGGTGAAGGCCGTCGCGGCACCCGCCCGTTTCCGAATCGACGAGCGGCAAGGATAGATCATTGGCGCCTAGGAACCAGGCAAATGCGCGCAGCGCCCCGGTCTTCCACTTGGCATCTCCGTCGGCACGCCAGGCCGCGAGGCAGGCCGAGATCGCAGCGGCAGCTTCGAGCGGTTGTTGGTCAAACGCAAGGGGCCTTTCGCGCTTCCTCCCAAAGCTTTGCGATCCGATGGGCCTGAAGAGCGCCCCGGATGTCGTTTGCAGTCCCATGAGCCAACGCAACGACCGCGAGCCAGCTTCCACATAACTGGGCGTTCCCGTTGAGACTCCCGTGGCGATCAACGCTTGGCACAGGCGCGCATTGTCGTAAGAAAGACTCTCCTCGAACCACACCCAATCCTCGGTTGTGACATCCGACAAAAGCGCAACCAGCTTGCCTGCGAGAATGTGCTGCAGATTTTCCGCATAATCCGTTGGCGCAGCCGTGGCGCAGAAGGCGTCCAAACCTAGCAATGTGAAGGCCCAGGCGCGCGGTGAGCTAAAACCTTCCGCGGTCGAGAGAGCTTCGGTGAACAAGGCTGCAGCCCATACGCGCCGTGACGGACTCGCATCGCCCAGCGCACACACTCCTAGTGCCCAGAGTGTTCGTCCATGGCTATCTTCTGATCCACTTTCCTCAAGCCAATTCCGCGCAAAGCTCATGAAGTTGCGAAATCTGCCGTTTTGCGGGTTCCATGCGTGTTGGACGAATGCGGCCAGCCGCGCCGTGAGGGCCTCGGGCAGGCCGGGCACGCCGAAATTGCTGAGCGTAGAGGCAAGGAGTAATGCGCGGGCATTGTCGTCCACGCAATAACCGTGGGAACGATCGGGCACGGAATGGATCGCGTGCTGAAACAGCCCGGTATCGTCCGACATCGATAGAAGGTGACTGAATTTCATCTCCGGTGGAGGACGGCCCTCGCGCCCGACATCATTTTGAACAGTGTCTGGGGCTATCTTCAGCGGATGGATGCGGCGGGCGCCTTCGAAAACCGCAAGGTAATGCTCTGCGGTTTTCTCCCACGTCATTGACCGGCTGCTGGAATAAGCGCGTTCCCGCAAAGACTGACGCAACGCACCGTTGGTGAGCAAACGTGCTATCTCGATACCGATAGACTTGGAATCGCCGAACGGCACCAAGATGCCTCGTCCATCGGCCAGCAATTCGCGGGCATGCCAATAGGGTGTCGAAACGACTGGCTTTCCGAGGCCAAAGCTGTAGGCGAGTGTCCCCGATGTCATCTGTGCCTGGTTGAGATAAGGCGTTACGTAGACGTCGCACATCGAAATGTAATCGAGCAGAGTCGCCCGATCGACAAATTGATCGAGAAACACCACGTGATCTTCAACGCCAAGCGCTCGAACCCGCGCCAACAAACTATCGCGGTATGCCTCGCCCTGCTGCAGGACAAGATTGGGGTGCGTCGCGCCAAGCACGACATACATCGCGTCACCCTGACTCTCCAGAATTGACGGCATGGCATCGATCATGAATTCGATGCCTTTGTTCGGAGACAGAAGGCCAAACGTCAAAATAACCGGCTTTCCGCTGAAGCCGAACTTGGCTTTCGCCCGGTCAGGCTCCATGAATGCGAAATCTGGAATGCCGTGTGCGATGACTTCGATCTTTTCCGGCGGCAATTGATATAGGGCCTGAAGCAACTCACGCCCTTTCTCCGCCATGACGATGACTTTTGACGATAAGCCGACAATTTCGTCCGTGGCGCGTCGCTGAGCCGGTGTCGGCTCTGAAAGAACGGTGTGCAAAGTCGTGATGATCGGCGCAGTCAGCCGGGACAGCAATGCTATGACATGGCTACCAGCCTCGCCTCCAAAAATGCCGAACTCATGCTGCAGGGACACGACTTCGAACCGGCCCGCATTCAGATATTCGGCTGCACGAGCATAATCCTTCTGGTGGCTTTCGTTGACTTCAAAACCCACAGTCGATGGATAGCCATAGGCACGATCATGATCGGTCATTGCCACAATCGCTGTTTCCATATTGGCGCGCGACGCCGAGATGGCTTGCTGTAAATCCGTTGTGAAGGTAGCAATTCCACAACGGCGCGGGAGCGAATTCCCGATAAAGGCTATTCTGTGTAATCGGGTCAATGTCGCTCCATTTCGGGACTGCTATTCGAATCCTTCTGGCAGGCGTCCGGCTTTGAAGAAGATGACGGGCTGATCATCATAGTCGCCCAATTCTGCGTCGCCGGATGTTGAAAACGCCACGACGCCAAGCTTTGCAGGCGCCATGCGCTCTGCCATACGTCGTGCTGCTTCAGCTGATTTACAAGGGATCGGTCGGTCCGCTTTCAGCGAAACACCTTTGCCCGCCACAAAGCCCTGCACGAGATATGTCGTCTGTCGGGCCATAAATCAGCAATCGCTTCCTTGGGAACGCGGCGGCGGACACCGAGACGCGCCGCTGCCCTTCCGCATTGACGGACGCCAGATTCAAATATTCGCTAAGTTAAGTTCCACGACGGGCGGCTATCTCTGACGTCGCCGGTGCGTGACTTTTGCTGGACACTGCATGCGCCTCTTAGGTTGGGAAAGCAACGCGTGCATGGTAATGGTGGCCCATGACAGAAAAGACCCGTAATATCGGTTCGACATATAACTCAGTCGAAACAAGAGCTTTCGCGATTGATCAGCGCAATATGTGGCCCGAAGGCGAACTTAAATTAGGCTCTCGGCGCCAATTCAATGATGAGCGACCATCTCCATTGGATTTTGACAGTGATCTGAAGCCCTTCGAGCAGAGTACCAGATCCGATAAACTGGAGCGGCGACGGAATCCGGAAAGGGCCATTTTAAAAGAGCTAATCAACGTCTTACAGCCGCATGCGCAGGGACTCCGGAAATGGTCAGTGATGCGTGCAATCCGCATGCATCGTAACCGCGTATCGCAGGAGATTCCTCAAAAATTGGAGGAGCAGGTCGAGCGCACTTTCCGGCGATTTTGTGCGGATGCCTCCGAAGCGGATAACAGGGCTTGTCCCGCTGAAAATGCACCTTTTTATCGCGCGCAGGGTAAAGCTGGCGAGGTCTGGGCTGTGCTTCCTGATCGAGTCGCAGCATTATTGGGTCCTGAGAACTCAGAACTCGGCCTTCTCTAAGGTCCTAACAATCTAGCAGCTAATGGTTGAATTGCCCGCCGATTGCGCGGCGGCATGGCTGCGGTCATCGTTCGCCGGTAAGAATGGCGCGAAATAACTCCTTACATTAGCCGGACGAGCTTCTTAGGACCGAGAATTTGAGATTCACATGATCCCTTGGGTCCATCTCGATACCGCAACTGTGCCTGGGGGAAGGGACACTCTCAAGCTAATGCAGCGGGGCAGCGAGTTCTCGATCACGGCAGGCGCTCGCACTCTTATGAACAACCGAACCAGCAGTTCGGAGATGGCGCTTGCCACGCTGGTATGTGCTCGCCTGCACGGTAGGCCAGATTGCGGCGTACTCATCGGCGGATACGGCATGGGGTTCACTTTGCGGGCAGCCTTGCGTGAAGTGGCAGGCGACGCCCGTATTCTGGTTGCCGAGCTGGTCCCGGCCGTCATGGCATGGGCGCGAGGCCCGATGGCCGCACTTACTGCCGGTTGCCTTGGTGATCCGAGGGTAATCGTTCATGAGGGCAATGTCGGTGACGTGATTGCATCCAGGTCGGAAGGATTCGACGCTATTATTTTGGATGTGGATAACGGTCCCGACGGCTTCAGCCGTTATGAGAACAACAGGCTTTATGACGCCCAGGGCCTTGTCGCCGCGCGTAAAGCCCTTCGGCCGAATGGCATACTGGCCGTTTGGTCAGCGGCGCCGGATTATGCCTTCACTAACCGTCTCGGCACTGCTGGCTTCGCGGTTGAGACGGTAAAGACACGAGCGAATAAGGAACGCGGCGGTTGGCATACAATCTGGATCGCTACAAAGAAGCAAAACACCAGAATTCAGCATTCGCGTTAGCTAGCTACCGCATCGGAAATCAGATTGGATCGTGCAGTCTGTCGCTCTTCGACACCAATGGTCGTTGCCCAAACAGACGTGGCGCACCGTTAAATCGGGGTATGCGGGTTGAAGTCCTCGCTATTTGGGAACGTTGCGTCCATGATCCCAATAGTTCGGTGCCCCGATTGAAGCTCCGTTTCACCTACACGGATTGGATCCCAAATGGCCTCTCGCAGAAATAACGCTAGAAAGAAGGATAAAAGGCGCAGGCATGCGAAATCTCGGAAGGCCGCCGCAGAGGTAGCAGCTTCAAACGATCAAGGGGGCAGTCCGTCCACTAAGCGACGGACAACCGCGCCCCGTTAGAGCGGCCAGATCGCGGCTTTAGTCACCGCGAAATCCCCGCCAACCCCCAACGGGCTTCGGTTTGTGGTGGACCTCCAACATCCTATTTCAAAACTGCAATTTAGCTAATGGGAGGAATGGTCTTGAAATATATGCTCACTTGGACCGAGCGTCCGCAGGGTTCACCAATCGAATACGAGAATGCGCAGAAGCGGATTCTCGACGTATTCACGAAATGGAAGGCACCCAAGAACTTCAAGATCGAGTTATTCGTAATCCGTGTGGGCGATTGGGGCGGGTATATGTTGCTCGACTGCGACGACCCGACCGCGGTTCACAAGTTTTGCTCAATGCTTCCGGCGTTCATATTCGAAGCAAGGCCGGTCATTCCGATTGATGACGCGGTTCGGGTTGAACTTGAAGCGATTGCTTTCCGTGACGGACTTAAGCCAAAGCGGTAGTTAGACGCTGAGGCCTGGTTAACGGGGTCGATTGGAAGGCCATGTTAATTAGCAGGCCGGAAGCGCGCCCGTCCGCCCTCGCCCATATAAATTGCGATGCCAAGCGCTTCCTCAAATTCGGCGCGGGGCGCACCTAGCTTTATCAGGGCTTCAGTATGGAATCCGATGCATCCGTCGCATCGGGTCGCAACACCAACCGCCAGGACCTACACTTTCATCCCGTTCCTATGCTACACTTCAACGATTCGGCGTTCGCTAAGCCATTGATCTGCAATTGTTGTCGGCCTCCAGTACGAGCCTCACGCAGGCGGCACCATTTCCAAAGCGCCCGGATATTTCGGAGCGGATTTCCCAACTATATCCGCGTGAAGTGCCGCCATCAGGGGTCTTACCTCGTCCCCTTCAAATGCTGCCGCAATCGTCCGCATTAACTCCGTGCCGGTAATCATTAAGCCCCCCACCGCGCGGAGCCGGTGTGCCTAGAGCCTTACCGAGACCGTCCCCCCATCTCGAATTTCGACGCGTTGCATAATTGCCATGTCGGGGCCGGATGCCGGAGCAACTGGCTTGGCCACCGTGATCGCAAACCACGTTCCGTTTGGAAGCCCCTCGAACGAGAAATCGCCTGCGCTGTTGCAGTCGGCGTGTTTGACAAATGCTGAATAATCCCCGGTTCGTCCTGTTGGAGTGCGGGCGCGCGCTTCCGCGGCGGGCAGCACCGCGTGGCTCGAGGATTTGTAAAGAATTTCCATACGCTGTCGGGTCCAGGGTGTCTCCGGCGTGAGCACAACGCCAGAGCTCGTGCAGGAGTAGGCCTTGCCGCCCGAGCGGTACACGAGCCGTCCGTCCACCCGCCCGCGCCCGGATGCGCTGGACCAAGTGAAATCCGCGGTGCGAAACGCAGCGGGCGCCTGCGAAGACGGCTTTTCGGTCGTGGCGCAAGCCGAGACGAGCAGCAGGGCGGATACGGACAAGGCGAGGCGACGGATCATGGCTACCCCCGTATTTTACGATCACGTACAGTTCAAAATCAGGGCAATAATAACGGCAATTTGAACGACGGTCTCGGGTGATTTTGCAGCCTGTCAACGCGCCGCCTAACATAAGCCTTTTCCTACCGCTTGATTGGCGTAATCTCTCTCGAAAAAGCGTCTTGCTAGCGGCGCGCCAGGGGCCGGATAGAAAAAGGCGGGGGCAACATTCGCGTATGACGTCTTTCCAGTTCGCGTTTGCGGGCCACAATCGACCCCATGACCTTGGCCACGTTGAACAGGTGAGTGAAGACCTTGACGCGGCATTTGGTCTGCTCAAACGCGCAGGCGTCAATCAGGCACGCCTGTTGAGCGGTTTGGCGCCGGGCGCAGATGCCCTTGCTACAGCTGCCTGGCAGCGGGCGGGCCTCGGGACCATCCACGCCGTGTTCCCGTTCCTGGAGGACGATGCCGGCTCGCCTCTTGGCGCGGGAGGCATGGCCCGGTCAGCCACTTGGCTCGATGGGCGTTCGACAGAAGCCGGCGGACGTAGCGCTCATCTGAAGCAGGCCCGCCTTATCGTGGAAAGAGCCGACCTGCTCGTAGCGGTTTGGACCGGCGCGCCCGCGCGCGGTGCGGGAGGGACGGCCGATTCGGTGCGCTGTGCGTTAGAAATGGGACTGGCGGTGTTATGGGTGAATCCTTTAGAGCCTGGCCGGCTGCGCCTGATCCGACCGGAAAAGCTGCCCTTCGACTTCGACTTTCCCGAATTCCAGGAAGGCCTTCAGGCTGGTCACTTCTCGCATGTTGAACTCGCGAATGTAGAGAATCTGCGCGCTGTGTTGAACCTCGACGCCGAGCCCATCTCACGGGATGACGGCGAGGATGATGAGGAGCCGACCGATGAGACGGGAAGCAAGGTTGACGACTGGTTGCACGGCTGGCTCTGGAAGACCTATGGAATGTTCCGCCACGTTGCCGGCGGCAGAGTGAGCGGGATCGCCGCATCGCCGCCCATTCCGCCAGATCTCTCTGCTCAGCCCGGATTCCAGCTGCTGAACCACGCCTATCTCAAAGCTGACCACAGCGCGAACCGGTTGGCCGCAGTGCACCGGTCCCAGCAGATTCTCCTGGTGCTGATGATGGTTACGGCGGCCATCGTGGCTTCGGCGCCGGCTTTATTGCCGGATCTGAAGATTGCGACGGCGACTATCGAATTGTGGCTCTCTCTCATGGCTCTTTGGGTGTGGTCTCGCGCCGCGCGCGCACGCCAAAACGAACGATGGAGCGAAGAGCGCCACCTGGCGGAGCGGTTGCGCCTCGAGCGAGCAGGCTGGGCGCTGGGCATAAGCCTGCTCGGCGCCCGCACCAGGATGGACGCGCATAGCGATGGCGAACTTGCGCGCGACGTCCTGCGCGATGCGGGCCTCCCGCATGGCAAATTTGATGGGTCGCGCGTGGCGCGTTGGGGTGGTTGGGCCATGAGTGAATTGGTGGCTGGCCAAGTGGCATATCATCGTGCCACCAGCAGAAGGGACGGCAAGATCGCCCACCGCATACATCACGCGGAGAATTTGAGCTTTGTCTTGCTGCTGCTTATCCTCAGCACGTTCCTTGTGCTCAGACTTGCAGTGGGCATGATGGGGGTCGATTTGCCCCATTGGGTCAGTGCGATTGTTACGATGGCCGGCACCGTCATACCGTCTGTTGCCGCTGCCACGATGGCGCTAGAAGCCAAGCTCGAGTTCAAAGAGCAAAGCGAACGAAGCGAGCGCATCGCGGAACGCTTGGACGATCTGGCGATGCAGCTTGGGCCGGAGCCATCCTTTGACAAACTGCAAAGCGCTGCCCGCGCCGCAATACAGTGGCACATGTCCGAGGAAAGCCATTGGCGGGAGGGTGCCAGCCGGCGGCGTCTTTTCCGCCCATAAGGCTTTGACGCAACTGGCCTTATTATTCTGTGGCTGGTGCTCTGACACCGAACTGTAGTGATCTTGCCACAACAGCCTCTAGCCTGTTAATAAAGCCCTAATATCTTATCGGGGCGTTAAGATATCTCATGAGCACGGACATTTTCATCAGCTTCGCGTCGCAAGACCGCAAAGTTGCTTCCACATTGTGCACGTCGCTTGAAAACCGCGGATTCAATTGCTGGATCGCGACCCGCGACATCCTTCCCGGCGAAAACTTTCAAACTTCGATCGTCCAGGCCATACGGCGCGCGAAAATCATGTTGCTGGTATTTACCGCAAACTCGAATAACTCCCAGGAAATGACCAAAGAGCTTGCAATCGCAAGCCAACAAAAATTGATCGTCATCCCGTTGCGCGTCGAGGATGTCGCCCCCAGCGACGCCTTCGCTTATGAATTCGCCACTCGCCAATGGATTGATCTGTTCGCCGACTGGGAGTTTGCCCTCGATCAGTTGTGTCAACGGATCGGCAACGCCATATCATATCAGGGCGCGCGATCGCCGGCCGAGGCCAAGATTGACGAATCCGCACCGCAGGCCGCCCCCGAGACCACGGAGGAACAGAAATCGACGCCTGCCCCGGGCTGGGCAGCGCGCGCCCAATACATTGACACGTCAACCGAAGCCTCGTTGGACGAACCGTCGCGGCGGCCAAAGACGTGGCGGTGGGTTGCTGCGTTCGCCGCAGCCGTTGTGGCAATAATTGCAGTGGGCCTGACCATTCCAGCCATGCTGAAATCGAAACCTCCGGGCGGGGAAACTCCGCCCATGGCTATCGTCAAATTGCAGCAGGCCGCGCCGCCCTTAGCGCCAGCGACCATGCAAGCTGCACAGCCTGTGAAAGCGGTGGACCAGCTTGCTACTATCGAAGCGAAGCCTGATACAATTGCGGGGCAGAAAACTCGCGCGTCGGCAAGACGCGCCGCCCGTGAGATTCCGTACTAATCAAACCTCGTCGACTGCAATGGCGGACGATGTCCCATCCCAATGATGGGGTTGCGTGTTCGTGCCGCCCGCGCGGCACGAATTTCCCCGATATCAAGTCTGATAAGCCGCCGGTTTCACCTTGGCCGCCGCGCTCTTGGCGCGGTTGCGCGCTTCGTCGGTGTCGGCCGCGCGCGCCAAGGCCACGCCCATGCGGCGCTTCACGAAGGATTGCGGTTTGCCGAACAGCCTGAGATCGCTTTCGGGAACGCGCAGCGCTTCTTCCACGCCATCGAATGTCATCGCGCCGGCCTCCGCGCCGCCATAGATCACCGCAGAAGCGCCCGGCGATTTTAATTCCGTGGAGACCGGCAGGCCCAGAATGGCGCGGGCGTGAAGCGCGAATTCGCTCTGGTATTGCGTCACCAGGGTGACGAGGCCGGTGTCATGCGGCCGGGGCGAGACTTCCGAGAACCAGACTTCGTCACCTTTCACGAAAAGCTCCACACCGAAAATGCCAAGCCCACCCAATGCGCCGGTCACGGCGGCGGCCATCTCGCGCGCCTTGGTTTGGGCCTTATCGCTCATCGGTTGGGGCTGCCAGGACTCCACGTAATCGCCGTCTTTCTGCACATGGCCGATGGGCTCGCAGAAGAAAGTGCCGTCCTTGGCGCGCACGGTAAGCTGAGTGATCTCGAAATCGAACTTGATCTCGCCTTCCAGGATGACGCGCGCCTCGCGCACCCGCCCGGCCGACAACGCCTTCTCCCACGCCGGCGCCAGGTCGGCGGCCGACATCAGGCGCGACTGGCCCTTGCCGGACGACGACATCACCGGCTTCACGAAACAGGGAAAGCCGATCCGCGCGGCGGCGGCTTCCAACTCCTTGAGCGAGGACGCAAAGGCATAAGCCGATGTCGGGAGCTTCAGCTCCTCCGCTGCCAGCACGCGGATGCGCTCCCGGTTCATGGTGATATGCGCGGCGCGCGCCGTGGGGATCACGGTGGCAAGGCCGTCGGCTTCGATCCGCACCAGTTCGTCGGTGGCGAGGGCCTCGATCTCCGGCACCACCAGATGCGGCCGCTCTTTTTCCACCACGGCGCGCAGTGCTTTGGCGTCGGTCATGTCGATCACATGGGCGCGGTGCGCCACCTGGGCGGCGGGGGCGCCTGCATAGCGGTCCACCGCGATGGTCTCCACCCCCAGGCGCTGCAATTCGATAACCACTTCCTTTCCCAATTCGCCGGAGCCCAAGAGCATCACCTTGACGGCGGCGGGCGAGAGCGGCGTGCCGAATTTCATGTCGTTATTCCTCCAACGCGCTCACATTTTGGGCACGGGTGCTGATGCGGCGCGCGATTGTCGCTAGCTCATAATATTTGTAAGCTGGCCGCAATCGCTATCGCGTTCGCCCTTCCTGGGACGGCGGCGAAATCTGTGAGTCTTCCGCCGCTGACATGCGGCATCATCGGACCAATCGGGGGCAGTGATGAACATGAAGCAAAGCCGCAGGCGCTTTCTGGAATCGGTTGGCTTTGGCGGCGCCGCGTTGCTAGGGTCGTCCTGGGCGGCGCGGGCGGCATCGGATGACGCCAGGCCCGATCTGATCGTCATCAATGCCAAAGTGACGACCATGGATTCCGCCATGCCGTCGGCGGAGGCCTTTGCGGTCAAAGCCGGCCGCTTCCAGGCGGTGGGTGCAACCGCGGACATGAAATCCTTGGCCGGGCCCAAGACGCGCACCGATGACGCCAAGGGTATGATGGTCACGCCCGGCTTCAATGACACCCACAATCATGGCGGCGGCGATCTGCTGCTTTACGAAGTGCTGGTGGGCAATCCTTATGTGGTGGAGTTCGTCACCATCCAGAGCATCATCGATAAGCTGAAGGCGCGCGCCGCCAAAACGCAGCCGGGCACCTGGGTCACCGGCTATTATTACGATGATACCAAGGTGAAGGAAGGCCGCCCCCTCAACAACAAGGACCTGGACAAGGTTTCGACCGAACATCCCGTGGTGGTGATCCACCGTGGCGGCCACACCTCTTTCTACAATAGCAAGGCCATGGCGATGGCGGGCCTGACCAAGAACACGCCCGCGCGCTTCGGTGGCACCTTCGACAAGGACGCCAGCGGCGAACTGAACGGCCGCGTCACGGATAATGCCCGCGACATTTTCAACGGCGTCGGCAAGCAGGTCACCTACAGTCCCGCCGAAACCGAACGCCGCAAGGTCAGCGGCGTGGAATTCATGTCCAAGAAATTCGTCGAGTATGGCTTAACCAGCGTCTGCCATGACGAAGACGTGCTGTGGGCCATGCAGATCGCACGTGGGAAGGGCAATCTGCTCCACCGCGTCAGCTACGAACCCGAGCGCGATCTGGTCGAAGCCATGATCAAGAATGGCATCCGCACCGATTTCGGCGATGAGTGGTTGAAACTCGGCGCCACCTCCGAGCATGTGGTGGACGGCTCCTTCTCCGAGCGCACCGCCGCCATCAGCCGGCCCTATCTTGGCATCACGCCGCCCTATAAGGGCAATGTCACTGAGCATCAGAAAGACACCAATGCATGGGCGGAACGTCTGCATCGCGCCGGTATCCGGCTCAACTGCCATGCCAATGGCGATGTGGCGATCGATCAGGTGCTGACAGCTTATGAAGGCGCGCTGAAGGTTTTCCCCGTACCCAACAGCCGGCCCAAGATCACGCATTGTACATTTGTGAATCCGGATCTCATTCGCCGGATCAAGGCGATGGACGGCGTGCCGTCATTGTTCAGCTCCTACGCCTATTACAATTCCGACAAATTCCACTTCTATGGCGAGGATTATATGAAATACGCCATGGCCTATAAGAGTTTCGAGGATGCGGGAGTGCATGCTTCGACGGGTTCGGATTTCGGCACACCGGGCCCCTTCGCGCCCTTGATGTCCATGCAAGGCATGATCACGCGCAAAGGCTTCAATGGCGAAATTTGGGGGGCGATGCAGAAGCTCACGGTGGATCAAGCGATTCGCGCCGCGAGTTATAATGGCGCTTACAATACGCGCGAGGAGAATATCAAAGGCTCGATCGCGGCGGGCAAGCTGGCGGACTATGTCGTCCTGGCGGACGACCTGCACAAGATCGATCCGGAGAAGATCAAGGACGTGAAGATCGTTCAGACTGTGGTGGGCGGCGTAACCCGCTATCAGGCCTGACTGCGCGATCCATCTGTAACCGCTTTCCGCTTGTGTCGAATTGCTGAAGCAAATCGATGCCATGCGGGAGAGGTCTGTGGACGACGATGCTATTGTGATTGCCGATACGGCGGGCATAATTCGATTCTGGAGCACAGGTGCGGAAAAGCTTTTCGGCCACACCGCAGCCACAGCCCTTGGTCAATCGCTGGATTTGATCGTCCCTACTGAATATCGCGAAGCGCATTGGAGAGGATTTCAGCGCGCCATCGCATCCGGCAGCGCTGAGGCAGAGGGGCAGGCCAGCACTTTTCCCGCGCGCATGGCATGCGGGGAGACTGCCACGCTTGCGGGCCGCCTCACTTTGGTGCGCCAGATGCAGGGCAAAGTTATCGCGGCGATGATGGTTTTTCAGTAAGGACTTAAGGCGTGGTCTTCTCAGCCCCGTACGCCGCCAGGAACATATTGACCGCATTGGCTACGGTGGTCTCGATATCCTTGTCGCTGGGCTCGTCGATATTCCAGAGCTTGCGGTGCTGCAGCTCTCCCTTGCACAGCGACATGAAATGGACGGCCATCCCCATCATATAGCCGGGCTTCAGATGGCCATTCTCGGCGGCGCGGCCGAAAAACTCGGCCAGCATTTCTTTGCCCTTTTGCGGACCGGCCAGATAGAAGACGCGCCCCAATTCGGGAAAGCGGCCAGTTTCTGCCGTGATCAAGCGATAAGTAGCGATGCTGTCGTCGCGAAGCATCCAGCGTACCGCCCGCTCACCCAGGGTGGTCAGGGCTTTCTTGAAATCATGCGATTCCAGATCGGCCTCATACAGCATCTCGTGAAAGTCGCGGCAGCGCTCCGCGATCACCGCCGCGAAGAGATCCTCTTTGGAGGAGAAGTAATTGTAGAGCGTGGCTTTCGAGCCCCCGACCTTGGCCGCGATCGAGGACATGGAGGTGGCGGCATAGCCGTCTTCCAGGAAGGCGGCATGGGCGATCTTGAGGATGGTTTCGCGCCGTTCGTCGCGATCGGTTCGAGGTAGTCGGGCGGCGGCAAAGCTCATTTATGACCGTACCGTACAGTTTTCGATTGACGAGATATCCCACAGGGGTGTAGTCAAGTCAACGAAATAATGACCGTACGGTACAGTTATCCATGTCCTCGCGATCCCCTTGGGCTTTGTTCGCGTGCGCGGCAGCGTTGGCGGTGTCAGCCTGTGTCCCAGACCTAGGCCTGATGCCGACGGAGAAACCGCCGTCCGCCTACGCCACGGAAAAAACCTTATCCGCGTCCGCAGCCGACTGGCCCGTGGCGGATTGGTGGACGATCTATGGCGATAACCAGCTCAACGCGTTGATCGCGGAAGGCATCGCCAATGCGCCGGATCTCAAAATGGCGGAGGCGCGTCTGCGCCAGGCGGACGCGGCGGCCCAGCAATCCGGCGCGAATTTGTGGCCCACACTCACGGGCAAGGGCACCGTCTCGGAAACCCGCGCCAGCCTCAATCAAGGCTTTCCGCAGCAATTCCAGTCTTTCCTGCCGCATGGCTGGCACGATGGCGGCCAGATCACCGGCAATCTGAATTACGATCTCGATCTTTTCGGCAAGAACCGCGCCGCTTTCGCCGCGGCCACCTCGGAAGCCGAGGCCGCGCACATCGATCTGGAAGCCTCGCGCCTCACCCTGACCTCGGCCATCGCTTCGGCCTACGCCAATCTGGTGCAGTTGACGGCCGACCGTGCCGCGGCCGCCGATGCCATCAATGTGCGCAAGCAGAGCGAAGATCTGCTGCGTCAGCGCCTGGCGCAGCAATTGGAAAACACGGGCACCGTGTCGGAGGCGCTATCGCGCACCCATGCCGCGGAAGCCGATCTCGATCGCATCGACGGGCAGATTGCACTTGCCAGGAATCAGCTCGCGGCCTTGATCGGCAAGGGTCCGGATCGCGGGCTGGAAATTCCCCTGCCCGCCAACCCCAATATCAAGCCCTTCGGCGTTCCCGCCAATCTGACGGCGGACCTGATTGGGCGCCGGCCCGACATCGTGGCGGCGCGGCTGCGCGCGGCGGCGGCGGCCAACCGTATCGACGTGGCGCATGCCGATTTCTATCCCAATATCAATCTGACCGGATATCTGGGTGTGCAATCGCTGGGCCTTTCGACCTTGCTTCAGCCCGCATCGGAGATCGGTCAGATCGCGCCCGCGCTCACATTGCCGATTTTCGATCATGGCCGCATCGAAGGCGCCTATCGCAGCGCGCGCGCCGAATATGACGAATCCGTCGCGAAGTATGACCAGACGCTCACGGGCGCCTTGCACGAGGTGGCGGACGCGCTGGCCAATCAGCGTGAACTCGCCAACGAACTCGGCCATTCGCGCGCCGCGCTGGCGGCCAGCGAGGATTCCTATCGCGTGGCGCAACAGCGTTATGGCGCAGGCCTCTCCCGCTATCTCGATGTGCTGACTTCGGAAGATACATTGGTGGTCCAGCGCCGCACTGTCGCCGATCTCCAGGCCCGCGCCTTCACCCAGGATGTGGCGCTGGTGCGCGCGCTGGGCGGCGGATTTCACATGAACAATACCAACGTCGCGCAAGTCGCGAAGGAGTAACGCCGTGACCGATCAAGCCGCGACCGCCGGGTCGCTGAGTCAAGCCGGCACCCGCACCAGCAAACGCAGCATGATCTTTATGATCATCTTCGGCGTGGCATTGCTGGTTGCCGTCTCTGTGGGGGCCTATTATCTGCTGGTCGGCCGCTTCTATGTCTCCACCGACGACGCTTATGTGGCCGCCACCACGGCGCAGATCACGCCTCGCATCGACGGCACCATTGCCAGCGTGCCGATACACGACACCATGCATGTCAAGAAAGGCGATGTGCTGGCCACCATCGATCCGTCGGACGCACAGCTTGCGGTGGCGCAGGCGGAAGCCAATCTGAGATTGGCCGAACAGCGGGTGACGCAACAATTCGCCAATGCCGCCGGCGCAGCGGCGATGGTGACGCAGAAAAGGGGCGATCTATCCCGCGCCCAGATCGACTATAAGCGCCGCAACACGCTCGCCACCACGGGCGCGGTCTCCGGCGACGAGATGACGGCAGCGAACAATCAGCTGGAGACGGCGCAAGCGGCGCTGCAGCAGGCCGAGCAACAATGGGCGGCGCAAAAGGCGATGATCGCCAGCGGCGATGTCGCGCATAATCCCGATGTGATGGCCGCCAAGGTGGCGCTGGACCGCGCCCGGCTGGATCTGGAGCGTACCGTGATCCGCGCGCCGGTCGACGGCATCGTGGCGCAGAACACCGCCCAGGTCGGGCAGCGCATTCAAGCAGGTGCGGCGCTGATGACGGTGGCGCCGGTCAATCAGGCCTATGTCAATGCCAATTTCAAGGAAAGCCAGCTCGAAGGCGTGCACCCCGGCCAGGAAGTGACGCTCACCTCCGACCTTTATGGCTCCGACGTAGTGTTCCACGGCCATGTCGTGGGCCTGGGCGGCGGCACGGGTTCGGCCTTCTCGCTGATCCCGGCGCAGAACGCGACCGGAAACTGGATCAAGGTGGTGCAGCGTCTTCCGGTGCGCGTCGCACTCGATCCCAAGGAATTGGAAGACCATCCGTTGCGCGTGGGTCTGTCCATGATCGCCAAGATCCGTCTTTCGAACTAAGAGGCGCACCATGGCTGCCGATGCAATGAGCACCAGAGCCGGGCCGGCGCCGCTCAGCGGACTGGCCTTTGTCGCGGCGATCGGCGTGCTGGCGATGGCCAATTTCATGGCCGTGCTGGACATGACCATCGTCAATGTCTCGGTCCCCCATATCGCCGGCAGCATGGCGGTGTCGGTCAACGAAGGCACCTGGGCCATCACGTCCTATTCGATCGCGGAAGCCGTGATGGTGCCGTTGACCGGCTGGCTGGCGCAGCGTTTCGGGCCCGTGCGCGTCTTCAGCACGGCGGCGATAGGGTTTGGCGCCTGCTCCTTGTTGTGCGGCCTGTCCGTCAACATGCCCATGCTGGTGACCTTGCGGGTGATGCAGGGTCTGATGGGCGGACCTCTGATGCCCATGTCGCAGACGCTTTTGCTGCGCGTCGCGCCGCCGGAAAAGCGCAACATGGCGCTCGGCATCTGGACCATGACTACCATTCTCGGTCCCATCGCGGGGCCGGTGCTGGGTGGCATCTTCTCCGATAGCTGGGGCTGGCCCTGGGCGTTCTTTATCAATGTCCCTGTCGCGGTGATTTGTTCGACCTTAGCCGTGCGCATGCTCGGCCGGTACGAAACGCCCGTCATGAAGAAACCGATCGATTATGTCGGCTTGGGCCTGCTGATCACCTGGGTCGGGGCGCTGCAGATCGTGTTCGACAATGGCGAGAATTATGACTGGTTCCAGTCCAGCTTCATTGTGATCTTCTCCCTAATAGCCTTTGTCGGCTTCATCTGCTTCCTGGCCTGGGAACTGACCGACGAACATCCCATCGTGGACTTGAGGGTCTTCCGCCATCGCGGTTTCATGATCGCCACGGTTGCGATGTTCTTCGCGTTCAGTTCCTTCATGGGCTCCAATGTCTTGATCCCGCTCTGGCTGCAGACCAACATGGGCTATACGGCCACGACGGCGGGCCAGATGATGGCCTTCAACGGGTTGGTTGCGGTTTGCGTCGCGCCGATCGCCGCCAATCTGATCGGCAAGATCGATCCCCGGCTGATGATGTCCACGGGGCTTGCGATTGTGGCGCTGGATACACTGTGGCGCACGACCTTCACCACCGACATGACGTTCTGGGGGCTGGTTCCGGCGCAAATGCTGCTTGGCTTCGGCATGCCGCTGTTCTTCATTCCCTTGATGAGTATTTCGATGAGTTCGGTCTTGCCGGAAGAGACAGCGTCGGCGGCCGGCCTATTCAACTTTCTGAGAACAACCGCAGGCGCCTTTGCCACCGGCGTGATCGTGTTCGCCTGGCGCGACGCAACGGTGCAGAACCATGCTGAAATCGCGGGCACCTTGAACAACACATCCAGGACGCTGGCGCAACTTCATAGCATGGGGCAAAGCACACAACAGGCGCTGATGTCGGTGGACAATATGGTGCAGACCCAAAGCGTGATGCTGGGCACCAACAATATCTTCGCGGTCGTCGCCGTCATCGTGGCTTGCGTCTCGGCCGGGATCTGGCTGGTACCAAAACCCAAGAAGCTGGCGCGCGCCGGCGGCGGCCATTGAAAAAAAGCAGCGCCGTTTTGCGGCGCTGCTTTTCATCACTTTCATTCCGTTCAGGCGATGCTGGTCTTGTAGAGCGCCAAGAGCCGGCCCCAAGCGCGTTCGGCGTCGGGTTGGTTGTAGATCGGCTTGCCGGCCTGCAGCGGCATGTCCTTGACGCACCAGCCATGCAGCGTGCCGGTATAAACTTCCACTTCGGCTGGAATCTTGGCGGAGGCGAAGGCTGATTTCAGTTTGTCCTTGGCATCGGGTTGCTTCTCATCATCACTGGCGGCGATGGCGATCAGCATGTGCGAGGCTTTCATCTTGGGGATCAAAAGATGCGGGCTGTCGGGCTTGTCGGTGACAAGTCCGCCGCCATGAAAGGTGGCGCCCGCGCCGACGCGATTGGCGACCGCGGCCGCGGTCTTGAACACCAAAGGACCGCCCATGCAATAACCCTGGGTGCCGATCTTCTTGGCCGTGTCCACTTCCTTCTGCTGATCCATCCAGCCGATATAAGCCGTTGCATCACGCTCGATGGCGCCAGACTCATTGATCGGCGTGGTCCAGAGTTTCATCTTCGCCTGGTCCGCGGGCGCGGAGAAGTCGAATTTGCTGGCGTCGGCAATCACCGGCGCTTTCTGGGTGCGATAGAAGGGATTGGGCACCAGCACGGAATAGCCTTCGCCGGCCAACCGCTTGCCGATATCGCGCATGCTGGGGCGCAGGCCGAAAATGTCCGTCCAGACCAAGACACCGGGATGCTTGCCCGTGGTGGGGCGGATAAAGGCGGCGTCGCAGGTGCCGTCCGGCGTCTTAATGGTCACTTCGGATTCCGTCACCGCCATGGCGGCGCTGGCGGCTCCGGTGGTCGCGGCCAAACCCGCCGCAACCGAGAGAGCCGTGAAATCGCGGCGTGATACGCCGTCATTACCCGAATTGTCTTTGTCCATGTTTCCCTCCTGGCTTGAGGGGCGGGAGGTTAACCTATCAATGGGCTGTTCGCCACGCGGGCAATTTCACGGGAACGTCGTAAAGCCCACTTTCAGGTAAGGGGCTGAACTTCCAGAAAGACACCGGGTTCCGGACGTACGGTCATGGTCATGACAGGGTGCGGCTCAGGCCGGCTGGGCCCGAAGCGGAAGCGGCCAATCAAAGTCGCCAGAATGATGCCCGCCTGCATCATGGCGAAATCCGCGCCGACGCAGACGCGCGGCCCCGCGCCAAACGGCAGATATTGATATTTGTCGCGCTTGGGCCCGTTGACGCGATCGAAGCGATCGGGATCGAAGCGCTCCGGCCGTTCCCACAGCAATTCATGCCGATGCAGTGCCCAAATGGGCAGGAACAGAATATCGTTGGGCCGCATGACGCGGCCGCAAAGTTCGTCTTGCTTGAGCACATTGCGCGCGAGAAGTCCTACCGGTGGATAAAGCCGCATGGATTCCTCCAGCACCTGTTCGATGAACGGCATGTGGGCCAAGTCGGCGGCTTCGGCGACGCGACCCTGAAGCTGCGCCGTCACTTTGGCCCGCGCCCGCTCCTGCTGCTCTGGCGAATTGGCCAAGAGATAGAGCGCCCAGGACAGTGCCAGCGCCGTGGTCTCGTGACCCGCAACGATGAAGAACTGCATATTGTGAACCAGGTCTTGCGGGCTCATGCGATGACCGGTTTCAGGATCTTCCGCCGCCAACATGCGGTCCAGAAGATCGTCAGTCCTATCGTTCGCACCCTTTGCTTGCCTGCGGCGCGCTTCGACGGCGGTGGCCACCATGGAATGCATGGTGCGGACCGACGAGCCCGCCAGAAGTTCACCGGGCCGGGGAAACCATTCCGGAAACCCCAGAAAATCCAGCATCGAGGCGCGGCCCGCGGTCTGGAAATACTGTGTGATGGCTTTGGCGAAAGTTTCACTGTCGAAATGTTCGCGCCCCGATAAAGCGACGTCGCAAATCACGTCAAAGGTCGCGGTCAGCATTTCCTTGACCAGCTCGGCGCGACCACCGGCGCGGGCAAGCCGCTCAGCCGCGCGTTCAGCGGTCGCGCTCATGGCGGGCGAAAGCTGCACCACGTTTCGATGCGTGAAGACGGGCGCCACGGCCTGTCGCTGCCATTTCCAGTCGGCGCCGTCGGCATTGAACAAGCTTTCACCGATGGCGGGGCGCAGCATGCGCCGCATGATCTCGGATTTGGGATAATTGGCAAGATTGTCCAGCATCACGCGCTTCATGCCCGCCGGGTCGGCCATCATATGCCAGCGCACCAGAATGTCGCCGGAGACGATGGGTTGGCGATAGGCATAGCTGGGAATGATCTCCAGCACGTTGCGGCGCGCGATAAGCGCGGTTTCTATCCGGCTCAGGCGCCGGCGATGCACCGGCGCGGCGACCGGAATGAAATCACGGTCCGCGCTTTTTGCCGATGAAGACGACAGAGCCATGGCTGTCCTGCTTATTGTGGAAGCTGTTCCGGCCGTATAGCGGGCCATTGCCGCGCAGGCGGGATTTCGGTATCGGCCATCCGGGGCACTGGACGATAGGCATTGGAGATCACCCGCATGGTTTCCGACAGGACTTTGTCGAACATCGCGCCGCTGAGCTTGCCCGACAAATGCAGCACGATTACGCCATGCAGCGCCGCCCAAAGCACACGTGCGATCAGATCGGCATCGCCTTCAAGCGTGCCCATCTCTACCAGCATGTGGACATGGGCGCTCATCAAGGCGCGGGCGCGCCGCTCCTGGATCTCCAGTTCGGGCACGGTTTTGCCCGGCGGCTGCGAGATGTCGAACATCAAGCGGTAATTGGTTTGCTCCTCCAGCGCGAATTGGACATAGGCGCGACCCACCGCCGCGCTCTTGACCACCAGCGAGCCTTCGGTGGCATGCGCGATCTCCAGCTGGTCGGCGAAACGGCGGAAGGCGCGCGCGCGCACCACAGACAGGATTTCGTCGCGGTCCTTGAAATAGCGGTAAGGCATCATGGCGCTGACGCTCAGTTCGCTCGCCAACTCGCGCATGTGAAAGCCGTCCCGACCGCGTTCGACAAACAGGCGGGCGGCCACCTCGCACAGCCTCTCGCGGAATTCGGCCACATCCGCTTCGCTTAAAATCCGGGGCACCGACACGCTCCACGCATGGTTTTCGTTATTTTTGAAGCACGATAAGCGAAGCCGGGCATGCTCGCAAATGCAGCATGGAGAAAGGCTTTTTTTCCCGCAGCAATCGGGCATGATGCCGGCATGGGGGAAACAAATGACAAATAAGAAATCTCGAATCTGCTTGCTGGGCGCGAGTCTCGCGGCGTTGTTCGCCGGCAATGCGCTGGCACAGGCCGGCGGCGACAATGTGGAATGGCCGACCTACGGCGCCGATCTTGCGGGCAGCCATTACCGGCCGCTGGACCAGATCAATGCGTCGAACTTCTCAAAGCTGGAAGTGGCGTGGCGCTTCAAGACCGACAATATCGGCAATCGCCCGGAATATAAGCTGGAAGGCACGCCGCTGGAGGTTGGTGGCGTGGTCTATACCACCGCGGGTTCGCGCCGGGGCGTGATCGCGCTGGATGCGGTGACCGGCGAATTGATCTGGGTCCATGGCGAACATGAAGGGGCGCGCGGCGCCGCCGCCCCCCGGCAATTGTCGGGCCGCGGCCTGTCTTATTGGACGGACGGACGCGACGCGCGGATTCTTTATGTCACGCCGGGCTATCGCCTGGTGGCGCTGGACGCCAAGACTGGCCAGCCTGTCGAAGGCTTCGGCGCGCATGGCATCGTCGATCTGAAGCAGGATTTCGACCAGGAGATCCGCCCCGATCTCACCACCGGCGAAGTTGGGCTTCATGCCACGCCCACGGTGGCAGGCAATATTGTGCTGGTGGGCGCGGCCTTCCGCGAAGGGTTTACGCCGGCGACCTATCGCAACAACAAGGGCTATGTCCGCGCTTATGATGCGCGCACAGGCAAGCGGCTCTGGACCTTTCACACCATTCCGAAGAAAGGCGAGTTCGGTTACGACACCTGGTTCGACGGCTCGGCCGACAATACCGGCAACACCGGCGTGTGGAATCAGATCACCGTCGACCGCGAACTGAATACCGCTTACCTGCCGGTCGAATCGCCCACCGGCGATTTCTATGGCGGTTATCGCCACGGCCCCGACCTGTTCGGCGAAAGCGTGGTGGCGGTCGATCTCGATACCGGCAAACTCAAATGGTATTTCCAGATGGTCCATCATCCCTTGTGGGACATGGATGCTTCCGCTGCGCCCATGCTGATGGACATCATAGTGGGCGGCAAGCCGATCAAGGCGGTGGCGCAGCCTTCCAAGCAAGGCTGGCTCTATGTGCTGGACCGCACCACCGGAAAACCGGTCTGGCCGATGCCGGAGAAGAAAGTCGAAAAGGGCAATGTGCCGGGCGAATGGTATGCGCCCACCCAACCTTTCCCCACCAAGCCCAAGGCTTATTCGCGCAATGGCGTGTCGGCCGACGATTTCATCGACTTCACGCCTGCGCTGAAGGCCAAAGCGCTGGAGAAGGTGAAGAATTTCAAGATGGGGCCGGTGTTCACGCCACCGGTTCTTTCCACTTTGCCGGGACCGCTGGGCACGCTCACGCTGGGCGGCGGCAATGGCGGCACCAACTGGCCCGGCGGATCGTTCAACCCGGAGACGCACACCGCGTTTCTGTTTGCTTGCAATAGCTGCTTCGAACCTATCGGCATGGTGCTGCCGCCGCCCGGCCTCTCCGACATGCGCTACATCGAAGGCTTGGCGGACACCAAGGTCGAGATGGTGGGGACGGGCGGCGCGGGATCCGGCGCCGACACGCCCCTGGTCAAGACTCCGTCGCGTCCGGCCGGCGACGGCAGCGGCGGCAATCGTTGGACCGTCGACGGCATGCCCATCATCAAGCCGCCTTACGCCACCATCACGGCCATTGGTCTCAATACCGGCGATTTCAAATGGCAGGTTCCGCATGGCGAAACGCCGGATGTGGTGCGCAACAACCCGGCACTGAAAGGCATGACCATCCCGCGCACCGGCCAGACCACCTACAATATCGGCACGCTGGTGACCAAAAACCTGGTGATCGCGGGCGAAGGTCAATTGACCAACGGCCCCGATCATCCTCGCGGCGCCATGCTGCGCGCTTACGATCAGATGAGTGGCAAGGAAGTGGGTGCGGTCTATATGCCCGCGCCACAATCCGGCTCGCCGATGACCTACATGGTCAATGGCAAGCAATATCTCATTGTCGCGATCAGCGGCGGCAATTATTCCGGCGAATATCTCTGCTTCGCGTTGCCTGATGCTAGCTGAGAGCTAAAGAAGGAAAAGAGCTATGAAGATTGCATTTCGCGGCGCTGTTCTGGCATCGCTGTTTGCGATGGCCGCAACGCCTGTGGCAATGGCCGGCAACGCGCCCAATTCCCAGCCCAATCCCTATCGCACCATTCGCGATTTCTTCAAATTGCCGGCCGGACGCACCATGGGTTCGACCAGTTCGGTGGCGGTCGATCACAAGGGCAATATCTGGGTCGCCGATCGTTGCGGCGCCAATGACTGTGCCGGCTCCAAGCTCGATCCGGTGATGGAATTCGACAAGGACGGTAAGTTCGTCAAGGCCTTCGGCGCGGGCAAGATGCTGTTCCCGCATGGCATCTTCATCGACAAGGACGATCACATCTGGATCGCCGACGGCCATGTCGGCAAGGGCATCGGCGATGACGTGATTGAGTTCGACCAGAACGGCAGGGCGCTGAAGATTCTCGGCAAGCCCGGCGTCTCGGGCAATGGCCCGGACACGTTTCATGAGCCCAACGCGGTTCTGATCGCGCCCAATGGCAATATCTTCGTGGCGGACGGGCATGAACCCGGCCCCGGTCACAATGCCCGCGTGGTCAAGCTCGACCCGAACGGCAAATTCATCCTGCAATGGGGCACGCACGGCGCCGGTCCAGGTCAGTTCGAGATGCCGCATTCGCTGGCGATCGACAGTCAGGGCCATCTGTTTGTGGCGGACCGCGGCAACAATCGCGTGCAGATTTTCGACCAGAACGGCAAATTCATCGCCGCCTGGAGCCAGTTCAGCCGCCCCAGCGGCGTCTATGTGGATGCGAATGACGTGCTTTATGTCACAGACTCCGAATCCATCGACAAGAAAGGCTATGGGTATAATCCTGCGTTCCAGCGCGGCATGCGGGTGGGCAGCGCCAAAACCGGCGAAGTGACCGCCTTTATTCCCGACCCCGATTATCCGCATGGCAATCCCGACACCAGCGCGGGCGAAGGGGTGTGGGCCGACAGCAATGGCGTGATCTATGGTGCGGAAGTCGGGCCCAAGGCCGTCATACGGTATGTGAAGAAGTGAGCGGCTAGCAACTTTCGTTAGATTTGACCGGCGCAGAGAATGGGTTCGATATGAGAAAATTCAACTTCGCCGTCTCAGCTGCGGCGGTGCTTCTGTGCGGCTCTGTGTGGGGCGCCATGGCCGCGGACACGACGCGGCAAACCCTCCTGCACTGGGCGGTGCCTGCGGCCGCCGCGAAATACGGCGCCATCGACGGCAGACATCTTTGGCAATATGTGGTGGACCAATCGGCGATTGCCCGGCGCTATCGCGACAATGGGCATCCGCAATTCTGGGGCCGTTTTGCGGGCACATCGGGCGACGATGAAGATGTGCAATGGCTTTTGGGCAAATATCGCCAGATCGGTCTGACCGATGTGCACGCCCAGACGGTCAATTTCTTCCAGCCGCAATGGTCGGTCCAATCCTGGACGGTCTCAGTGGCGGCGGGGGACAAGACAATACCGATTTTATCGGCGCAGCCCGCTTATGGCAGCGTCGCGACCGATGGAAAAGAGCTGGACCTGGAAGTCGCCTATGTCGGTCTTGGCAGTGAGGCGGATTTCGCGGGCCGCGATGTTCGCGGCAAAGCGGTGCTGCTGGTCAAATCGCCCCCGAGCTATCAAGCGGGTCCGGCGGATCTGCTGAAGCGCGCGGAAGACCATGGCGCGGCTGCGATCCTTTCCACCGATCAGCGCGGCGGCAATCACAATGTGCAATCCTATCGCGCCTACGCCAAGGTCCCCACCTTCAATCTGGGCACCAAGGATAGCGACGCGATCCGGGACATGATCGGTCAAGGCGCCGCGCCGCACGTCAAGATCCGGCTGGATGCCAGCTGGGTTCCCAACCAGAAATCCTATCTGGTCTGGGGCACCTTGCCGGGCATGACCGATGAGACGGTCTATGTGATCGCTCATCGCGACGGCTTTTTTGATGCCTCCGGCGACAATGCCAGTGGTGTCGCCTCCATGCTGGGTCTGGCGGAATATTTCGCCAAACTGCCCAAGAGCCAACGCCGCCGCACCATCGTCTTCCTCGGCACGGACGGCCATCATCAGATCAAGCCCGGCGGTTTCGGGCGGGAGTGGCTGGTCGCCAATCGCTCCAAATTCTTCTCCAAGACGGCCCTGATGATCAATGACGAGCATCCTGCGGAAGTACTCAGCCATGGCGGCACAACGGGCATGACGACTAGCGGCATTCCGCTGGAATGGTATGCCGGCGGTTCGTCACGGCCGCAGCTGACCAAGATCGCCTCCGATGCCTTCCATCAATTCGGCGTACCGGTCCGGGATGCCCCCAGCGAGCGGCCGCCGGGCGGCGATCTGGGGCGCTTCTATTGGTTCGTACCGGGCGTGGTGGCGCAGTCGAACGACTTCATCAATATGCACAGCGAAGCCGATACGCCTGAAGGCGTGTCATGGACCGCGCTGGAAGCCGCGACGCGGGCCTATGCCAAGATCATCGATGAGGTGAACAAACTTCCGCTCAAGGATCTGCGGATCCCGGAAACCGCCGATCCGAATGCACCTGGCACGCCGCAGGGCTACTTGAGCCTCGCCCATTGCGAAGCGTGGATCAAAGACTCATCCGCCAGTTGCGTGCAGTAGTCGCAAAATAAAAGGGCGAGCGGCTTTTGCCTCTCGCCCTTGATTTTGGTCGCGCGTCCGGACGCAGTTGCCTAGCGGCAGCGTAGCGGCAACGCTCGCCGCTACGCGGCTCCCGCCGGCACGCTGTCGCTACCGGCTGCTGGCCGTCACTCTTATGCCGACAGCACGCGCTTGTGCAGACGGGTGATGGCGTCCAGGCCCGATAGCACCGCGCCTTCCTGCCACGCCGGCAGGCGCGAGACATGCTCGCCCGCCAGCACGATGCGCCCGTCGATCGCGGCGATATTGTTGTAATTCTTGGCCCGGTTCTCGTCCGTCCAGCGGCCCGAACAACCCAAGGTCCAGGGTACGCGGTGCCAGGAAATGCCCACGCCGCTCTTATATTCCTTCATATATTGCGGATGGATTTTGGAGCCCTGGTCCAGCGCCGCCTTGATCTGGTCCTTGGGTGACAAGGCTTCGAACTCATAGGTGGTCGGGCTGTCGGAGAAGATATAGCCGCCCAAAAGCACGCCGCCGCCCTTCCTATGATAATCGGTCGAGGGATAGCTGATGTTGGAGATGGGCTGATCGGTATAGGTGATGCCGCCATAGATGCCGTCATCGTCTTCCCAGAAGCGGCGCTTGAACTCCAGACCGACCTTGTAGGCCGCGTCATAAGAGAGCGAATTGATCGCCTGCCGCATCGGCGCCTTCACGTTCATCGGGATTTGCGAAAGCACCGTGGCCGGGATGGTGCAGACGCACCAATCGGCATGCGCGGTCTGCGCCGGGCCGCCCTTCTTGGAATCGATGTAGGTGGCGGTGACGCCCTTGTCGTCCTGCTTGATGTCGATGACTTTGCAGTTGAACTTGATCGCGCCGTCCAGTTGGCGTCCGAACGCTTTGCCGATCATGCCCATGCCGCCCACCGGCTGGAACAACGGCATCTGGAATTCATAGATCTTGCCCGCGATGACCGAGAACCACATGCCGGCCTTGAACAGGTCCTGCATCGGGATCGGATCGGAATCGACCGGCAGCGGCGCCAGCCCGCCACCGGGGCCGGTGGTGAAGCCGCGCATATTGCTGGCCATTTCACTCTTTTTGTATTGGTAATTCTTGTCCAGCGCGCCCCAGAAACGTAAGAGCTGCAGGAAGCCGTCCT
Source organism: Rhizomicrobium sp. (assembly GCA_035605955.1). GTDB lineage: Bacteria > Pseudomonadota > Alphaproteobacteria > Micropepsales > Micropepsaceae > Rhizomicrobium. Next base: position 49,260 of record DATNGI010000004.1, read on the forward strand.
TCTCGTCCTTGCCCAGCGGCATGTCGAGCTTGTTCTGCGAGGTGGCCTTGGCCAGAAGCTCGGCGATATAGCCGTCGAAATCCGCCGCGATCTCGCGATGGCGCTTGGGCTTGCCGCCGAACGCCCGCGTCGAATGAACATAGGCGTTGTAGTTCACCATCACAAAAGGTTGCAGCGCGACGTCGAATTCCTTGCAGTAATGCAACAGACCGCGATGGTGATAGGGAATGCGCCAAGGGCCGGGATTGAAATAGAGCCCTTTGTCGAATTCGATATGCTGGGTGGTGCCACCCAACTCGGTATAGGTGTCGCCGCCATAGAGCGACCAGTTCCGGCCGCCGGCGCGGTCGTTATATTCCAGCAGCTGCACCTTGTAGCCGGCCTTGCGCAGTTCGTAGGCGGCCGTCATGCCGGCCAGGCCCGCGCCCAGCACCAGCACCGAAGCGCCTTTCACATCGCCGGATAATTTGATCGGCTGGTTGAAGTCCGACGTGGCGGCATAACCCATCGCCACCATGGCGTCATACATCACGGCGCTACCGGCCGTGGTCCCGATCAGCCTCAGAAGGTCGCGGCGGCTGACGGGATTCTCGTTTTGATTCTGCACGGATAATTCTCCCTCGCGTTGGCGCGATACTATGCTGTCAGCGTCAAGTCCGGGAAGTTGCACGATCGCTCCATCTGGCCGCACCCGGCCGCGATGGACTGACCTGCGGCGCTTTCTCGCAATGCAAGTCCACGATGCGTATATGTTAAATTATGTCTGTAATATCAATGCCTTATGCGCCGAGCGGCTTCATCGGAAAAGCCTCAGCGCCGCAAAGAAAAATGGTGCGGCGCAATAACGGGCATGTTCGCCTTTACAGTTCCACTGGTCCCGATGACATTGCCGCCACTGTCGGAACATGCGCGATCGTTCCTGCGGAATGCGCGCCACATGACCCTGAAAGAGATGGGTACGGCGGATGCGGACGGGTCGCGGGTGCGCGCGATCGCGTCGCCGGTTTTCAGGACGCACGGCAAAGAACAGTCAATTCAGTGAGGACGGAGACAATGTTGAAGAAGAAATTCGTGGCGGGCGCCGGTCTTGCGGCGCTGGTCGTGGGCGGGTCGGCGGCGTTCGCGCAGACCGGCCAGAATGTGGATTGGCCCGTCTATCTGGGTGACATCACCGGCAGCAAATACAAGCCGGTCGATCAGATCAATGCGTCGAACTTCTCCAAGCTAGAAGTGGCGTGGCGCTTCAAGACCGACAACATCGGCAATCGCAAGGAATACAAGCTCGAAGGCACGCCTCTGGAAGTGGGCGGTGTGGTCTACGCCACCGCCGGTTCACGTCGCGCTGTGATCGCGCTGGACGCGGTGACGGGTGAGTTGCTTTGGACGCATGGCGAGAAGGAAGGCGCGCGGGGCGCGGCTGCTCCCCGCCAACTCTCCGGCCGTGGCCCGGTCTATTGGACCGACGGCAAGGAAGCCCGCATTCTTTATACCACGCCCGGCTATCAGCTGATCGCGCTCGATGCCAAGACGGGCCAGCGCATTCCGTCTTTCGGCAAGGATGGTGCGGTCGATCTGAAAGCGGATGACGATCAGAAGATTTCCCCCGATCTGACCACCGGCGAAATCGGCTGGCAGTCGGCGCCGACCGTGGTTGGCGACAAAATTCTGGTCGGCTCTGCGTTCCGCGAAGGCTTCACGCCCACCAGCTTCAAGAACAACAAAGGCTCAGCGCGTGCGTTTGACGTGCGTACCGGCAAGCGCATCTGGCAGTTCCGCACCATACCGCAAAAGGGCGAGCCGGGCGCGGAGACCTGGCTGGACAATTCCAACGAATATACCGGCAACACTGGCGTATGGACCGAGATGACGGCCGATCCGGTCGCCAATCTCGCTTATCTTCCGGTCGAGCAGCCGACGTCGGACTTCTATGGCGGCAAGCGTCCTGGCGCGGGCCTCTATGGCGACAGCCTGGTGGCGGTCGATCTCGATACCGGCAAGCCGAAATGGTACTTCCAGCTCATCCATCACGAGATCTGGGACTATGACATGTCCTCGGCGCCGTTGTTGATGGACATCAATGTCAACGGCAAAGCGATCAAGGCGGTGACCACGCCCACCAAGATGGGCATGCTTTACACCTTCGATCGCATCACCGGTAAGCCGGTGTGGCCGATCCCGGAAAAGAAAGTGGAGAAAGGCAATGCGCCCGGCGAATGGTATTCGCCGACCCAGCCCATGCCCTCCAAGCCGGCCGCGTATAATCGCACCGGCGTCACGGTGGACGAACTGATCGACTTCACGCCCGCCATGCGCGCGGAAGCGGTGGAAGCGATCAAGAAGTACAAGATCGGCCCCATCTACACCCCGCCAGTCGTTTCCAATCCCAATGGTCCGATTGCGACGATCATGGTTGGCGCGGCCAATGGCGGCACAAACTGGCCGGGCGGCTCCTTCAATCCGGAGAATCACACCGTCTATGTCTATGGCTGCAACAATTGCATGTCGCTGACGGGTCTGGTGCCGCCGCCGCCGGGCTTCACCGATCTGCCTTATGTCGAGGGCCTGGCCGGTCGTCCGGTGGTGATGGTCAATGCCGCCGGCGCCGATGCGGGTGCGGATTCCGCGCCCGCGCCCAAGCGGCCCGCCCCGGCTGCCGGTGGTGGTGGCGGTGGTTTCCGTACCCTCACCATACAGGGCCTGCCGCTCTTGAAGCCGCCTTACGCGACCATCAGCGCCATCAATATGGACAAGGGTGAAATCGTCTGGCAGGTCGCGCATGGCGACACGCCGGACGCGATCCGCAACAATCCGGCGCTCAAGGGCATCAATGTGCCGCGCACCGGACAGGCGGGCTTCAACATCGGCACGCTTCTGACCAAGAACCTGGTGATCGCGGGCGACGGTCAGGTAACGACCACGCCGGATCATCCGCGCGGTGCGCCGCTACGCGCCTATGATCAGGCCACCGGCAAGGAAGTGGGCAATGTGCTGATGCCAGCGCCGCAGTCCGGTTCGCCCATGACCTATATGGTCAATGGCAAGCAGTATATCATCGTGGCTGTCTCGGGCGGCGATTATTCGGGCGAGTACATTTGTTACACGCTTCCGGATAATAGCTAAGCGCGATCTGAGTCTGTAACAAAGTTGCAAAACGGCCTCGGGTTGACCGGGGCCGTTTTCTTTTGCGGCCCCTGGAACCGAAGCCGGTGACGGCCTATTTCAGAGTCTCGTTTCTCGGGAAACCTCCATGACCAACGCGGCGCAATCCGGCAGTTTCAGCATCGGCGGCAAGACCAAGGTTCATCGCCTGGGCTTCGGCGCCATGCGCATCACCGGCGACGGCGTATGGGGCCCGCCGAAAAACAGGGCCGAGGCGCTGGCGACCTTGAAGCGGCTGCCCGCGCTGGGCGTCAATTTCATCGATACCGCCGACGCCTATGGCCCCGATGTGTCTGAGCATCTGCTCCGCGAAGCGCTTTGTCCCTATGACGGCCTTGTGATTGCCACCAAGGGTGGTCTCACGCGCTCCGGTCCCGATCGTTGGTCGACCAAAGGCGACCCCGATCATCTTATAAAGGCTGCCAAGATGAGCCGGGAGCGGCTTAAGGTCGACACGATCGCGCTCTGGCAGCTCCATCGGATCGACCCTGACGTACCGCGCGCTGAACAATTCAGCGCCATCAAATCATTGCTTGATGACGGCGTTATCGCGCAGGCGGGTCTGAGCGGGGCTTCGGTTGCCGACATCGAAGCCGCGCGCAAGGTCTTTCCCGTCGCCACGGTGCAGAACCAATATAATCTGGTGACACGCCACAGCGAGGCCGTGCTCGATCATTGCGAGAAGCACGGCATTGGCTTCATTCCCTGGTATCCGCTGGCGGCGGGTGAATTGGCGGAGCCTGGGACGATGCTGGATGGCATCGCCAGGAAGCACAAGGCGACGCCGGCGCAGATCGCCCTGGCCTGGGTTTTGAAACGCAGCCCCGTGATGCTGCCTATTCCCGGCACCGGCAAGGTCAAGCATCTGGAAGAGAATGTTGCCGCAGCCGATATTACGCTCAGCGATGAGGAGTTCGCGCTGCTGGACAAGGAAGGCCGGAAGAAAAACCGGCGATAGGCTTCAGCTGCTCGCGGCTTCGCGCGAAGCGTCGCCTACGCCCTGGGAGTTGGAGAGCAGCATCACCCAGTCCTGGCGGGTGAAGGACCTGGTATCGCCTCGCCTGGCCGCCTCCACCAGCAGCGGCATTTGCGGGCTGGGCTCGGCCGGGGGCGGCGGCACTTCTTCCAGAAGGCGCAGATGCAGGTCGCGCACCGCCGGATCGTTCAGCACCAGTTCGCGATAGTCGGAAATCTTCGCCTCCGCTTCGCGGCGTTCCAGCAACTGATGCGCCCGTTTCAGAACCGGAATGACGCCCGTCTCGCTGGGCGTAAGAAACAAATTGTCCCGCACCAGAAGCATCCCAAGTTTGGGGCTGGAGCTGATCCAGACCAGCGGCATGGACAGAGCTAGGCCCGCCAACAGGGGCACGAACCATCCCAGGCTGTGGGGGGCGAAGCGATAAAGCGCATAGCCGCACATGAGGCCGATCAATGTGTGTGGCCAATATTCCTTGATCACCAGCCAGAGCGGCAAGGCGCGGTCGTCGCGCGTCTGTGTGCCCCAACCTGTGGCGCGGCCGATCACGATGTTGAAGATGAACCAGCTATGCTGCAGCATCACCACCGGCGCGAACAGGGTGGCGAACAGGCTTTCTAGCACCACCGAGCGGAAGATGTTCGCCATGCCGCCATGGGCCTTCACCTGGTCAGGTTCGGCCAGCAACACCATCAGCGCCAGCAACTTCGGAGCATAGAGCAGCACCAGGGTGGCGGTGACCAGTTGCAACAGGGGTGTCGCCTGCGACACCGACAAGGCAAGCTCGGGATGACGCCCGGCATAGCTGAACGACGAAATACCGGCGGGTACGAACATCTCCAGCGCCGAAACCAGCAGCAGCAACAGCCAAAGGGGTGAGGAGAGATAGGACATGATCCCCATCGCCAGATGCAGCCGCGATGGAAGCTTCAGCCCTTGCGCCAGGATCACGCGCGCATGCTGCAGATTGCCCTGCGCCCAGCGGCGGTCGCGCTTCAAATGGTCGTAGATGGTGGGCGGCGGTTCTTCATAGCTGCCGGTGAGATCGGGCGCCATCCACACTTCCCAACCGGCCCGCTGCAAAAAGGCGGCCTCCACGAAATCGTGGCTCATGATCTCGCCGCCGAAAGGCGGCTTGCCAGGAAGCTTGGGCAATCCGCCATGCTGCTGGAAGGCGCGCACCCGGATGATGGCGTTGTGGCCCCAATAATTGCCCTGACCGCCCTGCAGCCAGGCAAGGCCGGCATTGTAGGTCGCGCCATAGGCGGTGGAGGCAAATTGCTGAATGCGGGCGAACAATGTGCTTCTTCCCACCAGGCTGGCGGGCGCCTGGATCAAGGCGGCACGGGGATTGGCGTCCATCAGCAGGACCAACGACGCCAGGGTTTCGCCGCTCATCAGGCTGTCGGCGTCCAGCACGACCATATAGTCGTAATGCGAACCCCAATTCTCGCAGAAATCCTGGATGTTGCCGCTCTTGCGGCCGACGTTGCGATGGCGATGGCGATAAAAGATGCGCGCATCCGGTTCCAGGCTGGCGCGCAGCTTCTGCCAGGCCACTTCCTCGGCGATCCAGTTCTGTGGCTCGGTGGAATCGCTCAGGATGAAGAAATCAAAACCGCCGGTGGCGGCGACAGAATCGAAGATCGCCTGCACGCCGGAAAACACGCGCGCGACATCCTCGTTGTAAACCGGCATCAAAATCGCGGTGCGCGAAGATGAGGGCGCGGGCGCCTCCTTCAGCGGCAACAGGCGTGCCGTGGTCAGCCGCGCGAAAGCGCCAAACACCGCCATCCAGAATGAGATGGTGATCCAACCAAACAGTATTCCGAACAGGCAGAGAAAAACGAATTCCGGCGGATCGATGCCGTCAATCCGAAGCACCTGATAAAGCTTGTCCACCGCGGCGGCGGTGGACACCAAAACGAGAATCAGGAAAAGCCATCGCCGGGCAGCGATGTCAGACACGACGCTTGGTGGTCGTGCTTATCGGGGCAGGCAGGGTTGGCGCCGTTTCCGCCATCAGCCAGTCGAAGCTCGCGGCGGTGACACGCGCCAACGTCCAAGGCACAATAGGCTGCGCCAGCATGGGAGTCGGACGCAGCGGTGGTACGCTGGCAGGTACGAACTCGCCCTGGAATAGAACTGTGTCGCGATCCATGAAAGTCATGCCGATAAGAATGCGGAAGTCATGGAAAAGGTGCTTGAACATTACGGCGAAATCATGGATCGGGCGGGGTGATTCCAGGGCTCGCGCGAACGGCAGGGACAGCGTCGCTCTGCCCCAACTTCTCCATCTTTGATCCGTTTATTCCCTGTCTTTTCTGGAGCCCATGATGTTCGCCCCTGACCGACGTTTTCTGCTGGCGGGCATTGTCGCCGCCGGGCTGTTTCCGGCCTTGCCGGGGCGCGCCCAGACCAAGGCCCTGCCCAAAACGCCGCCCGGCTTGAGGCTTGGCGCGGCCCATACCTTCAGCTTTGACGGGCTGAAAGCCAGGGCCAAGAAGTTGGCGGCGTCCGCCTATCAGGCGCAGGAGCCGCCCGCGAAGGCCATCATCCAAGGTGTGGATTTCGACAAGGTCCAGAAAATCCGCTTCCGCCCGGAGGAGGCGCTGTGGCGCGGTGTCGCGGGCACCGACCCCATCGCCTTCTTCCACCTCAACAGATACTCGGCCGACCCGGTCACCATCTTCGCGCTCCAGACCGATACAAATGGCCAGACGGTGGCGCGGGAAATCCTCTACCGGCCAGACTATTTCGATTATGCCGCATCGGGGCTGGACCCCGCGCCGCTCGCCAAGCTGGGCTTTGCCGGGTTCCGGGTCATGGAAAGCCAGACCTCCCAGATCGACTGGCTGGCTTTCCAGGGGGCCAGCTATTTCCGCTCCTCCGGCCAGGATGGCCAGTATGGGGCGTCGGCGCGGGGCATCGCCGTCAACACCGCGCTGCAAACCGCGGAGGAATTTCCCCGCTTCTCCCAATTCTGGCTTTCCGGCAACGGGCCGGTGGTGACCATCTATGCGATTTTGGAGGGGCCCAGCCTCACCGGCGCCTACAAATTCGACTGCATAAAGAACCCGCCCCAGCAAAGCGGCAATGTGGTGATAAATGTCCATTGCGATCTCTTCTTCCGCGCCGACATTTCGCGGCTAGGGATCGCGCCGCTGACCAGCATGTATTGGTACAGCGAGAATGACCGTCCCAAGGCGGCCGACTGGCGGCCCGAGATCCACGACAATGACGGGCTTGCGATCTTCAACGGCAAGGGTGAGCGCATCTGGCGACCCCTGATCAATCCGCCCACGCTCCAGACCAATTCCTTCATGGATAATAATCCCAAAGGCTTCGGCCTGATGCAGCGCGACCGCGAGTTTGAGGATTATCAGGACGATGGCGCTTTCTATAACAAGCGGCCCGGCATCTGGGTCGAGCCCAAGGGCAATTGGGGCAAGGGCTCGGTGCAACTGGTCGAGATTCCCACCGACGACGAGATTCACGACAATATCGTGGTCTATTGGCGGCCGGACGCGCCCATCAAAAGCGGCGACGGGTTGAGTTTCGATTATCGCCTTTATTGGCAGGATTCAGAGCCCAACTATCCCAAGAGCATCGCGCGCGCGGTGGCGACGCGCATCGGACGAGGCGGCGTACCGGGTCAGACGCCGCCCCCGGCCAACAAGCGCAAATTCGCCATCGACTGGGAAGGCGGCATACTGGACCAACTGCAGCAGCGTTACGACTTGACGCCGGTGGTCAATGTCTCCAACGGCAAGGCGGAAGGCGCCTATGTGATCAAGGTGGTGGGCACCAATCGCTGGCGCTCGCTGTTCGATATCAGCATCGACACCAAGACACCGATCGACCTGCGCTGCTATTTGAAGCTCGGCGACAAGACGCTTACCGAGACTTGGATTTATCAGTATTTCCCATAAAGCCGAACTCGCCGGGAATGCCGCTGGCGATGCTCTGCACCGAAAGCGAATTCTGATCCACGCCGGGCGGCACCAGATCGCCGCTCTGCCAGGAGAAGAACAGAAAGATCGTGTGATTGGTCTGGTGCGAAAAGCCATATTGCGGATCGGTGGTGGCGATCAGCTTGCCCGTCTTGGCGTCGTATCCGGTGGCCACGAATTTCGCCACGCCCTTGTCCTGCGCGGTCTTGAACAGCGCGATTTCCGGCACCGAAACCGATGTGCCCACCGGCAAGGCCGGCACCTGAAGCGCGGGAATGCCGATCAGAAGCGACTTCTCGTCGGTGGAGAGCGCGCCGGACGAAACATTGACGATGGCCTGGGCCTGGCTGCGATCGTCCACCAGATCCAGCCCCTGTTTCAGAAACTGGGTGCGGATGGCGTTCAAGGCATAGCCGTCATCGGTGCCCTGGAAATATTGCCGGTCGATGTAGACCTTGGTGTCCTTCGGGATCGATAGCGACAGGGCTGAAGCGGCGCGATCGGCCGCGGTCGAGATCAGAAGTTCTTCGGTGGCGGTGCGCGCTGGAACGCTGGCGCGTTCGGTGGTGCAGGCGCTGATGAGAAAGCTTGCCACCGCAAGCGTGGTCAGGCGGGCAAGAGAATGCGGCGTCAAAATGACGAAACCTTTCTCCCCCGCCGCCCAAAAACATTTGGCATAGCTTGGACGGAACTTGAACCAAAAATTTTGGGTTAAAAATTTTTACAGTGCCAACCGGGTCGCACCATAAAGTGTCACTGCACCCAAAAGCGTCGCAATGGTTGTCCATGGACGCGGGAACGCGCGCTGGCTCTCGGGCAGAAGATCGCTGGCGCCGATATAAAGAAAGAAACCCGAGAAGCCGGCCAGCAACAATGCCAGAACCGCGCGCGGCGGCGCCACCACCAGGCTGAGGCCCGCGCCCAGGAGCGGCGCCAGCGCGTCGATCATCAGCCAATTGAGCGCCGCCCTGCGCTCGCCACCATTCTTGGCCACGACGTTCACAGTGTTCAGGCCGTCGGAAAAGTCATGCACCAGCACAGCAGCAGCGACCACCAGGCCCACGGCGTGCCCCGCTTGAAACGCGATGCCGATGGCGAAACCGTCCAGCAGACTATGCGCGGAGAAACTGCCGGCGCCGATCTGGCCGCGCCAGCGCGTTCCTTCCCGGCCCTGCAAACTCACCAGCCGGTCAAACAACAGATAAAGAAAAAATCCCAGCGCCGCTGCCGTCACGATGTTGCGCGGCGCCTCGGCATTCAGATTGAGCGCCTCCGGCAGAAGATCGAAGAAGGCGACCGCGATCACCGCGCCGGCGCTGAAGCCCAGGACCAGATGCAGCCGCTGGCTCAGCCGCAAGGCCGCCAGTCCCCCCAACATGGTCGCGGCGCTTGCGCCCAGTGCAATCGCCATCACCCAGAACGCGGTCATGAAGTCTCCCTCCCCCGGGCTTCTAGCCCAGGACTTAGGCTCCCTGCGAGCCCGCCGCTCTCATGCTGGGAATGCGTCGCCCCGCGCTCTTTTTTCTTGTTTTATTTCAATTGGATAACATCGTAATGGGACGACTGCCGCCGCCGCTGGGCACGGGCGTTAACTATCAACCGACATTTTCACGCCACCACCTGCGCCCTGTACCATATTGGTACAGCGCAAACCGGCCCGTCCGGCCGAGATTGATGGAGGAAGCCCGTGACCATCCGTTTTCACACCGCTCTGGCGCTCGGCCTTGGCGTTCTTTTAGCGAGTCCGGCTTCCGCCAAAGTCACGCATCCTGCGCATCACACCACGCGGCACACTGTGCATCGCGGCGCCGATGTCCGCTATGCGCAATCCTTCTACGATTATCGCTCGGCGAGCGAGGTGCGAGAGGAATTTCGCGACAGCTACCGCATGCGCCATGACGGCCATTATGGGCGCAGCGAATTCTATCGCGGGCGCGATGACGCCATGGTGTTGGAGAATTTGAGGACGAACGATTTCACCGGTGGCGTCGGCTATGGCGCCAATGGGGATGTTCCTTATTTCGTCGACGGCTTCGGCCAGTCACATTTCTTTGTCGGCAACTTCCGGCGCATGGCGCCCATGGGCCGCTTTGGCGCGCCACGATTCGGTGGCGGTTTTCATCGCGGCTTTCGCTGATAAACCCTAATTACGCAGCGCCGCGCGCTGCGCTTTCGCAGCGGGGTGATGCACCACCACCGCCACGGGAATGGTCGCGACATAGATCAACAGGCCGCCAGTAAGCGTCGCCCAAGGCCATATGATCAAGAGCATCACCAAGATGCCACCCACCAGGCCCGCCAAGAAGCGATGCTCGCGCGACAGCCGCATATGCTTGACCGATGGCGTGGGCAGGCGGCTAACCATCAAGGCGGAGGTGATGGCAATCATGATGCCAACCACCCAAGGCTCGCGCACCGTCTGGCCGTCCCATTGAAAGCTGATCAATAGCGGCAACAGCATCATGCAGGCGGCCGCTGGCGTGGGCAGGCCGGTGAAGTACGGATTGGATTTGCTGGCGCCTTCGTCACGCGCGCTTTGCACATTGAAACGGGCGAGCCGGATGGCGCTGCAGGCGCAGAAGATCAGCGCCGCCGCCCATCCCGCCGCGCCCATGCGCGACAGGCTCCAATTGTACATGATGATGCCGGGCGCGACGCCAAAGCTCACCAGGTCGGCCAGCGAGTCGAGTTGCGCGCCGAAACGCGTGTCGGCGCCCAGCATGCGCGCCGCGCGCCCGTCCAGCATGTCGAAAATCATCGCGAAGACCACACAGGTAACCGCCGTCTTCCAATCCGACAGCAGCGCGAAGCGGATCGCGGTGGCGCCGCTGCACAATCCCATCAAAGTGAGCGTCGAAGGCACCAGCCTGCTGATGGAAAGATCCTCCAGCCGCTCCAGCCTGGCCGCCACGATCTGGCGCGCGCGAGCCCGCCGCGCGCCGCGTTCGCGCTTCTGCGGCCTCTGCATCTGCTCTCCGCTATCGCTCACTTCGGTCCTCGAACCTCGCCAAAATCGTTTCGCCGGCGCGCACTTTCTCGCCGGCCTTGGCCATTACCGCGCAACCCGGCGGCAGGTAGACATCCACCCGGCTGCCGAACCGGATAATGCCAAATCGCGTTCCCCGCTGCACCCCTTGGCCCTGGGTCAAGTCGCATACAATGCGCCTGGCTACTAGGCCGGCGATCTGCACCACTGCCAGATCGCGGGTTCCATCATCGCCTTCCGGCCGCACTCTCAGCGACATGCGCTCATTATGTTCGCTTGCCTTGTCGAAGGAAGCGTTAAAGAACTTTCCCGGGCGATAAGATTTTGCCACGACCGCACCCGACACGGGATTGCGGTTCACATGGACATTAAACACGTTCATGAACACGGAGAGGCGCGGGCGCGGCGTCTCGCCCAGGCCCAATTCCAGCGGCGGGACGGCATCCACCACCGGCAACAGCACGCCGTCGGCGGGACATATGATGAGGTTGGGCCCTTCCGGCGTCTTGCGCTCGGGATCGCGGAAGAAGGCCACACACCAGAGTGTGAGCGGCAGCAGGATCACGCCCAGCCAGATCGAGAGCAGAAAGGCCAGAATGTCGACCGCCGCGAACAGGGCGATGAAGGGCCAGCCCTCTTTGTGAATGGCGACGTTCATACTTCTTGGCCTTTTTAGTCGTCGCTCCCGCTCGCGCGGACGCTCCTAAACAAAAGGGGCGGCGCGGGCCAACTCAAATTTCGCTTCGTATTAAGCGACGCGGCCACCGCTGAAAGGAAAAGATCCGAAAGAGCCGGCCTTGACGCTACCGGACAGCTTGTCGCCATCGACCGCGCCGGAAAACTCCAAGGTCATGGGCATGGGCGAGGTGATCGAGGCCGACCAAGTGAGGTTGTTGCCATCGACCTTGCCGTTGGAAAGCGACTGGGTGCCCTGCATCGCCGTCTGGGTGCCGTTCAGCGTACCGCCGTCAGCCTTCAAATCCAGCGTGGCCTTTTGCGCGCCCAAGGGCGAATTAATGGTGATTTCCCACTTTCCGTCGATGGCCATGCCGGTCTCCACTGAATGCGGGCGCATCATCGGGGCGGGCGCGGCCACACGCAAGCCCGCAAACCCGCGCGCGGCGCCGTGCCGCAAATTCAAGGGCTTAAGACGCAAATCGGGTTCTTTTTCCGGTCCAGCCATGCTAACGCCACGCCATGAGCAAGCGTCCGCTTCTGATCGTCAAGCCGCGCGAAGGCAAGCGTGCCCGCGCTGGCGCGCCCTGGATCTTCTCCAACGAGATCGCGATGCCGGCCAAGGGCGTGGAGCCCGGCACGATGGTCGATGTCAAAGGCGATGACGGGCAGGTTTTCGGCAGCGGTTTTTTCAATCCCAAAAGCTTGATCGCGGTGCGTCTGCTGGGGCGGGAGCTGGGCCTTGCCGCCGATCAGGATTTCTTCGCCGCCCATCTCAAACGCGCGCTGGTTTTGCGCGAGCGCATTTACGCGCGCCCTTTCTATCGATTGGTTCACGCCGAAGGCGACGGGCTTCCCGGTCTGGTGATCGACCGCTTCGCCGATGTGCTAGTGCTGCAGATCACGGCAGCGGGAATGGAGCGGGCGCTGCCGTCTTTGCTGGCGGCGCTGGACAAGTTGGTGGCGCCGGCGACGATTATCCTGCGCAATGACGCGCCATCGCGCGCCTTGGAAGGTCTCGAAAGTTACGTACGGATCGAACGGGGTGAGGCAGGCCGCATCGCGGTGGAAGAGAATGGCGCGCGCTATTTCGCCGATTTGGGCCAGGGCCAGAAGACGGGCTGGTATTACGACCAGCGTGACAATCGAGCCTTCATGGCCGCGTTGTCCAAAGGCCAGAGCGTCCTAGACGCTTATAGTTACACCGGCGGCTTCGGCCTCCTGGCAGCCAAAGCGGGCGCGAAAGAGGTGATCTGCCTGGACTCTTCCGAACCTGCACTGAAACTTGCGGAAGAAAGCGCCGCCGCCAATCATGTGTCCCTGCGCGCCGTCAAAGCGGATGTGTTCGAAGAGATGGAGCGGCTCTCCACACAGAAAGAAAAGTTCAATATCGTGATCGCCGATCCGCCGCCCTTCGTGAAATCGCGCAAGGATCTAGAACCGGGCGCCAAGGTCTATCGCAAGCTGGCGCGTCTCTCCACCGATATCACCGCGCCGGGTGGATTGCTGCTGCTGGCTTCTTGCTCGCACAATATTCCGCTGGACCGCTTTGCTCTCGAATGCGCCGCGGGCATCGTGAAAGCGGGGCGCTCGGCAAGCCTGATCCACAGCGCCGGCGCCGCCCCGGATCATCCCGTGCATCCCATGCTGCCGGAAACGGCATACTTGAAGGCTTTGGTTTACGCGCTGGACTAGTTTCTCTCTCCATGGGCGGCCTTGATCCGCCCATCTATGGATGACCGGCTCAAGGCCGGTCATGGAGAAGAGTCTAAATTGTTACTTGCGTGCCAAGCTCAACCACGCGCCCCGGCGGCAAGTGGTAGAAACGCGCCGGCGACAGCGCGTTCGACGCCAGCCACATGTAAAGCGCCACGCGCCAGCGGCTAAGGCTGGGATGCTCGCCCGGCACCAGCGTCTCGCGGCCCAGGAAGAAGGTGGATTGATCCATCTCGATGGCGAGACCTTGCGCCCGCGCCGCGGCCATCGCTTCGGGAATGTCGGGGCTTTCGAAGAAGCCATAGACAAAGCGGGCGGTGAAGAAGCCCTTGCCCAGTTTTTCGATAACGATGCGGCGTGAAGGTTGCACGAAGGGTGTGTCGGCGGCTTGCACCGTCGCCAGCACTACCCGCTCATGCAGCACATGATAATGTTTCAAGCTGTGCAACATGGCGCCCGGCACCACGTCGCTCCGTGCGCTCATGAACACGGCCGTGCCCGCCACCCGTTGGGTCATCTTGTCCGCGCGTGCCAGAAACAAATCGATGGCAAGCGAACCTTCGCGGATTTTTTCCATATGAAGGCGGCGGCCGATCCGCCAGGTGTCCATCACCACAAATACCGCTGCCGCCACGGCCAGAGGGAACCAGCCCCCTTCCACGATCTTGAGGCTGTTGGAGGCAAGAAATGCCAGATCGATCAGCCCGAGCACACCAAAGACCGCGAAGACGGCCGGCCTGGACCAGCGCCAGCGATAGATCGCCACCAAACCAACCAGCACGGTGGAGATCACCATCACGCCGGTGACCGCGATGCCATAAGCGGTGCCCAGCGCAGCGGATGATTTGAAAATCAGCACGATCAACACCACGCCCACCGCCAGCATGGCATTGGAGCGAGGTACATAAATCTGGCCCA
>DATNGI010000005.1:0-6923 GCA_035605955.1 Rhizomicrobium sp.
CGCGATGGCAATGCGGTCAGCGCGCAAAAATGGCGGAATCGTCATGGAAAGCCTTGAACTCCAGCGCGTTGCCCGAAGGATCGAGGAAAAAAAACGTCGCCTGTTCGCCCGGCAAGCCTTCGAATCGGATTCCCGGCTCGATAATGAAATCAACTTTTCGTTCCGTCAGGCGTACCGCCAATCTCTTCCATTCCGTCATGGAAAGAATGGTGCCGAAATGGCGCACCGGCACTTGATCGCCGTCGACATCATTATGTGCTTTGTGTCCGACCTCGTTCGGGCTTAAATGGGCCACGATTTGATGGCCGAAAAAGTCGAAATCGACCCAGTCATCGCTCGAGCGGCCTTCGGGACAGCCGAGCAGATCGCCGTAGAATGCGCGGGCTTCCGAAAGGTCGCGCACCGGAAACGCAAGATGGAAGCGTGGACGTTCTGACATGTTGAAGTCCTTGTTTAGGGCCAAGCCTAAAGCCAAGCGCGGCGAAAAGCGAGCGGTGGCCGCGCGCGAATTGTTGGCGGTCGATGGCATGGATGTCGCGGTTTCGGTCAAGCTCAATTCCCGCGCCCGCCGCATTGTTTTGCGCGTGCATCCCGCCACCGGCGAAGTGATCGTCACCGCACCGGCCCGCGGGGGCGCCGCTCCCGCGCTGGCATTTGCGCGGCGTGAGACTCAATGGATCGCCCGCCAGTTGCGGCGCATGCCGGAACGCGTGGCTTTGCTGCCGGGCTCGCACGTCCCCTATCTGGGCACGGGCCATCCCATCCGCCACAGCGTCCTGCGGGGGCCGGCGCCGGTTTGGGCCGAGGATGGCGCCATCATGGTGAGCGGCCGCGTCGAGCATGCACCGCGCCGCCTTTTGGATTTCTTCAAGCACCAGGCGCGCCAATTGTTCGCCACCCGTGCGCTGGATTTTGCGGCGCGGCTGGGGACCAAACCGCAGCGTATTTCGGTGCGCGACACCAAAAGCCGCTGGGGATCGTGCAGCCAGCAGGGCGCGCTCTCTTTCTGCTGGCGGCTGATCTTCGCGCCGGACTATGTGCGCGACTATGTGGTGGCGCATGAAGTGGCGCATCTCAAAGAAATGAATCATTCGCCGCGCTTCTGGGCGCATGTGAAAACCCTTTCGCCCGACACCGCGCGCGCCCGCCAATGGCTGCGCGATCACGGGCGTACCCTGCTGCGCTATAATTGAGCCCCTCCGGTCTTGGCTTAGCGTTTCTTGGTGAGCGTCAGCGAGCCTAGAAAAGCTTGACCCTCTTCGAGCGAAGCGAGGGAGGCGCATCGCAAGCGCTGCTACCCTCGTACGCTGCTGCTACGACCACCTCCCCCTCCAGCGCCCTCCGCGCGAGGGAGAGGCAGACCTGATGCGCTGACAGGTTCAGTTTCCGAATAAACTGTCGAGGATTTGCTGGAATGGGTCTTTGGCCGCTGGGGCGGGCGTGGAAGCGGGGGCTTGAGCCGGCGCGGGCACAGAAGAGAATACCGGCATCGACGCGGTCAAAGGCCCGGCCAATGCCACGGGTGTCTCGGCATCCTGTTCCGCGGCCGCCAGCAATTGGCTGCCCATCAGCGGCCGGATCGGCAATCCGCGCTCGGCATCTTCCATGAAGCTGTGAAAGATATGGGCGGGAAGGGTGCCGCCGGTGGTTTTTTTCATCGGCGCGGAATTGTCGTTACCCACCCACACGCCCGTCACCAGATCGGCGGTGAAGCCCACGAACCAGGCATCATGGAAATCCTGGGTGGTGCCGGTTTTGCCGGCGGTGGGACGCTCCATCAGCCGCGCCGCTTTGCCGGTGCCGGTCAAGACCACTTCGACCATCAATCCCGTCATGGCGGCATCATTCTGAGGCGACATCACCTGTTCGGGCGCCGCCACCTTGCGCTGATAAAGAATTTTGCCGCCGCCGGTCTTGATGCGCAGGATGGCGTAGGGCTTCACCCGATCGCCGCCATTGGCGAAAGAAGCATAAGCGCCGGTCAGTTGCAGCGGAGTCACGCCAGACGTGCCCAGGGCCAACGACGCCACCGCTTCCAGATGCGTGTCGATGCCAAGCCTGCGTGCCGTGCTGGCTACTTCCTTCGGGCCGACCTCGTCGGTCAACTGCGCCGCCACCGAATTGGAGGATTCGGCGAAGGCCTTGGTGAGCGTGATCTCGCCTTGATATTCGCCTTCGAAATCGGACGGCCGCCAACCGTGAATGTCCACCGGTCCGTCATTCATCACGTCGTTGGGCGTGTGGCCGTGCTCGAAGGCAGTGAGATAAACGAACGGCTTGAAGGCCGAGCCAGGCTGGCGCACGGCATCGGTGGCGCGATTGAAGCTGGAGTCGGGATAGGATCGGCCCCCCACCATCGCCCGGATCGCGCCGTCGGGCGTCATCGATACCAGCGCCGCCTGGCTGGCGCGGAATTTCTGACCCTGTGCATCCAGGCCTTCGTCCACGGCCTGCTCGGCCAGTTTCTGGGTGTCGAGATCGAGGCTTGTCTCGACCGTCACCGGCTCGCGTCCCGGTCCCAGAATGCCATCCAGTTGGGCGATCACCCAATCGGCGAAATAGCCCGAATCCGGGGTGCCGGTGCTGGAGACGATGCGCGGCCGGGTGGCTTCCGCCGTGGCGTGCTCACGTGCATCAATGAAACCCGCCTCCTGCATGGCGGCAAGCACCACGTCGGCGCGCGCCAGTGACGCATCGGTGTCGGACATGGGATTGTAGCGGGTGGGGGCCTTGACGCTGCCCGCCAGCATGGCGGCTTCGGTGAGGCTCAACTCGCCGGCATGCTTGCCGAAGAATTTCTCGCTGGCGGCTTCGATGCCGTACGTGCCGGCGCCGAAATAGACGCGGTTGAGATAAAGCGTGAGGATCTGGTTCTTGGAGTAGTGTGACTCCAGATAGAGAGCCAGCATCGCTTCTTGAATTTTGCGGTCCAGGGTGCGGTTGGGATCGAGATAGAGATTTTTCGCCAGTTGCTGGGTGAGCGTCGAGCCGCCCTGCACCACATGACCTGCCAGCATATTCTCCAGCGCGGCGCGTATCATGCCGATGGGATCAAGGCCGATATGCTCGCGGAAGCGGCGATCCTCGATGGCGATGAAGGCGTTGGGCACATAGTCGGGCAGGTCTTCGACCTTCACAACCGCTTCATGGGTAAGGCCGCGGCGCGCGATGATGCGGCCATGATCGTCCAGAATGGTGACGTCGCGCGGGGGCGCTGCCGCCAGAAGATCGTGCACGGGCGGAAGGTTGGAAAGAAAATGCGCCCAGAAGATCGCGGCGAAGATCACCGCCCAGGCGACCAGCATCAAGATCAGATAGGGCCAGATGCGCTTCTTGCGCGGTGGCGGCGGAGGGGGCCGGTCCTCATCGTCGAAAAAGCGTGGCCCCGCGCTGGCGGACTTGCGCCATCCCGGTTCGGTTCTCGATTCTCTCCCCATGCCCTTATGTCGACCCGAAAGGGTTAACGCCCGTTAAACAATAGGGCGGGAGGCCAGCCTGTAGCCCCCGCCCTCAGTCAGCAGAATCCGCGCTTCGCCAGGATTTTCCTCGATTTTCTTGCGCAGCCGGTAGATGTGGGTTTCCAGCGTGTGGGTGGTGACGGCGGGGTTATAGCCCCAGACTTCGTGCAGCAAAGTCTCGCGCGGCACGGTGGTGCCGGCGGTGTGGAGGAACTTCAGAATGTCGGTTTCCTTTTCGGTCAGCCGTACTTTGCGCTCGCCCTGGATCAGAAGCTTGGCGCCCGGCCGGAACAGATAGGGCCCGATCTCGAAAGGGGTTTCGTCGCTGGGGATGTGGCGGCCCAGATGGGCGTTGAGATGAGCGAGCAGCGCGGCGAAGCGGAATGGCTTTTCGATATGCTCGAGGGGCGGGGTGGGCGCGTCCTGCTCCGACAGAAGCAGGATCGGCGCGTCAAAGCCCGATGTCTTCAAGTCTTGCGCCAAGGCGTCACCCGCGCCATCCGCGAGACTTTGATCGATGATGGCGAAGGCATATCCGCCATCCTTGGCCAGACCGCGCGCTTCCGCGCCGCTGGCCGCTTCGATCACCGCATAGGATCCTTCGCGCGCCAATTGTTCTGCCAAAGAGGCACGCAAGACCACGTCTTCGTCGACCAATAGCACGCGCTTGGCGCTGGGCATGTCGCTCCATCCGGGCACGCGCAAAATAGCGCGCCACAACTCTTCGTGAAAGGCGGCAATTTCGGTGCCCTCACCCGCCCGGATTTTCATCAGCGCTTGCGAATAAGGCCTTTTTATGTTTGCCGGGAATTACCGAAAGTTGAGACGAGTTTGACACCGTAAGTTCCCGGAAGCTTCCACCCGGGAAAATCCTGCTCTAAGCTGGATTCATGGATTTGATTGTTTCTAATTCGCCGGCCGGCACGGTGGTGGATTGGGGCGCTGGCCCCCGCCGCTGTGCGGTGGGTCCCGCCGGCATCGCCCACAAACAACGCGAAGGCGATGGCGTGACGCCCATTGGCGTTTATCCTTTCCGCCGCCTGTTCTGGCGCGCTGACCGGCTTGAGCAGCCGCGCTCCATTCTTCCGGCGCGGGCGCTGGAAAAGGATGATGGCTGGTGCGATCACCCCGGCGATCCCAACTACAACAAGCTGGTCAAGCATCCTTATCCGGTGAGCGCCGAGCATCTCTGGCTGGACAGTCCTGTCTATGACATCATCGTGATCATCGGCTTCAATGACGATCCGGTGGTGCAGGGCAAGGGCAGCGCCGTGTTCCTGCACCTGGCGCGGGATGGCTATCCGCACACCGCCGGCTGCATCGCGATGACCGAGCATGATTTGCGCGCCGCGCTGGCGCAGGTTCAGCCGGGCGACAAGGTGCTGGTCAACGGCTAAGCCTTCGCCCGCGCGCCGAATATGCCCGAACCCACCCGCACATAGGTCGCGCCAAACCGTATCGCCATCTCGAAATCGCCGCTCATCCCCATGCTGAGTTCGATGAGGCCATTCTCCCTGGCCAGCTTGGCGAGAAAGGCGAAATGCGGCGCGGCATCGTCCTCAAGCGGGGGGATGCACATCAGGCCGATCAGGGGCAGCTCCAGCTTGCGCGCATAGGCAATCAGGCTTTCCGTCTCTTTCGGCATCACGCCCGATTTTTGCGGCTCCTCGCCGGTATTCACCTGGAGGAACAGACGCGGGCACTTGCCGTTTTTGTCGCGCTCGGCGGCCAGGGCATCGGCCAACCTGGTCCGATCCAGCGTTTCGATGGCATCGAACAGGGCGGCCGCTTCTTTCACCTTGTTGGTCTGAAGCGGCCCGATCAGATGCAATTCCAGATCGGGAAATTCCTGCTTCAGCCCTGGGAATTTGCTTTGGGCTTCCTGCACCCGGTTCTCGCCGAACAGGCGCTGGCCGGCCGCCAAAACCTCGCGGATGCCCTCCGGGGGCACCGTCTTGCTCACCGCCACCAATCGGGTTCGAGAGGCAGGTGCGAGCGCCGCCTTCCGCGCCGCGTCGATGCGCGCCAGAATGGCGGTCAGATTTTCCGGAATGCTCATGACAGGCCCGAAGCTAGCAAGAGAGTTGAGCCGCCTCAACGCGGGCCTTCTTGTTCTGATGACGGACGACGAGCGCCTCGCCGATCCCCTCGCGGCGGCACGCCGGTTGCCCAAAGGCAGCATGGTGATCCTGCGCGCACGGGACGGCGTGCGTCGCCAGGCTCTGGCGGAATTGCTGCGTGCGGACACCAGCGGCCTGATTCTTTTGGCGGCGGACGATCCGGTTTTGGCCGACCGCCTGCACGGCCTGCATCTGCCGGAGAAGCGGGCGCGCGAAGCGGCGCATTGGCGGGCGCTGAGGCCGCACTGGGTGATCACGGTGGCGGCCCATTCGGGTCAAGGCTTGCGTATCGCGCATGCCGACGCCGCTTTTCTTTCGCCGATCTTCGCCACCAAAAGCCATCCCAAGGGGCAGCCCCTCACGGCAGCGCGCGGCCGGTTGATGGCGCGTGATGCGCTTCTGCCGGTATTGGCGCTGGGCGGCGTCACCGCGCAGAACGCGTCCCTGCTCAAGGGCTTTGCCGGCTTTGCCGCGATCGGCGCGTTGTCTTAGTTTATTGCCCCCAACTGTCTTCCTCGGGTTGAGCCGCGGCCGCGAAGCGGACGAAATGGTCCAGTGGACCATTTCGAGTGGCGGACGCCCTCGGAAGCCGCTCGGCGGACTTGGCCGTCCGTCTCGATCTCCCGCCAATGGCTTCGCCATGCTAGCTAGGCTCAGGACCTGTTAATTTTCTTGCGGAGTGGGGAGCTCACTGATTCATTGGTGGCACCGGGAGGTGCTTCGATGAGTGATCTGATTTGGCTGTCGCGTGCGCAGATGCGCCGGATTGAACCTTATTTTCCCCTGTCCCATGGCGTTGCGCGGGTCGATGACCGGCGTGTGATCTCCGGGATCATCTTCGTGATCCGCAATGGGGTGCGCTGGCGCGGTGCGCCGAAGGAATACGGCCCGCACAAGACGATCTACAACCGCTTTATCCGATGGAGCCGTCTTGGGGTGTTCAACCGGATTTTTGCTGAGTTGGCGAGAAAGGGCGGCAAGCCTGACCGGCTGATGATCGACGCCACCCACCTCAAGGCCCACCGCACCGCCGCCAGCCTGCTCAAAAAGGGGCTGTTCCCCGACGTATCGGGCGCACGAAGGGCGGTTTGAACTCCAAGCTCCACGCGGTGTGCGATGGCAAAGGACGCCCGCTGGTGATGCTGCTCAGCGAAGGCCAGATGAGCGACTACAAAGGCGCCGCCCTGATGCTCGATGCCATGCCGCCAGCCAAAGCCTTGCTCGGAGACAGAGGCTATGACGCCGGCTGGTTCCGCAGCGCCCTGGCCGCGCGTGGCATCGTCCCGTGCATTCCCTCAAAATCCAATCGCAAAATCCCCATCGCTCACGATCGCACGCTCTACCG
>DATNGI010000006.1:0-21780 GCA_035605955.1 Rhizomicrobium sp.
AGAAGCTGGTTTGCGGATCGTCAAGCGAAACCGCCGCATCCACCTTGGGCCCTGTCACCGCCACCTCATAGCCGCCGCCATCGGTCAGCCCGATCTCGACCCGCCCCAATCCGGTGCGCATCGCGCCATAGAATTTTTCCAGGAACGCGCCGCCATAGCGCCCACGCGAAAGCGGGTCGCTCAGGGCCAAAGTCGAATCCAATTCCAGCACCAGCCCGGAATCATAATCGCGATGCAGCCTGGGCTGTACTTTCAGCGCACCCGAGGCGGCGGGCTGGCCTTTGAGATTGCCGTCGAACAGGGCGCCGGCCGCCATCCCGCCCACGGACAATTGTGCGTTGCCGATCGCCATCTCATAGGGATCGAGAGTGAGATCGCTTTCCGCGGCCAAGGCGGGAGTTACCACCAGAAACAGATACAAAGCCGTCGTCGCCGCCCGGCTCAGATTGCCTTTTTGAAATTTCCGCCCCGCCATAAGTCCTTCTAACATAAGCCAAACAACGAGGCCCGCGACAAGGCGCGCGCCGTTGCGCGTGGCACCCCAATGCCAGTATAAGCCGGACCCATGCCAGGGGGTGGACGGTAGCCCTGTTGGGCACATCGTCGAAGGAAAGCCTGATGCGAATTCTGCCCGTATTGCTGTGCGCGTTGACGCTGCCGCTCATCGCTGGCTGCGGCGGCGGTACGACCACGACCGACATGGAAACCGGCGCCACCATTGTCGCGGGCGGCTCGGGCAAGATGACCTTGGGGGTCAATTCCTATCTCTGGCATGCCGCGCTCGACACGCTGTCGTTCATGCCGCTCGCCAGCGCCGACCCGTTCGGGGGTGTGATCATCACCGACTGGTATGTCGCGCCCAACGCGCCCACCGAGCGGCTCAAAGTCACGATCTATATTCTCGACCGCAATCTGCGCGCCGACGGCCTCAAGGTGGTGGTGTTCCGCCAGACCCGCAACGGCGCCGCCTGGACCGACGCCGCCCCCAGTCCCGATACGGCGCACAAGCTGGAAGACGCGATCCTCACCCGCGCGCGCGAATTGCGTCTGGCAACTTTGAATCCCCGCGCGTAAACCTTTTTTCTTGACGGCCAAGCCTGCTCGACCCGGGGTCTTGCGCCACGTATCGGAAGGCACAACATGGCGCGTTACAACGCCAAGGAATCAGAGAAATACTGGCAGGCGGAATGGGACCGCCGCAAACTGTTCGTCACGCCCGAGCATGGCGACAAGCCCAAATGCTATGTGCTGGAGATGTTCCCCTATCCGTCGGGGCGCATCCATATGGGCCACGCGCGCAACTACACGATGGGCGATGTGCTGGCGCGTTTCCGGCGCGCCCAGGGCTATAACGTCCTGCATCCGATGGGTTGGGATGCCTTCGGTCTTCCCGCCGAGAATGCCGCGCGCGACCAGGGCGTGAGCCCACGCGACTGGACCTATGAGAACATCGCCCATATGCGGGCCGAGCTGAAGCGCATGGGCCTGTCGCTGGACTGGTCGCGCGAATTCGCCACCTGCGATCCGGAATATTATCACCAGCAGCAGAAGCTGTTCCTGCAATTCTATCAGGCCGGTTTCGTCTATCGCGGCGAAGCGGACGTGAACTGGGACCCGGTGGACCAGACCGTGCTCGCCAACGAGCAGGTGATCGACGGGCGGGGTTGGCGCTCCGGCGCGGTGGTGGAACGGCGCAAGCTCTCGCAATGGTTCTTCAAGATCACCGCTTTTGCCGAGGAATTGCTCACCGCGCTCGACACCCTGGACCGCTGGCCGGAAAAAGTCCGCATCATGCAGAGGAACTGGATCGGCCGCAGCGAAGGCTTGACCTTCCAGTTTCAATTGTCCGACGGCGAGAAGCTGGACGTCTTCACCACAAGGCCCGACACTCTGTTCGGCGCCAGCTTTGTCGCCTTGTCACCCGATCATCCGCTGACCCAGGAATTGGCGAAAAGCGATCTCAAGCTGCAGGACTTCATCGCCGAATGCCGCAAGACCGGCACGGCGGAAGCCGAAATCGAGAAGGCCGACAAGCAGGGCTATGACACCGGCCTCACCGCCGCTCACCCGTTCGATCCCAATTGGAAGCTGCCGGTGATGGTGGCGAATTTCGTGCTGATGGGCTACGGCACCGGCGCGATTTTCGGCTGCCCGGCGCATGATCAGCGCGATCTGGATTTCGCCCGCAAATACGAGCTGCCGGTCACAGCGGTGGTGGTGCCTGAGGGGGCCGACGCCAAAAGCTTCGCGATCGGCAACGAGGCTTACATTGGCCCGGGCCGCCTTGCCAATTCCCGCTTCCTCGACGGCATGACGGTGGATCAGGCCAAGGCCGAAGTCGCCACCCGGCTGGAAAAAGCCGGCATGGGCAAGCGTACGGTGAATTTCCGCTTGCGCGACTGGCTGGTGTCGCGCCAGCGGCCCTGGGGCTGTCCCATTCCCATGGTCCATTGCCAGAAATGCGGCGTGGTCCCGCTGAAAGAAAGCGACCTGCCGGTGCTCCTGCCGGACAAGATCGACTTTTCCAAAAGCGGCAATCCGCTGGACCGCGATCTCAAATGGAAAAATACCATCTGCCCCACATGCGGCGGTCCGGCCGCGCGCGACACCGATACGCTGGATACGTTCGCGGACTCGTCCTGGTACTTCATCCGTTTTTGCGACAGCCACGCCAGGACGCCGGTCAACAAGGACGCCGCGGATTATTGGCTGCCGGTGGACCAGTATATCGGCGGCATTGAGCACGCCATCCTGCATCTTCTCTATGCGCGCTTCTTCACCCGGGCGATGAACCGTCTGGGCCTGGTCTCGGTCCAGGAGCCGTTCGCCGGCCTCTTTACCCAGGGCATGGTCTGTCACGAAACGTATCGTGACGCCAGCGGCTGGGTTTCTCCCGACGAAGTGGTGAAGGAAGGCGGCAACGCTTTCCGCAAGGACAATCACGCGCCGGTGGAGATCGGTTCGTCGGAGAAAATGTCCAAGTCCAAGCGCAATGTGATCGCGCCCGAAACCATCATCGCCGATTACGGCGCCGACACCATCCGCTGGTTCATGCTGTCGGACACGCCGCCCGAGCGCGATATCGAATGGACCGACGCCGGCGCGGAAGGGTGCTGGCGTTTTGTCCAGCGCATCTGGCGGCTGGTGAGCGAGGCGGAAGGCTTGCCCGCGCCCGGGCTACCCAAGGCCGCGCCCAGCGACGAACCATCCAAATCGCTGCGCCAATCGGCACACAAGGCGATTGCCGCGGTGACCGAAGATCTGGGCGCGCTGCGCTTCAACCGCGCGGTGGCACAGCTCTATATGCTCTCCAACGCCATTGCCGACTCGCCCAAGGCCGATGCCGCCACCCGGCGCGAAGCGCTGGAAACCATGGTGCTGCTGGCCGCGCCGATGATGCCGCATCTGGCGGAAGAATGCTGGCGGACACTGGGCCATGACCGGCTGGTGGCCGAAACGCCCTGGCCCAAGCATGATCCCGCACTGCTTCAGACCGACACAGTCACCATTGCCGTCCAGGTGAATGGCAGGCGCCGGGGCGAAGTGACTGTGGCGCGCGATGCCGACAACAGAACCGTGGAAGCGGCGGCCTTGGCGGAAGATGGCGTCAAACGGGCTTTGGCGGGGGCCGCGCCAAAGAAAGTCATTGTCGTGCCGGGCCGTATTGTGAACATTGTCGCATGAAGCCTTTGCTTTCCCCTCCGCCCTTCGCAGCTTTGTTTTGGCGCTCCAGCTCGCGCCTACGCGCTGCAAGCGGTGCTACGGGCACCTCTCCCACCGGCATGCTACGCATGCGCGGGGGAGGCGGGCCTCGACTTGGATTAGCTATCGGTGCTCTGGCCTGTTTCGTGTTGGCAGGCTGCGGCTTTCATCCTTTGTATGGCGGGGGAAGGCTGGGGCCGGAGCTGGCCTCGATCTATGTCGAGCCGGTGCCCGAACAGGACGGTTATGAGCTGCGCAATCAGTTGATCGATCTTCTGGGCTCGGACGGACGGCGCGCAGGCAAGAATTACATCCTCAAGCTCACGCTCAGCGAAGCCTCCAATGGCGTGGCGTTGCAGAACGACGCCACCATCACCCGCTACAACGACGCGCTCACCGTGGCCTATGTGCTGACCGACGCCAATGGCAGACAAATCACCAGCGGCAGCCAGACCAGCCTCGCCTCTTACAACGTCTCCAGCGCACCTTACTCGACATTGGCGGTGCAGCAGGATTCCGACCGCCGCGCCGCCGACGATCTGGCTGATCGCATCCGCATGGATCTGGGCGCCTATTTCAGCGGCCGGCGATGATCGTCAAAAACCACCAGGCGGACGGCTTTCTCGATCGTCCACCCAAAGCGTTGCGCGCGGCGCTGGTCTTTGGCCCCGACGCCGGGCTGGTGCAGGAGCGGGCGGAGAAGCTCATCAAGAGCGTGGTGGCCGATCTGGCAGATCCCTTCAATGTCTCAGATTTGAACGAGGACACGCTTCTCTCCGATCCCGCGCGGCTGGCCGACGAAGCGGCGGCGATTTCCATGCTGGGCGGGCGGCGCGTGGTGCGGGTGCGCGGCGCCAGCAACGACCTGGCGGCTCTGTTTGAGGTATTCCTCGAGGACCCGCCCGGCGATGCCTTGGTGGTGGTCGAAGCAGGCGATCTCAAAAAGTCCAGCAGTCTGCCGAAATTGTTTGGTGGCCGAGATGAGTCGGTTGCCATCGAATGTTATGCCGATACGGCCCAGAACTTGGGGGAGCTGGTGCGGGGCACGCTACGCGCGGAAGGCTTCTCTATCGTGCCCGACGCGCTTGCCTATGCGGTGTCGCGGCTGGGCTCGGATCGGGGCGTGACGCGGCGCGAGTTGGAAAAGCTGATGCTTTATGCCCAGGGCCGCAAAAGCATCACCCTGGACGATGTTCTGGCGGTGATGGGCGATGAGGCCGAGGCGCGCGCGGAGGAAGCTTCCGATGCCGCCGGCGCGGGCGACCTTCCCCGCCTCGATCTGGCGCTGGAGCGGCTGTGGATCGCCGATGTCTCGGTCAACCAGGTGCTGCGCGGGGCGCTGGGCCATTTCCAGCGCCTTACTTTGGTCAAGGAAAACATGAACCGGGGCGAAAGCCTGGATGGCGCGATGAAAAAGCTGCGTCCGCCGGTGCATTTCCTGCGCGAACAATCCTTCAAGGCACAGGCCAATCGCTGGAAAGAAGAAAAACTGGCGGATGCGCTGGACATGCTGTTGGAAGCGGAAGCGTTGAGCCGCACCACTGCGGTGCCCGCCCAGGCGGTGTGCGGCCGCGCCTTGATGAACATTGCCGCGATGGCGAAATCACGCTGATGCTCAAGGTCCGCATCATTCCCTGCCTGGACGTCAAGGATGGCCGCGTGGTAAAGGGCATCAATTTCGAGCAGTTGCGCGACGCCGGCGATCCGGTGGAACAGGCGATCATCTATGACGCCGCCGGTGCCGACGAACTTTGTTTTCTTGACATCACTGCCAGCCATGAAGCGCGCGGTACGTTGCTGGATGTGGTCCGGCGCACCGCCGAAGTCTGCTTCATGCCGCTCACTGTTGGAGGGGGGGTGCGGACCTTGGACGACATTCGCGCGTTGCTGCTGGCCGGGGCCGACAAGGTTTCCGTCAATACCGAGGCGGTGCGCCGTCCCGAATTCGTGCGCGAGGCGGCCGAGAAATTCGGCAGCCAATGCATCGTCGCGGCGATCGACGCCAAGCAAGGCAGCCACAATCACAACGGTCCGCCCTTCGAGGTATTCACCCATGGCGGGCGGCGCGCCACCGGCATCGATGCGGTCGAGCACGCCAAAAAACTGGTGGCTTATGGCGCCGGCGAAATCCTTCTTACCTCCATGGACCGCGACGGCACCAAATCCGGCTATGACATTCCCCTTACCCGCGCCATCAGCGATGCGGTGCGTGTGCCGGTGATCGCTTCGGGCGGGGTGGGTTCGCTGGACGATCTGGTCAAGGGCGTCACCGAAGGGCATGCCAGCGCGGTGCTGGCGGCCTCGATCTTCCATTTCGGCCACGCCACGATCGGGGATGCAAAAGCCGCGCTCGGCAGGGCTGGGCTGCCCGTCCGCCCGGTATAATCGTATTGCATCGGTACTGCGTTGCCATAGATTGCAATGCATGGACGATCCGCGCCTGGCTTCGATTCATTCGCTTGCCCGTAAGGGTTTTGGCCCGGCTCAGCCGGTCAAGGCGCGCCCCGCGCGCATCACCCGCACCATGCGGCCCGAAGATGTCTTCCGCGCCACCCTCTCGGATTGCCTGGCGCAATTGACCGCCAATGCCGCCGCCGTTCGGGCAGGCCGTTCGATCGATGGCCTGCATCAACTGCGCGTGGCGTTGCGCCGGTTGGAAGTGGTGCTCAAGGCCTTTGGCGAGGAATTCCGCCAGGATTGGCTGCTCGACCTGCGCAGCCGCGCCAAGATACTTTCCAGCAGGCTGGGACCTGCTCGCGACCTGGATGTCTTTCTCACGGAGCTTCTGGATGCGCCCGCGGAAGATAGCGAGCAGGACGCGTTTGCGAGCCTGCGGTCACGGCTCGAAGACTTGCGCGACAGGGCCTGGAAAGAGGTCAATGCATGCGTGGCGGGCGACGATTTCGCCCTCTTCACCGAAGATGTGGCGGGTCTGGCTCATTCCCGCCTGCCCTTGGCGCGCGACACCAAGCTCTCCCGGGTGGCAAAACGCTTGTTGGACCGGCAACAGGCCCGCGCCCGCAAGCGAGGCAGGAAAGCAAAAGACGGCGACGAGGCCCATCTTCATCGCCTGCGCATCGCGCTCAAGAAATTGCGCTACACCGCCGAATTGCTGGCCCCGCTCTATCCCAAGCGCAAGGTGAAGCATTATGTCGGCGCGCTGCGCGGGCTTCAGGAGCATCTGGGCGCCATCAACGACATCGCCCATGTCCGCACCGCCATCGCGAGCCTGTTGCGCGAGACCGACAACAAGCGCACCTCGCCGGGCGAGCGTTACGCGGCGGGCCTGGTGGCAGGCTGGTACCGGGCCCGGCGGCCCCATAGCGCCAAACAGGCCCTGAAACGCTGGAAGAAATTCCGCAAGGTGAAGCCGTTCTGGTCCTGATCAGGTCCTGATCGGCAAATCCACGTTCAGCCCTGCAATCGCGCCGATGCCCTCTCGCGTAAGGCTGAGGATCAGCGCCTTGGAAATATCCAATTCCGGCGGCATGGGCTGGCTCATGTCCCAGCCAGTCGCCAAGACGTAGGCCGCGCGCAGCACGCCCAGATGCGTAACCGCGATGGCGTCGCGCTCTTCTCGGCCTACGTCTTTCAAAAACGCGGCCACGCGATTGTGCAATTCTTCCGTGGATTCCCCGCCCGGTGGCCGGAATTCGAGTTTCTGGCCAGCCCGCATAAAGGCATCCTCACCGTCGCGAGCCAGAATCTCCGCCCGGCTCAATCCTTCCCAGCGGCCCCAATTCTGCTCCATCAGCCGGGCATCCAGGATGGGATTTTTCAATCCCAACGCTTCGGCAGTCTGGCGGGCGCGCTGCATTGGGCTGGCATAGGCGCGCGCCTGCGCGAAACCGAGAGGCGGCAAAAGCCCGCGCATTTTCGCTAAGCCTTCATCGCTCAACGGAATATCGGTGTGGCCCTGGATGCGGCCCAGCGCATTCCAGCCGGTGGGTCCATGGCGCAAGAGCGCTAATTTCATGGAGCGTCGGCCAGAAAAAGTGTGAAGCGGTTTTTCGAGCGGCCGCGCGACCAACTCATAAAGCTATCTCCACCATCACCGGCACATGGTCGGAAGCCTTCTGCCAGCCGCGCATTTTCTTGAGGATGGACTGGGATTTCAGCGCGCCTTTCAGACCGGGGCTGAGCCAGACATGGTCCAGCCGTCTTCCGCGATCCGAGGCTTCCCAGTCGATGGCCCGATAGCTCCACCAGGAATAGATTTTCTCCTCAGGCGGAATGAAGGTGCGGGTGGCGTCGGCCCAGTCGAATGCGGCCACGGCCTCGCCCAGAAGCCGCGTTTCGACCGGCGTGTGGCTCACTATGTCGAGAAGCTGCTTGTGGCTCCAGACGTCGTTCTCCAGCGGCGCGACATTGAGATCGCCCATCAGCATCACGGGCTCGCCACGCGTGGCTTTGCGGGCGGCGAAGAATTTTTCCATCTCGCCCAGGAAATGCAGCTTGTGGGCGAATTTCTCATTCTTCGCGGGATCGGGGACATCACCGCCAGCGGGCACATAGAAATTGTGCAGCTCCAGCCCGTTTTCGAAGCGCACGCCCATGTGCCTGGCATGGCCTTCGCGGCAGAAATTCTGTGGCCCCGACTTCTCAAAGGGAAGGCGTGAGAGCACCGCCACCCCGTGATAGGCCTTCTGGCCATGGATGGCCTGGTGGACATAACCCAGCTTGGCCAGGGGCGCCTTGGGGAAGAGTTCGTCCACCACCTTGGTCTCCTGCAGACAAAGCACGTCCGGCTGCTGATCGCGCAAAAAGCGGGTCAGAAGATGAATCCGATGGCGGACCGAGTTGATATTCCAGGTGGCGATTTTCACCCGCTGCAATCCTTCCATGTTGCAAGTGCACAGTTGGTTACCGAAATATTATTGCCAATCTTATTATCATTTATAATCAATGTGATATGTCCATATGTTAACTTTCTATTAAAGCTCTTAGGCCACAAATCATTCACTTGAACTGCCGGGAACTCATCCTATATTGCATTGCAACATAGAACCCTATCCGGGGCCGATTTGAAGGAGTTTTCCATGACCAATATTTTCAAACCCAGCGCCACCATCCTCGATCGCCTGACCGGAGCAGTCTCCGTTTTAAGCGCCGTCCTGATCATGGCTACCCTGGCCGTCGTCGTCTAACGACGAAAGCGGCCAGCGCGCCCTGGGGCTGACATCGAGCGAATCGCGACTTCCCAGCGCGCAGCGCTCGAGTCCGGCCCAGGCGATCATGGCCGCATTGTCCGTGCAGTAGCGGGGCGGCGGAATGCGAATGGCAAATCCGTGGCTCTGCGCCAATTGCGTCAAAGCCTGGCCGATCGCGCGATTGGCCGCCACGCCGCCCGCCACCACCAGAACAGGTGTCGCTTCGCCGGGAAAATCGCCCTGAAAGCGCGTCATCGCCCGGGCGGTGCGGTCGCAAAGAATATCGCTCACCGCCGCTTGAAACGACGCGCAGACATCATCGACTTTCACCTGATTTTGCTGGGTCAAATGGCGCACCGCGGTTTTCAATCCGGAAAATGAGAAATCCATGCTCGTGCGGCCCAGAAGCGGCCGTGGCAGGGCATAGGCTTTTGGATTGCCGACCACCGCATGTTTCTCCACATTCGGTCCGCCGGGATAGGGGAGGCCGATCAGTTTGGCGGTCTTGTCGAAGGCTTCGCCCACCGCGTCATCGATGGTGCTGCCGTAAAGGCGGAATTTCGCGGGCCCTTCCACCGCCAGCAATTGGCAGTGGCCACCGGAGATCAACAGCAGCAAAAAGGGGAAGGCCACACCATGGGTCAACCGCGCCGTCAAGGCGTGGCCGGCCAGATGATTGACCGCCAGAAGGGGCTTTCCCATCGCCAGCGCCAGCGCTTTCGCCGTGGTCAGCCCCACCATCACGCCGCCGATCAGGCCGGGGCCGGCGGTGGCGGCGATGGCATCCACGTCCCCAAGAGCCAGGCCCGCCGCCGAAAGCGCCTCTTCGATCAGGCCATCCAGTATTTCCAGATGGGCGCGCGACGCGATCTCCGGCACCACCCCGCCATAGGGCGCATGCGCCTCGTTCTGGCTAAAGACGATATTGGAGAGGATGTCGCCCGGGCCGGGCGGGGTGCCGCGCACCACGGCGGCCGCGGTTTCGTCGCAACTGGTTTCCAGGCCTAATATCGTCCAATTGTTCTTCATCGCACCGCTTCTCTAGATCAGGCGGCCAAGGCAAGGAAGAAGCGGGTGAGAATTCTGGTCACACGGCCGCTTGCGGATGGCGAGGCGATCGCGCGCCGCTTGGCCGACATGGGCCATCGGGCGCTTCTAGCGCCGCTTTTGACGCCCCGGTTCCTCGAAGGGCCCGTGCTCGATCTGTCCCAAACGCAGGCCATCCTGATCACCAGCGCCAATGGGGTGCGGGCGCTGGCAGGGCGCACGCCAAAGCGCGATATACCGATTTATGCGGTGGGGCCGCAAAGTGCCCAGGCCGCGCGCGGGGAAGGCTTTCTCCGTGTACGGAGTGCTGCGGGCGATGCCGGCGCGCTGGCGCAAGCCGTCTCGGGCTGGGCCGACCCCGCCGCCGGAGTCCTGCTGCACGCGGCGGGAGAAGAGGCGGGCGATGGATTATGCCAGAACTTGACGGCGCACGGGTTTGCCACCAGGCGTGCGAACCTGTATCGCATGGAAAAGGCGGTCCATCTGCCGGCCGCGGCCACCTTAGCGCTTCGGCAAGGCGAAGTGGATGCGGCGCTGTTTTTCTCGCCCAAAAGTGCTGCCTTGTTTGCCGAATGCGCAAGGCGCGATGGCGTCTCCGCCGCCGGCATGACCGCCATCTGCATCAGCGCCAACACGGCCGAGGCGCTCAAAGATTTGCGGCTCGCGGACATCAGGATTGCGGCGGCGCCCAACCAGGATGCGCTTCTCGCCTGCCTCTGAACTGGAAATTACTTCGAGGCGAAAGCGGCGAGTTCTTTGGCCACGCGCGGCATCAGGCTGGCCCAGTCGCCGAACTGTTCGGGCCACAACACGCGCGTCCTGGCGTACCAAGGATACTCGTCCGTGCCCAGTTGCGGCCAGGCGCGGCCCGCGGTGATGAACCAGACGTCAGTACCCACACTGGCGGCGGTTGCCGCGGCGGCGGTGGGCGCGGAGAGAACAAGATCGAGCGCCGCCGACAAAGCGGCCGCGCCGTCGATATCGTTGCGAAGGTCCAGCCCTTCCATCTGATGAACGACAATGCCGTGTTCGCCGGCGCGGGCAAGCTCCTCTGAGCAATCGCCATATTGAAGATTGACGAAGCTCACGCCCGGCGTTTTGAGCACCGGCGCCCAGCCTTCGATGCCCGAGAAATATTTGGCGCGCTTGGCCCCCAGCATCATCGAGCGCCAGCAAACGCCCACCTTCTTGCCGGGGAGCTTGGCCAGACGGGCGCGGAATTCCTCGACCCGTGCCCGGTCCGGGACCAGAAGGGGTTTCTTCGGGAAATCGACCAGAGATTTGCGGTAAAAGGCCAGGGCCGAACCCATCATCGCCCACATGTCCGGGCCGCCATCTTTCTCGGCGAATGGAACGAAGCGCAATGCCTTGTTGCCGTCCTTGTCGATCAAGGTCCGGTCTTCATAGGCGCCGATCTCGGCTTGGGGAAAACTGCGCTGGAAGAGCGGGACCAGGCGTGGATCCACTGCGACCTGCAATTTCCCGTCCGGACCCAGAGCGCGGATCACATCGGGCAGGATGTCGGCGAACATGAATTCGTCGCCCAATCCCTGCTCGCCCACCAAGAGCAGCTTCAGCCCGAGGGCTGGCTCGCCGTTCCAGCGCGGCGCCTTGATCACATGATGCAGATAGGCGCGGAAACGCTCATCGTTGCGGATTTCATATTCGCGGAAGCCCTCCTCCAGCTTGCCCGCGCCGATCATGCAGATGCTGCGGGAATGGCGCGCCTCCATCCTCTCCATCGGGTCGGTGACGTGGCTGAGCGCCAAATCGTAATGAGCCAGCGCCTTCTCGAGTTCGCCCAGATGCTGATAGGCATAGCCCAGATTGTGGTAGCCGCGGGCGAAGCTGGGCTGGAGCCGTATGGCTTCATTATAGAAGACCAGGCTTTCGGCGGCGCGCCCGGCCTCGGCCAGAACCGTGCCCAGCGAATTCCACAGGATGGCCTCGCCGGGCATGCGGTAAATCGCACCCCGCAATATCTCGATGCCTTCGTCTGGGCGGCCCAGGTCGCACAACACGCTGCCCAGGTTGTTGTAGCCCAAGGGCGAATTCGGGCAGGCGGCGATATAGAGTTCGAACAATTTCGCGGCGGCTTCCGTCATTTTCAGATTCCAGGCCGTCAAGCCCAGATTGATCAGGAGCTCCGGATCGGCGGGATCGAGCTGGAAGGCTCGTTCATAGGTGACCAGTGCCTTGTGGAGATGGCCCAGCCGCTCCAGCCCCATGGCAAGAAGATGATAGGCCTTGGGATTGGTGTCGTCGGCTTCGACCGCCTTGAGCGCCCATTGCGTGGCGCGCGCAGTGTCGCCTTTGCGCCAGATGCGCACGGCCCGCTTCAACAGCACGTTCGATTTGTGGCGCTCTTTGTGCGCCTCGGCCTGATCGAAGAGCTGCTCCAGCCGCTCCAGGGCGGCCATCTTGGCGTCAACGCCGCTTAACGAGTCGATACTTTTCAGCGCGGCGGCGACGGCCATCGAGGGGGCTCTTCATCATGAAAAAGAGCCCCCATAAAAAGCCCTGATGCTTAACCTCTGGTGAACGAAAAAGCACGAGACATCAGGCTTTTATTAACTTTGGCGGCCTATGGTGGCAAAGATCAGGCAGGACCCCCCGCATGCCGCTCAAATTGTCCCTGAAACCGGGCGAGAAATTCGTCCTCAATGGCGCCGTTCTTTCCAACGGCGACAAACGCACCAGCCTGGTAATTCAGAACAAGGCCTGTGTGCTCAGGGAAAAGGACATCCTGCAGCCAAAAGACGCCAAAACCCCGGCCCGCCTGGTCTATCTCGCCATCATGATGATGTATCTCGACGGCGAAACCAGCGAGGAACCGTACAACGAGTTCGCCCTGCGCATGACGGAATTCATGGGCGCCATCCAGAACCGCGCCGTCCTGGCGCAATGCGTGGAAATCAGCCGCGACGTCAACCGCCGTGAATATTACAAGGCGCTGATCGCCTGCCGTAAGTTATTCGAGTATGAACAGGAGCGATTGAATTATGTCCCTGAAAACCTACCAAGACGTTCAGCGCGCGGTTGAAGACCCGCGGGCGACGGAATACCGGCTGTTCGGCCAGGTGACAGGCGCGCTTCTCGATGCCAAGAGCAGGAACGCCAAGGGCACGCCTTTGGTCGAAGCGGTGGACTGGAACAAGCGGCTGTGGCGCACCTTGGCGGCCGACTGCATGGACGACCGCAATGCCCTGACCCAGGATGTGCGGGCCAAGATCGTCTCGCTGTCGCTGTTCGTCTCCAAATATTCCCGCAAGGTGACGCGTGAGAAAGCGCCGTTGGACCCCCTGATCCAGATCAACCGCACCATCATGCAGGGCCTGGAAGCCAAGGTCGGCTGATTTCGCTTCTTGTTTTGCTGAAAGCCGGCGCGCGTGTCCCGCGCCGGCTTTTTCATTGCCCGCAAAGCGGCGAGGCATCAAAAAATCGGGCCCTCGCCACGGCAAACTTTGCCAATGCGGCAAAACATGCCTAACAGGACCGTCCCGGCGCGTAAAAATATATAAGCAATATCAACATGATACGAGGTTAAGGGCGTTGGCACGGCGATTGCTCTCCCCTGGCTCGGGTCTCAAGCCCAGGTTCGCGAGAAACGTTGAGCCCCCCAACGAAGTGATGGAGAAATCCCATGTCCTTTAGCGTCAACACCAATCCCGGCGCGATGACGGCGCTGCAATACCTGAATACGACCCAGGGCGAACTCGACAAGACCCAGGGCGAGATCAATTCGGGTCTGAAAGTCGCGACCGCAAAGGATAATGGTGCGATCTACGCCATCGCCCAAAATCAACGCGCTGCCGTCGCCGGCCTCCAGTCCGTTGTCAGCAGCTTGAACAACGGCTCCTCTTCCATCGATGTGGCGCTTTCCGCCGGCCAGTCGATCTCGGATCTCCTGATCCAATTGAAGCAACAGGCGCTATCCGCATCCGACTCCTCGCTCGACACGGCGAGCCGCGCGGCTTTGAACGCCAGCTTCCAGGCTCTGCTGGGTCAGATCACCACCATCGTCAACAACGCCACTTTCAACGGCTCGAACCTGGTCGATGGTTCGACCCAGATGATCACCGCTCTGGCCTCGTCGGACGGCTCACGTCACGTCACCACGATGGCCCAGAATATGAGTCTCTCGGGTCCGGTCGTGCTGATCTCCGCCGCAGCCTCCATCTCGACCCAGGCCAGCGCGTCGGCCCTGATTTCCACCATCCAGACCTCGCTCACCAATGTGGACTCGGCCTTGGCGAAATTGTCGTCCGGCGCGGCCAAGTTCTCGATTCAGGCGACCTTCACTCAGAACCTGTCCGACACGCTCACCGCTGGTATCGGCAATCTGGTGGACGCCAACATGGCCCAGGAAAGCGCGAGGTTGCAGTCGCTGCAAGTCAAGCAGCAACTGGGTGTCCAGGCGCTGTCGATCGCCAACCAGGCGCCGCAGACCATCCTGTCGCTGTTCCAGAACGGCTGATACTTCCTGTATCGAAGCGGGAAAGAGCGGCGCGCGAGCGCCGCTCTTTCTGTTTTCGCGGGCCGCGATATCGGAAAGATTTCGGTAGCCAAGTTTTCGTGCAAAATTTTCGCGGAAAACTGCGGCTTGTTTTCCGCAAAGTGGAATTATTTGCCGGGCTTGAGTGGGCAAAAATTTCCACTTGCACGGCAAATTCTGCCGCTTGCGCGCTTACGCCGGCAAACTTGGCCGGGCGGTTTTTTCCTCCCACCCGCAAAATCGATGTTTAAGCGAATCTGAATCGGGGTTCGGCACGGACCTTGCCATGGGTCATCCGGGCAAAAGGCCCAGTGTGTCCGCGTGCGTTGCGTGCCCACTTGAACCCAGAACGGAGGGATCCATGTCCTTTAGTGTCAATACCAACACCGGCGCCATGACGGCGTTGCAGTACCTCAATCAGACCCAAGCCCAGTTAGGTGTGACCCAATCCGCGATCAACAGCGGTATGAAGGTCGCCACCGCCCGTGACAATGGCGCGATTTTCGCCATCGCCCAGAATGAACGGGCCCAGGTCGCGGGTTATGATTCCGTCATCAGCTCGCTGAACAATGGTACGTCGTCGATCGACGTCGCGCTGTCCGCCGGCCAGTCGATTTCGGACCTGTTGATTCAGATGAAGCAACAGGCGCTTTCGGCGTCCGACTCCTCGCTCGATACGGCGAGCCGCGCGGCGCTGAATTCCAGCTTCAACGCGCTCTTGGGGCAGATCACCACGATCGTGACCAACGCCACCTTCAACGGCTTCAACCTGGTGGACGGTTCGACCAGCCAGATCGTCGCCCTGGCGTCGGCTGACGGCACGCGCCGCATCACCGTGGCCGCCCAGAATATGAGCCTCTCCGGCTCGATCGTGACCGTGGGCGCCACCGCTTCGATCGCGACCCAGAGCGCGGCATCCACCTTGGTGGCCACGATCCAGACCTCGCTCACCAACGTCGACTCGGCCCTGGCCAAGTTGTCGTCCGGTGCGGCGAAATTCTCGATCCAGGCGACCTTCGCCCAGAACCTGTCCGATACGCTGACGACCGGTATCGGCAATCTGGTGGACGCCAACATGGCGCAGGAAAGCGCGTCGTTGCAGGCCCTGCAGGTCAAGCAGCAGCTTGGCGTTCAGGCCTTGGCGATCGCCAATCAGGCGCCGCAGACCATCCTGTCTCTGTTCCAGGGTGCCTAATACGCCTCAAGGTAACGGCGGGTGCGTGCAAGCGCATCCGCCGGGCTTTGATCTTTCAAAAAAATCGCACGACCGCGCGCGCGCGCGGAATCGTCGCCCCCGAGGCGTGGGGCTTTATTGGTGGGCATGGGGTTGGCGGGCGATGCCGGGGGGCGTCGCCCGTCAGCTTTTTTGTTGCCCCCATCTGTCCGCCAACTTTTAGATGGCGCTCCGGCTCGCGCCTACGCGCTTGGGCAAGCCCGCGGACAGGGCGGGACCCCTAAAGCGCGGAAACAGAAAAGCGGAAGCGGCGGGGTCCTGACCGATAGACGCCGGGTTTTCTAGTGTCATCCAGCTCCAGCGCCGAAAGCTGAATCTGGCAGAAGAGTTTATCGCCGGCGCGGCGATGGGTGAGCATCCCCAGCAAAGGCGCGCAGGCGCGATCCATCTCGATCTTGAGCGACGTTTTGCCATCGCCGATCTCGCACCAGCCTTCCGTCTGGCCAAAGCCGTGGCTGGAAGAAACCAGGAATGACACCGGCGCACCATGATCGATTGTCTTTCCCGCCAGGGAGTAGATCTCGGGGCCGCCCCCATTGCAGGTGGTGAGTTTGAGCGCGGCATGATCGAACGCATCGGGCAACAGGGTGAAGTGACCGAGCCTGAGCACACCCTTGCCCCAATCGCTCCAATCGAATGTCAGGTCGAATTCCAGGCGTGGGCCATCGCTGCAAAAACGCAGGCTCTTGTGTATTGCGCCCTTGGGCGTGTCGATCCGGGCAAACACCGCCACGCTTCCATCAGCTTGAGGCGCGATCCTCGCCTCGCACCATTCCAGATCGGTGAGCTTGTGCTCGCCCGGCGCCTCGAACACGCAGTCACCCGTGTACCAGTCGGCGGCGAGGGCGATCTCCTCGAAGTATCCGTGCGGCAGACCGCCCAGTACCGCATGCGGATGGTTCTTGAATTTCAGCTTCGCCAGCGCCAGGCCGCGGCGCCGGTCGAGCGTCGCTTCCAGCCGCGGCGTCATCACAGCGAAATAGCGATCCGTCACGGTTGTGCCATGCGCGGCCGGCCGCGGTGGCGCGGCCTTGCTCCACTTCGCTTCCGCCGACGCAAGACGCGTACGATAGCCATTCCAGCGTTTCTCGGTCACATGGGTGCGGAAATCGCTGGCCCAGAGATAGCAAAGCTCTTTCCAATCCGGCGCATCGCTTGAAAGCATGCCCTCATAAATACGCTGGCAAGCGGCGTTGATGGCCAGATTGTCCCGCCCGGTCACCGCCCAGCGCGCCAGATTATATTTGCGCTGCTTCTTCACCGGCACCGGACATTCGGCACTTTCCAGCGACAGGGTTTGACCCGCGCCCGGAAGGCGCGACAGCGAAAGGACGTCGGATGGGCGCACCAGGCGCGCTTCCTTGGCCACAGCCGAGAAAGCACTCACCAATCGCCCCCACTCGTCCCCCGACAGGACCTCCTCGGTCTTGAAGCGGCCGGGCCGGAAGCCGAAAATCTCTGCATCGCTGGCATAAAGGCACAGCACGCGAGACTCTTGCGAAGCCCGGCGTCGCACGAAATCCAGATACTTGTCCAAGCCGATGTCGCCATGGACCAGCCGCTGCAATTGCTGGAACAGGGTGGTGTTGCTCCAGATCAGGGCGATGTCGCGCCCATCATTGCCGCGCGCGCGTTGCGGCAGGTATTGGGTTTCTGCCGGCCAATCCGGATGATGGGCGGCGGGATTTTCCCAATCCATGATGATGGCATCATAGCCGGCATCGCGATAAAGCCCGACCAAGCCCGCGGCATAGGCTTGTTCATTGACCAGCGCCAGGCGCGGTCGAACCTTCAGCAAACGCTCATAAGTCTCGTTGCCCAGGCGCAGATTCTCTTGTGTCACCCGCGCCGGCACCAGGGGCCCGATCATCTGGCTGAAGCCCGAGCCGATCAATTCGATGCGACCCCGCGCGATCAGGCTTTTGGCGCGGCCGATCCATTCGGGATCGCGGGCGGCGATTTCTTCCAGCGTATAACCGCTGAGCTCCATGCCGATGGGACCAACCCGTTCCGCGAATTCCAGCAATGGCCAATAACAGCGCGCAATCACTTCGCCCCGCTGCTCCTCTTCGATGGAGGAGAAAGCGAGATTGAGATGAAAGAAGGCAAACACCTCCAACGCGCTTTTCGCGCCCATCTCG
Source organism: Rhizomicrobium sp. (assembly GCA_035605955.1). Lineage (GTDB taxonomy): Bacteria > Pseudomonadota > Alphaproteobacteria > Micropepsales > Micropepsaceae > Rhizomicrobium. The sequence continues at coordinate 17,770 of DATNGI010000006.1, forward strand.
ATACCGTGGAGCGGCGCATTCATGCGGTTTCGATCCGGATCAAGGCCAGCGCATCATTGGCTGCCTTGAGCGCCAACTCGCGGCTCTCGCCTGTCGCCAGCACCATGGCGCCGGACGGCCGCTTGTCTCCCGCGGGGAGGATCACGTCGCCCGGCCGCGCCGTAATCACCAATTCGGCCACGCCGGCAACGCGCCGCGCCTCGTCCGCGCCATTGACGGCACGCACCGTGCCGGGCGTAGGGAAGACATAGCGCTGGATCACCGGCATGACATGCTTGGGCGTCAGCTCCTCTTCACGCACAGTTTCACCCAGCGCCACCCTGATCGCGGCGCCGATGAAATCCACGCCCGTGTTCAAGGGAATCTCGCGGGTACAGAAGAAGCCGCCGGACAGCCGCGCGGCCAATTCGATCACATAAGGCTCGCCCTTGTGCACGACGATATCACCCTTGACCGTGCCTTCCCTGATGCCCAAGGCGTTGGCGGCGCGCGCCACCAAAGCGCGCACTTTTTCCTGGGGTTCTTCCGGCAAATGGCTGGGCAGATCGCCGCCATTCTCGATGAAGAAAGGGGCATAACGCTCCAGGAATTCGTAGTTGCGGTCGGAGAAGCCCGGTGTATAGCAACGCCCGCCCGTGATCAGGCTTTCGGTCGAGACCTGCGGCCCATCCAGATATTGCTCCACCATCACACGCTGGGTGGGCGAATAGGATTGCGCCAGAAGGAATGCCTTGGCCAGGTCCTTGACCTCGGCCACGCGTTGCACGCCGCGGCTGCCGCGGCTGTCCACCGGCTTGATCACCAGATCGCGGCCATGCTCGACGGCGATGCGTTGCAATTCCTGCGGGGTTGCGACTTCGTGAAACCAGGGCACCGCCACGCCGGCGTCGCGGAAACATTTTTTCATCGCCAGCTTGTCGCAGGCCAATTCCGCCACATGCAGGGGCAATCCGGGCAGGCCCAGCCGTTCGGCCACTTTCGCGGCGGTGACAGGCGCATCGGCGGCCACGCAAAGCACGCCGTCAATCTTGTGGATCTTGCGGCTGTAGCGTTCCGCCGCCGCCGCCGTTTCGTCGGCTCCATAGACATCGGCAATCAGGCAGGAATCGGCAAAGGCAAAGCCGGGCGCATGGGGATCGATGTCGGAGACGACCACCCTGTGTCCCATTTCCTTGGCGCGTTTGGCGGCGTCGGCCGCTTCAATGCCGCCGGAAACGATCAAAAGGGTCTTGCCGCTCGTCATTAGAAGTCCTTATTCCCTAGAAGTAGAGGCCGCCATTGACGTTGATGGTCTGCGCCGTGATGTATGACGAGGCGTCGCTGGCCAGAAATGTCACCGCATCACCCACTTCTTGCGGCGTGCCCAGGCGCCCCAGCAGAATATTCTCGGCCGCCTTCTGCACACTGGCCGCCTGAAGACCGGCTGCCGCCATCTCCGAGCCGATCAATCCGGCGGCGACGACATTGGAACGGATATTGTGGGGCGCGCCAAAACGGGCCAGCACCTGGGACAGCGAAATCAACCCCGCTTTGGAGGCCGCGTAATGCGCGGTGCGGGGCCCGCCATATTGTCCGCTCACCGAGCCGACATGAATGACGGAGGCGCCGTCCGCCTGCTTCAGCAGCGGCAAGAATGACTGGGCCACAAGGAACGGGCCCTTGAGATTGGTCCCAAGCACCAGGTTCCAGTCATTCTCTTGGATTTGATCGAAGTCGGTGGGTTTGTTGATCCCGGCATTGTTCACCAGAATCGAGATCGGACCGAAGCCCGCGGCTTCTGTCGTTGCCGCCGCTATGCTGATCCGGTTGGTGACGTCCATCGGCACTGCTTTGCCGCGGCGACCGAGAGAGAGGATTTCGCTGGTGACGGCATCGGCCTCACCATGGCGCTCTCGGTAAGTGATCATCACATCCGCCCCGGCCTCGGCCAGGCAAAGGGCGATCGCGCGGCCAATGCCACGGCTGCCGCCGGTGACCACCGCGCATTTTCCAATGAGCGAAAAGCGGCTCATGATGCTTTACGGGCGATCGCGCGGCGCGCTGCGTCCGCGATGAAAGGCGCAGAGATACCGAAATGTTCTGCCAGTTCCTCGGGCTCGCCGGAGGCGCCGAAACGGTCTTTCACGCCGACGAATTCCATGGGGCAAGGCCGGGTCTGGGCCAGGGCTTCCGCCACCGCACCGCCCAGGCCGCCATGGATATTGTGGTCCTCGGCGGTGACGATCGCGCCGGTTTCCAGCGAGCAGCGGGTCAAAAGCGCCGCATCGAGGGGCTTGATGGTGGGCATGTTGACCACTCTGACCGAGACGCTTTCGCGCGCCAGCATGTCCGCGGCCTGAAGCGCGCGGGCCACTTCCACACCGCAGGCGACGATGGTGACATCGTCGCCGTCGCGCAGGATCTGACCTTTGCCGATTTCGAATGTGTGGTCGTCGCCAAACAGGCGTGGCGCGGGGCTGCGGCCCGAGCGCATATAGACCGGACCTTGATATTCCAGCATCGCCCGGGTCGCCAATGCCATCTCGGCGGGATCGGCCGGCGAGATCACCGTCATGCCGGGAATGGCGCGGAACGCCGCCAGGTCTTCCAGCGCCTGGGCCGAACCACCATCCGGTCCCACATCCAGGCCCGGATGGCTGGCCACGATCTTGGCGTTGCGTCGTGCGTAGCAGAGCGAAAGCCGCGCCTGTTCGATGGCGCGCAGGCAGAAGACCGCGAAGGTGGTCACCACGGGGATCAGGCCCGTCGCGGCCAGACCGCCCGCTGCCGCCATCATGTTCTGCTCGGCGATGCCGAACTGGATGAGGCGATCAGGATGGGATTTGCGGAAATGATGCACGCCGGTGCCGCCGGCGATATCGGCGTCCAGCACCACCAGTTTGGGAAATTCGCCGGCCAATGAGGAGAGCGCTTTGCCGAACGCCTCGCGCAGGGAATCGCTATTTGCCACCAGGGCGGGATTAGACATGCAGAAAACCCTCGATCTCAGCCACGTCCGCGCCCAATGCGGCCAGGGCTTCTCTGGTCTGCGCTTCCGTCAGCTTCACGCTGCCATGCCAGGTGGGCACGTTTTCCATAGTGGGCACGCCCTTGCCTTTGATGGTGTGGGCGATGATCAGGGACGGGCGTTCTCGGGTCGTGCCGGCCTTGCGTAAGCCGCGCAGAATCTGGGCGATGTCATGGCCGTCGATCTCGGTTACGTCCCAACCAAAGGCGCGCCATTTGTCGGCCAGCGGCTCCAGCCCCATGATCGCGGCATTGGCGGCGTCGCTCTGCAGCTTGTTGTAGTCGATCAGGGCGCAGAAATTGTCGAGCTTGTGGTGGGCGGCCGCCATCGCCGCTTCCCAGACTTCGCCTTCCTGCAATTCGCCGTCACCCAGAAGCGTATAGACGCGCGCCGCGATCTTCTGCAGCTTGAGGCCCAGCGCCATGCCCAGCGCCACCGACATGCCCTGGCCCAGCGAGCCGGTGGAGGTCTCGACCCAGGGCAGGTCGAACACATGCGGATGGCCCTGGAACGGGCTTCCCAGCTTGCGCAACGAGAGCGCGGCTCTGGCGTCGCAGAAGCCGAAATATGCGCCTGCCGCGTACAGAGCCGGCGCGGCGTGACCTTTGGAGAGGACAAAGCGGTCGCGTGTCGAATCGCCCGTCGTATGGGGCCAGACGTTCAATTCCGCGCCATAAAGACAGGCCAGCAGATCGGCCGCCGACAGGGCACCGCCGGGGTGGCCGGAGCCGGCGTGATAGATCGCGGCGATGGAATGGCAGCGTATGGCGCGGGCCGCTGTGCGCAGCTGCTCTTCCAGAGAAACGTCGTTGGCGGGAATAAGTTTTTTGGGATGGGACATGGTTTGTCTCAGGCCGCTTGACTGAGGCGCGCGCGCGCCAACAGGTCGCCATAGAGAATGACGCGGGCATGGGGCGCGCGCTTTTTTGCATCCGCCGCGATCTCGTGGGAAAAGAACCGCGACATCGCCACGATTACATCCACGCGCACCGAAGAGAGGGCTT
>DATNGI010000007.1:0-17488 GCA_035605955.1 Rhizomicrobium sp.
CTCGCTGGGCCTGCAAACCCGCGCGCGGCACCGAACACGATCAGCACCAGATAGAAGGGTAGAACCTGATGCGGCGTCAGGAATGTGAGCAGCAGAAAGAGCGCCGAACAGAAGGCCTGCACCGCGCCCGCCAGGCCATAGACGCGGCGCTGGTTGAAACGATCCGAAATGTCGCCTGCGGGCAGGATGAGAAGAAACATGGGCGCGAATTGGCAAAGCCCGACCAGGCCCAGCGCCAGCGGCGTGCGCACCATGTCGTAGATCTGCCAGCCAATGGCCACCGACTGGATCTGCATGGCGCAGGTAGAGATGAAGCGGGACGCCACGAACAGGCCAAGATCGCGGCGGCGATAGAAAATGGGCGGAATGTCGGACACAGCCGCCCGCATTTGCCTGAAACCGGCCGCCGAAACAATGGCAGACCAGCACTGCAGCTGTCTCGAAGCTCAATGGTCCTGCGCGACGGGCATGCCAAGCACTGGCGCGTCTTGGCCGGGAATTTCTTCCCCCGTGCGCGCAGCGCTGACGGGGGAAGATGTCCGCTAGCGGGCTTGCCCGCGTGGCGGACAGATGGGGGTCATTTAGAAGCGATAAGCGACACGCCGTTCTGCATGTGCAAGGTCTGGCTCTGCTCGCCCGCCGCCAGCGTGAATTTGACCTTGGAGAAAGACGGCTTGCTCAGGAACGGATGGACATCGCGGGAGAAGCCGTAAGGCTCCAGCGGCAGGCCCAGCCAGGTCGTGTCCATCTGGTCATTGTCGTTGATGTCCTGATAGGTCTCGATGGCATAGACGCCGGGCGGAATATCGCGCAGCACGATCACGGTTTCGCCCGCCACCGCCTTCACATCGGCCGCGGCAATGGGCTTGGAATGGTCATCGGGGTAGCCCGCCCGGTCATAAAGGCCGAGCCGGACCGTTCCCCCGGCGCTGACATTCAGGACATGGATCGTCAGCGTCGCCGCCGGATGGGCAGCCGCCGCCTCTTGCGCCTGGGCCCACCCCATCGGGACGGCAATCAGCCAGGCGAATAGCAAGCCCGCCACTGGCAGGCCTGACCGGACCATCCGCATCATCTTACGCATCCCTGGACGTGCCCCGGAGCCCCGCTTGTCGTCATTTTGTCTCAAAATGTATCAATCGACGGTCAACAGCAACGGACAAAAAAGCCACCGGGCGGTACCCGCTCCGGTGGCGTTGACATAGGTCCCTGAAAAAGAATTGGAAGTTGGAACTTCGCTTTTTCAGCTCAACTTCGGTTCCAGTTTCTTGCAGGCATCGATCAAGCCTTTCACGGCATCGGCCGATTTGTGCAAGCCGGCCTTTTCATCAGCGGTGAGTTCCAGTTCCACCACCCGCTCCACGCCCTTCTCGCCGATCACGACGGGAAGGCCGACATAGAGATCCTTGATGCCGTACGCGCCATCGACATAGGTGGCGCAAGGCAGGATGCGCTTCTGATCCTTGAGATAGCTTTCCGCCATCGCCACACCGGCGGTGGCGGGCGCGTAATAGGCGGAGCCGGTTTTCAACAGGCCCACGATCTCGGCGCCGCCATCGCGGGTGCGCTGCACGATCTGGTCGAGCCGCTCCTGCTTGATCCAGCCCATCTTGACCAGTTCCGGCAAGGCGATGCCGGCCACGGTGGAGAAGCGCGGCATCGGCACCATGGTGTCGCCATGGCCGCCCAGCACGAAGGCGGAGACATCTTCGACCGAAACATTCAGCTCATCGGCTAGGAAGTGACGGAAACGGGCGCTGTCCAAGACGCCCGCCATGCCCACGATCATGTGATGCGGCAGGCCGGAAAATTGGCGTAGCGCCCACACCATCGCGTCCAGGGGATTGGTGATGCAGATTACGAAAGCATTCGGCGCATGGGCCTTGATGCCTTCGCCCACCGCCGCCATCACTTTCAGGTTGATGCCAATAAGATCGTCGCGGCTCATGCCGGGCTTGCGCGGCACGCCGGCGGTAACGATCACCACGTCGGCGCCTGCAATGTCGGCATAATCGTTGGTGCCCTTGAGCTTGGCGTTAAAGCCGTCGATGGGACCGGCCTGCGACAAATCCAGGCTCTTGCCCTGCGGCAAGCCTTCGGCGATGTCGAACATCACCACATCGCCCAGTTCCTTGAGCGCGACGAGATGGGCCAGCGTGCCGCCGATTTGTCCGCCGCCGATCAGGGCGATTTTCTTGCGCGCCATGGGAAGGTCCTTTGCCTGAGGAGTTGAAAAACCGGGCGCTACCTAGCCTTTGGAGCGTCATCCGGCAAGGAGACAATTCTTCCCGTGGACCCAGGGCAAGAAACGCCAAAGAAAAAGGCCGGACGCGCGAGGCATCCGGCCTTTTCTTCGTTTCCGAGGAAAGCGCTTAGATCGCTTCCTTCAATTCCTTGGAGGCGCGGAACGCGACCTTCTTGGACGCCTTGATCTTGATCGCTTCGCCGGTGGCGGGATTGCGGCCCATGCGTGGACCGCGCTTGCGCACGACGAGGATGCCCAGGCCATTGAGGCGAATACGGGCGCCTTTCTTCAGATGCTTGGTGATCAGACCGATGGTGTCTTCCAGCATCGCATTGGCGCTCTTCTGCGAGAGTTCATGCTTCTCGGCGAGCTGGCTGGCGAGATTGCGGGTGGAAACGGTTTCGACTTTTGCGGCGGCTTTGGTTGCCATGGGATTGTCCCTCTTAGCGAATCAACGATGGCCCTAATTTTACGGTATTTCCGGCCTTGCCAAGGGGCGCATAGCAAAAAAGCCCCGAAAAATCGGAGCTTTTTGCACTTTCTGTCATCAAAGCTGTGAAAAACCCGTATTTTCGGGCTTTTCGCGCCTCAGGCGGCTTCCGGACCCGCATTCTCCGCGCGTTCGGAGATGCGCGCCGACTTGCCGGTGCGGCCACGCAGATAATAGAGCTTGGCGCGGCGGACCTTGCCCTTGCGCACCACCACAACCGAATCCACCAGCGGCGAATAGATCGGGAAGACGCGTTCCACGCCTTCGCCATAGGAGATCTTGCGCACAGTAAAGGCCTCGTTCAGGCCGGCGCCTTGGCGGGCGATGCACACGCCTTCGAAGGCCTGGAGGCGTTCGCGGGTTTTGTTCTGCTTGGTCTTCTCGTCATAAGTGACGTCCACCACCTTGACGTTGACCTTCAGCGTGTCGCCCGGACGGAACGCGGGCAACGGCTTGGCGCGGACGGCCTTCATCTGCTCGGCTTCGAGCGTCTGCAAAAGGTTCATGGGGAAGGTCTCCGTCGTCTTATCCAAGCGTATGAAGGCGGGGCGTATAGCCTAGCGTTTGCTCTTTTCATAGAGGGTCCAGAGATCGGGCCGCCGCGCTTTGGTCAGGGCTTCGGCCTGGGCCCGCCGCCACTTTGAGATTTCCTTGTGATTTCCGCTGGTTAGGATGTCCGGGAGGGGGCGCCCTTCAAACTCCTGGGGGCGGGTGAAATGCGGATATTCCAGAAGCCCTTGGCCGAAGCTTTCCTCCTCCGTAGAGGTGTGGTCGCCCAGCACGCCTGGGATCAGCCGGACCGTGGCCTCGATCAGGGCCATGGCCGCGATCTCGCCCCCCGCCAGCACGAAGTCACCTAAGGAGATTTCCTCGATGGCGCGAGCTTCGATCACCCGCTGGTCCAGGCCCTCGAACCGGCCGCAAAGCAGGACCGCGCCCGGACCCGCTGCCAGCGACTTGACGCGCGCCTGGATCAGCGGCGCGCCCCGTGGCGAGAGATAGATCAGGGGCCGGCCTGCCCGCTCCACGGCGTCGATAGCGGCGGCGGCTACATCGGCGCGCATCACCATGCCAGGCCCGCCCCCGGCGGGGGTGTCGTCCACGGTGCGATGCTTGCCCAGACCGTGCTCGCGGATGTCGCGCACCTCCAGCGACCAGAGATTATTTGTCAGCGCCTTGCCCAAGAGCGACACGCCCAGCGGACCGGGGAACATCTCCGGGAAAAGAGTCAAAACTGTCGCGTGCCAACCCGACATCAGATTTACGCCACCCTCGCGGGCCAAACGACGCTGGCGCTATGGCCCGCTCGGCGACGAGGATACCGATCATTCAACATGATCGGTATCCTCGTCCTCTGGGACGGCGACCACAATGCGCCCGCCCGGAATATCGATGGTGGGCACGGTCTCGCGGGTGAAGGCGAGAAGCACGCTGTCGCCGTCGGGACACGTGATCTCGATGACATCGCCGGCGCCGTAATTGTGGATGGCGGCGACCCTGCCCAAGACGCGGCCTTCGCTGTCCTGCGCTTCCAGCCCGATCAGGTCGGCGTGATAGAATTCCTCTTCCGCTGTCTCGGGTAGCGCGGCGCGGGAGACGAAAAGTTCAGCGCCCTTGAGCGCCTCGGCGGCACTGCGATCTGCAATGCCGGCAAAAGAGATCACCGCCTCGCCAGGTTTGGCGGCGCGGCAGGCGATGATCTCATAGCTTTTGCCGCGCGCGTCCCGCAGCGGGCCATACTTCGCCAGCGCCTCGGGCGTTTCGGTGAAGAGCTTGACCTTCACCGCGCCTTTGAGGCCCTGCGCGCCGATCACGGCGGCGAGAAGAACATCGCGCGCCAATCAAGCCTCGCTTCCGCTTAAGAGGCCGAGGCTTCTGCAGCGGCCTTGGCGGCAGCGGCGGCGCGCTCCTGCGCCTTCTTCTTGGGCTGCGCTTTCTGCGGATTGTTATGCACGCGAGCCTTCACGAGACCGGACTTGGCCAGCATCTTGTGCACGCGATCCGACGCCACGGCGCCCTTGGCGACCCAGGCCTTGGCGGCCTCGAGGTCGAGCTTGATGCGGTCGGCGTGATCCGACGGCAGAAGCGGATTGTAAAAGCCGATCTTCTCGATGAAGCGGCCGTCGCGCGGACTGCGCGAATCCGAGATCACGATATTGTAATGCGGGCGTTTCTTGGTGCCGCCGCGCGCCAGACGAATGCGAAGAGCCATTGCAGTTTTCCTTGCGTTTAAACGGTTAAATCTTGCGTGCTGTTATCGTCTTGGAAACATGCCGGGCGGCAATCCGCCAGGCACGCCGCCGCCCATGCCGGGCATCATCGGCATGCGGCCGCCTTTGCCCATCATCTTCATCATGTCCGCCATTTGGCGGTGCATCTTGAGAAGCTTATTGACTTCCTGGACTTCCACACCCGCGCCCGCCGCGATGCGCTTCCTACGCGAGCCATTGATCACATCGGGATTGGAGCGTTCCTGTTTGGTCATAGATTTGATGATCGCTTCCTGGCGGGTGAGGATCTTGTCGTCCAGCCCCGCGGCTTCGAGCTGACCCTTGATCTTGCCCACGCCCGGCAGCATGCCGAGCACGCCCTTCATGCCGCCCAGCTTTTTCATCTGGTTCAATTGCGAAGCCAGGTCGTTCATGTCGAACTGACCTTTCTTCATTTTGGCGGCGAGCTTTTCCGCTTCCTGCTTGTCCAGCGTCTCCGACGCCTTCTCGACCAGCGAAACCACATCGCCCATGTCGAGGATGCGGTCGGCCACGCGCGAAGGATGGAAGGCCTCCAGCGCGTCCAGCTTTTCGCCCGCGCCCATGAATTTGATCGGCGCACCGGTGACAGCGCGCATGGAGAGCGCCGCGCCGCCACGGGCATCGCCATCGACGCGGGTCAGAATGATGCCCGAGAGTTTCAGCCGGTCATTGAAATTCTTGGCGATATTGACCGCGTCCTGGCCGGTCAGGCTATCGGCCACCAGCAAGGTTTCGTGCGGATTGGTAGCGGCTTTGATCGCGGCCACTTCCGCCATCAACTGCTCGTCGATCGATTGGCGGCCGGCGGTGTCGAGGATCAACACGTCATAGCCGCCGACTTTCGCCGAGGCGAGCGCCCGCTTGGCGATGGCAATCGGGTCCTGGCCCGCCACCACCGGCAAGGTGGCGACGCCGGCCTGCTCGCCCAACACGCGCAGTTGCTCCATGGCGGCGGGACGGTTGACGTCCAAGGACGCCATCAGCACCCGCTTCTTCTCGCGGGTCTGCAACATCAGGCCCAGCTTGGCGGAACTGGTGGTCTTGCCCGAGCCTTGCAGGCCCACCATCAAGATCGGCGCAGGCGGACTTCCCAGCGACAGGGCGGCGTTGTCCGCGCCCAAGGTCTCCACCAGCACGTCATGGACGATCTTGATGACTTGCTGGCCGGGCGTGACGGAACGGATGACATTCTCGCCGATGGCGCGGGGGCGGACCTTTTCGATGAAGTCCTTCACCACCGGCAGCGCCACATCCGCCTCGATCAGGGCGGTGCGCACTTCCCCCAGCGCGGCATCGACATCGGCCTCGCTGAGCGCGCCGCGCCCGCGAAGCTTGTCGAACACGCCGCCGAGGCGGGATTGCAGACTTTCGAACATTCAATCCTCACCCTCACCCTGAGCTTGTCGAAGGGTGAGGCCGAAACCTATGTCCTCATGCTTCGACGAGCTCAGCATGAGGAGTTGAAACTCCAAGCAACTTCGCCCCAGGGGGCGCACTCTACATTTGGTTGCGCCCCTTGCCTGGGCCGAAACCAAGTGGTTTCGCCCCAGGGGGCGCAACGCGCTGCCTGGGGTCGATCCCCCGCGCCAGGCGGGGGACCGGAAAGGCCTTTGGGTCTTTCCGGAAACGGGCGGGTTTTAGGCTCTCAAGCGTCGAAAAGTCAAATCTGGCGGGCTTTCTAGCGTTTTAGACCGAGTTTCTCCGCCAGATAAACGAAACTCAGGCCCCACATCTCCGCCGCCTGTTTGTGGTCGGCGGCGGCGGCATGGCCGCCGTCGGTGTTTTCATAGAACAGCACTTCATGGCCCTGCTCTTCCATCCTGGCCGCCATCTTGCGGGCATGGACCGGCGTGACGCGGTCATCGCTGGTGGCGGTGACGAAGAAGACCGGCGGATATTTTTTATCCTTCTTCACATTCTGATACGGCGAGTAGGTGAGGATATAAGCGCGCTCGTCCGGCTTGGCGGGATCGCCATACTCGCCCTCCCAACTCGCGCCCGCGCCGATATGGGTGTAAGCGATCATGTCCACCAGCGGCACCTGGCAGACCACGGCGCCGAACAACTCTGGTCGCTGCACCATCACGGTGGAAACCAGAAGCCCGCCATTGGAGCCGCCCATGATGCCCAATTGCTTGGGCGTGGTGAGGCCGCGCTTGATGATGTCTTCCGCCACCGCTTCGAAATCGTCATAAGCGCGCTGGCGGTTTTTCTTGAGCGCCGCTTCGTGCCAGGCAGGCCCGAATTCGCCGCCGCCCCGGATATTGGCGACCACATAGATGCCGCCATGGGTCAGCCACAGCCGCCCAAAATTGGCGGAATAAGACGGCGTCAGCGAAATCTCGAACCCGCCATAGCCGTAGAGCACGGTCGGCGCCGGACCCTTGAGATTTTTCGGCTGGGTCACGAAATAGGGAATCTTGGTGCCGTCTTTCGACGTGGCTTCGAACTGCTCGGTGACCAAGCCAGACGCATCAAACCGCGCCGGCAGCGATTTTATCGCATGCGGATCGTTTTTGCCGTCGCTGGCATAAAGCGTGGGCGGGATCAGATAACTCTGGAAGCTGAACATCGCTTCCGGCCCGAAATCATTGACCGAAGCGATGTCGGCCGCGCCCCCGGGCGGCAATCTGACCGCGCTGTTCGACCAGCCCTTGGCGTCATGCCGGAACACGCGCACCGAGCCGATCACATTGTCGGTGATCGCGGCATAGATCGCGTCTCGCCCGATCGCCACGCTTTCGATACTGGCGCGCGGTCCCGGCGTATAAAGCAATTGCGGCACCTGGCCTTCCTGGAAAGCCACCAGCGCGCCTTTGGCGAAATGCGCGCCGCGCTCGGGATCGGCATAATCCTGACGCAAGGTTGCCAGGACGGCGTTCTCGAACATGCCTTTGACGTCGGCGGACAGCGGCAGCGGCAGCTTGTGACTTTTGGCGGCCGCCGCATCGACCGCATAATATTCATTTTCGAAAAAGCTGATGGCACGGATCACGATCGCATGATCGCCGGTCTTCGTGTGGAAACTCGCGGGCGTGATCTGCACGTCGGGCGCCTGGCCTTGATAGAGCGTCTTGGCGTCAGCGATAGGCGTGCCACGCGCCCAGAGCTTGGCGGTGCGAGCATAGCCGGACTTGGTCAGGCTGCCCTTGCCGAAATCGGTGGCGAACAGGATCGTGTCGTCATTCAGATAGGTGGCGTCGCTCTTGAATTCTTTGAGTGAAAACCCGTCCATGGCCATCTTCTTGGCCTTCAGATCATATTCCCGCACCACCACGGCATCGCCGCCGCCGCGCGACAGCTTGATCAGGCAGCGCGTTTGCTTTGGCGCGCATTCGGCGCCTTCGAACACCCAATTCTCTTTTTCCGCCTTGGCCAGCGCGTCCACGTCCAAAAGCACATCCCAATGCGGGGCGGGATTGGCGTAGTCGGCGATGGTCGTGCGCCGCCACAGGCCCTTGGGGTTTTTCGCGTCCTGCCAGAAATTATAGACAAAGCCGTGATCAAGACTGCCGGACGGGATGCGGTCCGGCGCATCCAGCACTTCCAGCACGCTGTTGTAATTTTTGCTGTAGCGCGGATCGGCCTTGAGCACGGACAGCGATTTCTTGTTCTGCTCCGCCACCCAGGCCAGCGGTTTTGCCCCATGCACATCCTCGAGCCAGACATAAGGATCATTATCAGCGGCGGTCACGGCAGGAACTCCAAGCATCAGGAACGGAAGCGTCAGAAAAAACATCGGAACGAAGCGCGGCATGGCGGCTCCCATTGGGGACGGACAGCTTTGCGAATTTTGGCCCCTTGGGGCAATGGCAAAAGCCGTGCGCGCCCCCTATAAGGCGGCCCCATGATCCCCTTTCGCAAAATGCAGGGCCTGGGCAACGATTTTGTCGTGTTCGACGCCCGTCAGCAGGCCATTCCCATGACATCGTCGCGGGCAAAAGCCATCGCCGACCGCCATTTCGGCGTGGGCTGCGACACCCTGGTTTTGATCACGCCGGGCGACGCCCAGGTGGATGCGCGCTTACGTTTCTTCAATGCCGACGGCGGCGAAGTGGAATCCTGCGGCAATGCCACGCGCTGCGTGGCGCGGCTTTTGATGGATGAGCGGGGCCTCGCCCGCGTCAAGCTGGACAGCAAGGGCGGCATGCTAATCGGCACAGACGCCGGACACGGCTTTGTCACCGTCGATGTGGGTATCCCCAAATTCGACTGGCGCGACATTCCCTTGGCCGAGGCGGCGGATACATCGGCGCTTTCCATTCCCGTCGACAGCCGCGACATCGCCGCCACCGCGGTCTTGATGGGCAATCCCCATTGCATCCTGTTCGTGGAGGATGCCGAGCATGCACCCGTGACGGAACTGGGCCCCAAGCTGGAGACCCATGCCCTGTTTCCCACCCGCATCAATGTCGAATTCGCTCACGTGCATGATCCCCGCCATATCCGCATGCGGGTGTGGGAACGGGGTATAGGTGTGACCCTAGCCTGCGGCACGGGCGCCTGCGCCACCGCCGTGGCCGCCATGAGGAAGGGCCTGGCGGAACGCAAGGTGGAGGTCGAATTGGATGGCGGCAAGCTGATTGTGGAATGGCGGGAAGCAGACGGCCATGTTTTGATGACCGGCCCCGGCAAAACGGTTTTCCTGGGCGAGATCGACCTGGACGCGTATGGCCATTGACGTCGTCACCTTCGGCTGCCGCCTCAACGCCTATGAAAGCGAGGCGATCAAGGCGCGCGCGCAAGAGGCGCAGTTGCAGGATGCCGTGGTGGTCAATACTTGCGCCGTTACCGCCGAAGCCGTGCGCCAATCACGCCAAGCCATCCGCAAGCTGAAACGCGAAAGGCCTGATGTTCGTATCATCGTCACCGGCTGCGCCGCCCAAACCGAGCCGGAGACCTATGCCGCCATGCCGGAAGTGGCGCAGGTCCTGGGCAATCAGGAAAAACTGACAGCGGCGGCTTATGCCGATTTCGGTCAAGGCCGGGCCGAACGGATCAAGGTCAATGACATCATGAGTGTGCGCGAGACCGCGCCCCAGATGGTGGATCATTTCGAAGGCCGCACCCGCGCCTTCCTGCAGGTACAGAATGGTTGCGACCATCGCTGCACCTTCTGCATCATTCCTTACGGCCGCGGCAATTCTCGTTCCGTGCCCATGGGCGCGGTGGTGGAAGAGGCACGGCGCCTGACCGAAAACGGCTTTGCCGAAATCGTGCTGACGGGCGTCGATCTGACCTCTTATGGTGCCGACCTGCCGGGCGGGCCCAGTCTGGGCCAGCTGGTCGCCAAGCTCTTGAAGCTGGTGCCGGCCCTGAAACGCCTCAGGCTTTCGTCCATCGACTCGATTGAGGCGGATTCACATTTGATGCAGGCCATTGCGGAAGAGGAGCGGCTGATGCCCCACTTCCACCTTTCCGCCCAGTCGGGAGACGATCTGATCTTGAAGCGCATGAAGCGCCGCCACAGCCGCGCCGACACGATCGCGTTCTGCGACACGGTGCGCCGGCTTCGCCCCGATGCGGCTTTCGGCGCCGATCTGATCGCCGGCTTTCCCACCGAAGACGAAGCCATGTTCGAGAACAGTCTGAAGCTGGTGGATGAGGCCGGACTGACGCAATTGCATGTCTTTCCCTTTTCGCCCCGGGCGGGCACCCCGGCGGCGCGCATGCCGCAGCTGGGCTCAGGCGTAGCCAAAGAGCGTGGGCGCAGGCTGCGCGCCAAAGGCGATCAGGCGCGCATGACACGCTTCAGCGCTTTGACCGGCGCGACCCGCATAGTGCTGGTGGAAAAGCCGGGCTTCGGCCACAGCGAATGCTTCGCCCCGGTTGCGTTCGAAGGCGCCGCAATGCCGGGATCCATCGTGCCGGTGCTGGTGACGGGGACGGATGGCACAAGGCTTGTCGGGCGGCATACGGCATGAGAACATTCGGCGAAGCGCCGCCGGAAGAGACCGGCCTGTTCGCGCGCTTGAAACAGGGCCTGGCCAAATCCAGCGCCAGTCTAGCCGGCAATATTGGGGGCCTCTTCACCAAGAAGAAGTTGGATGCCGAGACGGTGGCGGGCCTTGAGGAGGTTTTGATCCGGGCGGACATGGGCGTGACCGAGGCCAAGCGCCTGGCAGCCGCCGTGGCCAAGAACCGCTATGACAGCGAAATCACCGATGCCGAGGTGCGCGCTATCCTGGCCCGTGAGATCGCCGCCACCCTGAAGCCGCTGCAGCAGCCATTGACGATCGATAGCGGCAAGCGGCCTTTCGTGATCCTGGTGGCGGGGGTCAATGGCACGGGCAAGACCACAACCATCGGCAAGCTGGCCCGCCGCCTGGCCGGCGAAGGCCACAAGGTTGTGCTGGCCGCTGGCGACACTTTCCGCGCCGCCGCCATCGAACAGCTGGGCGTCTGGGCCAAGCGGGCCGGGGCGGGGTTTGTCGCCGGCAAGGCGGGCGGCGATGCGGCGGGACTAGCCTTCGAGGCGCTGGAACGGGCGCAGAAAGAGAATGCCGATATTCTGCTGATCGACACGGCAGGACGCTTGGCGAACAAGAGCGGGTTGATGGCGGAGTTGGAGAAGATCGCGCGCGTGCTCAAGAAGCGCGATGCGAGCGCGCCGCATGCCGTGCTGTTGGTCTTGGACGCCACCACGGGTCAAAATGTTTTGACCCAAGTCGAGGCCTTCAAGGCGACAGTGCCGCTGACCGGATTGATCATGACCAAATTAGACGGCACCGCCAAAGGCGGCATCCTGGTCGCGCTGGCCGCCCGCTTCCCCCTGCCCGTGCACTTCATCGGCGTGGGCGAAGGCGAGGCCGATCTGCAAAGTTTCGACGCCGAGCCCTTTGCACAAGCCCTTATAGGAACAGCATGAATCCCCAGCTCCGGCGGCTCCTGCTCGATCTGGGGCCGCTCATTCTTTTCTTCGCGGCTTTTCAATATGCGGGCATCTTCACCGCCACCGGCGTATTCATGATCGCTATTCTAACGTCGCTCGCGATCAGCTGGCGGCTGGAGAAAAAACTGTCACCCATTCCGCTCGTCACCGCCGTCCTGGTGATGATCTTCGGCGGGCTCACGCTCTATCTGCACAATGATGTCTTCATCAAAGTGAAGCTCACCATTCTCTACACCATCTTCGGCGCGACGCTTCTGGTGGGACTGCGCTTCAATCGGCTCTTCATCAAATATGTTTTCGCCGATGCCTTCGACCTGACGGAAAAAGGTTGGCGCGGTCTGACATTGCGCTGGGGGATTTTCTTCCTGACCCTGGCGGCGCTGAACGAGGCGGTCTGGCGCAACACCACGACCGCGACCTGGGTCAGCTTCAAGGTCTGGGGCATCATCGGCCTGATATTTTTGTTCGCCCTGGCACAAACCCCGTTCCTGCTCAAACATCACAACGATCCGGAACATTGAGCGGACGTCATCTGCTAGGCCGCAACAGATATGTGCGCGCGTGGCATACATACAACGCTTTGTGTCTTTTCGAGACTTGGCAATATGATAGCGAAAAGTCCAAGCGCGATATCGTCGCCAAGCCGGAAACAAAGTAACGCGCATACGCAAAAATACGATGGACTCGTGCGCGCAAATATTTTTTAAGACTGGCGCACGGCCGCACATTGCTGTTTAGTGCGCGTCTCATCTCTCGGCTCTGGCCATTTGTCGTCGCTGCGATCCGATCTTCGTCCGCGTTGTTCTGGGGGGTTCTGAATGTTGAAGGGTCAGCGCAAGGCGAATGGAGGTTTCGAGTTATCCGAAGCGCCCTCGCATCTGATCCGCCGCTGTCAGCAATTCTATGGCGACCTTTATGCGCGCGAAGCCGGCTCGCGCGAACTGACCAAACAGCAATTCACGCTCCTCTGCGCGCTCGAGCATAACGAAGGCGCAAGCCAGACCACGCTGGTGGAGATCACCGGCATCGATCGTTCGACCTTGGCGGAGATGGTGCGCCGGATGCTGGAGCGCGGTCTGCTTTCGCGCGAGCGCACGGAAGAAGATCAGCGCGCCAACGCCATCGCGATCTCACCCTCCGGCCGCAAGGCGCTGCGGGGCGCGCGCAATGCCGCTGACCGGGCCGAACGCGCGCTCTTGGACGCCCTGCCCGCGCCGGAGCGGCTGAAGTTCGTAAAGTCCCTCTCCCAGATCGCGTCGGCCGCCGAGGCCTATGCCACCAATGGCACGGCCAAAATCCACAAAGTGGCCCGCCGCAACGGGAAGCGGTTCTAGCGACCGGGAATTGGTGAGGCGGCGGGCTTTTTTAATGGCCTATCGCTTCGCTATTTGAGGTCGGGCGCCGCAGCGGCAAGCGGTTCTAAACCCTAGATTTTTATGTCCAGCGTACTGCCCAAACGGGCTGCCGCGGCCGGAGCTGGAGGCGCGGTCGGCGCGGTTTCGTCCGTAGGCGCCATTTGTTTCAGCGGCAAGGGCGCGAAGCTCTCGCTCTTTTCCAGGGCTGCTGCAAAGCCGGGCGCAGGCTTGGCCTGGGCTGGGGTCAATTGCTGGCTGGCCAGAAGTGTGGCGGCGTTAATTTGCATGACCGCCAGACTAGGAAAACAGGGTTAGAAATCGCTTAAGACCCGGCCCCTAGGAAGCGCTTCTGGCCTTTTCGATCTCGGGCAGCAGCTGGCCCGTCAGGGCGCCCGCCGTGAGCTGGCCCACCAGCTTGAAACGCACCACGCCCTTGCCGTCCACCACATAGGTCTCGGGTACTCCGTACACGCCCCAATTGATGCCCGCCGCGCCGTGCGGATCCGTGACGATGCGCGAAAAGGGATTACCGTGCTGGTCGAGAAAGGCGCGGCCGGCGCCCGGCTGGCGCTCTTCATAGTCGATGCCATAAAGCGTGATGCCGGGCATCTTCGACAGCGCCAGCAATTGCGGGCTCTCCGCGCGGCAGGGCACGCACCAGCTGGCGAAGAAATTGACCACCGTGACATGACCGGATGCCAGATCGGCGCGGGTGAAACCCGGCGTCTGGTCGTCGATCGCAGCCAATGCGAAAGCCGGCGCCGGCTTGTCGATCAAAGCCGAGGGCAAAAGATCCGGCGGCTGGCCGAACAGGCTGTGGAACAGGAAATAGGCCAGGACCAGGAAGCCGATCACCGGCAGGGCATAGAACCAGCGTTTCATGGGCGGTCGCGCTCGAGCTCTTCCAGCCGCTTGCGCGCGGCGCGCCAGGCGGCCAGACATTGCCAGACCATCGCCACCAGCGCCAAAGCCGAAATCGCATAAGCCGGCCAGATGAAGGCGGCATAGCCGCCCATGACAAAGAACCCGCTCATGCCTCTCTCTGCATCAGGCTCTTGGCCCGCCGGTCCACGATCCCGGTGCGCACGCGCACCATCCAGAGCGCGGTGAACAGAAGCATATAGCCCAGCGCCATGGTCAGAAGCGGCCACAGAAAGACCGGCGCGATCTGGCCGGAAAGGATGCTTTCGCCCTGGTGCAGCGTGTTCCACCAATCGACCGAGAATTTGATGATGGGAAGATTGACCGCACCCACCAAGGCCAGAATGGCCGCGGCGCGCGCCGCACGGACCTCATCCTCGATCGCATTCCAAAGCGCGATGTAGCCGAGATAGAGAAAGAACAGCAGCAAGAAGCTGGTGAGCCGCGCATCCCACACCCAATAGGCACCCCACATGGGCCGGCCCCAGAGAGAGCCCGTGATCAGGCCCAGCGCCGTGAAGACCGCGCCCAGAGGCGCCGCCGCCCGCGCCGCCGTGTCGGCCAGGGGATGGCGCCACACCAGCGAGAACAAGGACGCGACGGCGATCAGGCCATAGGCGGTTTCCGCCACGATGGCGGCGGGCACATGCACGAACATGATCGTCACGGTCATGCCCTGCTGGTAGTCGGGAGGCACATGAAAGCCGAGCCAGAGCCCTGCGGTCAGTGCGATGGCCGCCGCGCCGGAGACCCATGGCAGCAGCACGCCCGACAGGCCCATGAAGATCGCGGGATTGGCATAGCGGAACATGGCGCTGGTTTAGCTCTTTTCCCGGATTTCTACCCTGCGAGATTCAACCGCACGCATGCCGCAGCCGCGAAAGGCGACAATAACACGGAAGCGGCCGCGAAACCGGCCAGAAGGCCCAAGGCGCCGTTGGAAAGGTGATCCAGCACCGACGTGACCGCGCCCGCGCCAAAGATCACTGCCGGAACCAGAAGCGGCAGCACGATCAAGGGCAGGATCAGGCCGCCCCGCTTGAGCGACAGCGTTAGGCTCGCCCCGATGGCGCCGATGGCGCTGACCGCCGGCGTGCCAATCAGCAGCGATACGAACAGGGCCAGCATGGCGGGCGCGGGAAGGCCGAACAGCACCGCCAGAAGCGGCGACAGCAGTGTGAGCGGCAGGCCGGTGGAAATCCAATGGGCGAAAAGCTTGGCCAGCGCCACCTGCTCCAGCGACAAAGGCGACAGCGCGATCAATTCCAAACTGCCATCGTCGAAATCGCCTTGATAGAGCCGGTCCAGCGACAGCAGCGCCGCCAAGACCGCGCCTACCCACAAGACACCGCCCGCGATACGCGCCAGGAGCTTGAGATCGGCGCCTACACCCAAGGGCACCAATGTCGCGACCAAGGCGAAGAAAGCAAGCGCTAGAGCCGCGCTGCCGCCGGAGCGGGCCGCGAGTTTCAAGTCGCGCAGCACAAGGCTTGCGAAGGGGCCGCTCATGCCGCCTCCAGCCGCAGGAGCCGCGCATCCAGGCCCAGCGGATCATGGGTGGCGGCGACCACAATGCCGCCCGCCGCACAATGGGCGCGCATCAGGTCCGCAGCAAGCGTGCGCCCGGCGCTGTCCAGGGCGGCGAAAGGCTCGTCCAGCAGCCACAACGGACGGTTCGACAAAATCAAGCGCGCCAGCCCCAGCCGCTTTCTTTGGCCGGCCGAAAGGTAGCGGCAGGGAAAATTGCGTTGACGCAAAAGCCCCACCCGCTCCAAGGCCGGGGCAACGGGCGCGGTTGCGCCATAGAGGCGGGCATAGAATTCCAACTGCTCGCTCGCCGCCATTTGCGGCTTGATGCCGTCCTGGTGACCCAACCAGCCGATATGGCGGCTGCGCTCTTCGCCATCGCTGAGCGCGCCGGTGTCCAGGCTCAAGGTCACGCTGCCCGAAGCGGGCGCGAGAAATCCCGCGATCAACCGAAGCAGCGAAGTCTTGCCCGCACCATTGGCGCCTTCCACCACCAGCGCCTCGCCGGCACGGACTTCGAATTCGAGGCCGGAAAAAACCCGCCTTTCTCCACGCGCGCAGGCGAGCTTTTCGGCGGTGAGGGAGACGATCATGGATGCGCAACTAGCACGAAATCGCCGCGCGTGAAATTTGATCAAGCATCGAGCCGGCTGCCGCGGCCGCTCGCTCAAGCTCGCGGCGCTCGTCGCTTTCGCAGGTCCACCGGACCTGCTCACGCGCTTTGCGCGCCGCTCCTCTCAGTACATATGCTGACCGCCGTTAATTGAAACGGTCGATCCGGTGATAAACCCGGCATCGTCGGCCACCAGGAAGAGCACGCCCCGGGCAATTTCATGCGCCTGGCCCAGGCGCTTGACGGGGATGCGGGCCACGATCTTTTCCAGCACATCGGCAGGCACGGCAGCCACCATGTCGGTGTCGATATAACCGGGGGCAATGGCGTTCACGGTAATGCCCTTGGCCGCGCCTTCCTGCGACAAGGCCTTGGTGAAGCCGTGGATGCCGGACTTGGCGGCGGCGTAATTGACTTGGCCATATTGTCCGGCCTGGCCATTGATAGAGCCGATATTGACCACCCGGCCGAAGCCCCGGTTCAGCATGCCGTCCCACGCCGCTTTGCACATGTTGAAACAGCCGCCGAGATTGGTATCCAGCACCTCTTCCCAGGCTTGGCGGTTCATTTTTTTCATCGTGGCATCGCGGGTGATGCCGGCATTGTTGACGATCACCTCGACGGGACCGAGTGCCGCTTCCACCTTACCGACGCCAGCGACGCAATCCTCGAAAGACGACACGTCCCAGCGAAAAGCGGCGATGCCGGTGCGGTCGCTGAAGGCTTTGGCGCGCTCGTCATTGCCCGCATAATTGGCGGCCACCTTGTAACCCGCATTTTTCAATGCCACCGAGATGGCTTCGCCGATGCCGCGCGTGCCGCCCGTTACAATCGCTACCCGTGCCATTGCCCTCTCCCTGTTTTCACGCGCCGCAGGATGCCCTCAGACGCTGCCCTTCTTCTCCACTACCAGAATCCGCGCCTCACCGACAGGATGGGCGACATGTTCGTCGCCGGCTTCGGCGGCCATGATGTCGCCGGCTTCCAGACGTTGAACCTTTTCCGTGTCGTTGGTGCGATAATGCATGTCCACCGCCCCATCCAGCACGACAAAGACTTCCTTGCCGTCATTGACGTGCCAGACATAGGGCTGGTCGGTCCAATGCAGACGCACACTGGCGCCCTCGATCTCGGCGATGTCGCGAGCGCCCCAGGCTTTTGCGGCGGTGAAGGTCTTCGCGTCGCGATAAAAG
>DATNGI010000008.1:0-103188 GCA_035605955.1 Rhizomicrobium sp.
AAGCCCCGACGGTTCCTCGCAGCCGCTCAACTTGATGACGCGCACCACCTTGCGAAGCCTGGCATCGATGACCGCGATCTCTCCGGTCGTTTCGATATTGTCGAAAATCATGCCCGCCCCGTCGGCGACGGGAAATTCGAGCGTGTTGGGCGATACCGGGATGCGCCCAACGGCTTGGCCCGCCTTCGCGTCCACGATTGTCGCCGTGCCGCTGTCTTTGTTCATCACAAAGGTCAGTTTGGTGACGGGGTCGTAGGCGGCCGAGTTGGGGTTCTTTTCGCCGGCCAAGTCCTTGACGATTTTCCCGCTAATTTTGTCGAGAATGCGGATCGCGCCATTGCGCTCAGTCAAAATCAGGACATTCGTATCGGGGATCGGCAAAGCGATGTGATCGGCCGCGCCGTCGGAAAATGTGGATACCTGTCCGCTCTTGGCGTCTATGACCGTGGTGAACGCGCCGCGCGGCATGAAGACATGGCCGGTTGTCGGATCGAAGGTGGCATAATCGAAATTGCCGTCGGGCACCTTGATCCGGTCCACGATTCTGTACGCGGCCAAAGCCGGAGCGGGCATGCTCAACGCCATGACGGCCGCGACCAGGATTGCGTCGATCTTCATTTTCCCCCGCAAGTCTCGCAATATGGGCGGAGCCGCCGCCAACGAATTAAGGCATTAAGACATTATACAAACTCACCAGCGGCGAGGCTAAAAATTCCTCACCGCCTTCCTAGCCAACTTCCACTTGGCTATCGAGGGTCCGCCAAAAGCACATCGTCAGGCACGAAGCGGATGGTCATTTTTGGTCCCGGAGCGCTGGGGTGAAAGTGATCCCCACCAGCAGGCCTTCGGGGGATAGGAGGCGGCTGACCGTTTGACCCCAAGGCTCCGTCCTGTTCTTGACCAGCATGCGATATCCGCGCGCTTCGAGTTCGGCGGTCGCGCGCTCCACGCTATCAACATCGAACTCCAACCAGGCTTGCGGAACGGGAATGTTCTCAGGCCAGCGTTCGCTTCCAAAACAGGATTGCGCCGCGCCCGAAAGCGGCCACAGCGCGAATGTCTTTACGCCCGCCAGCGCTTCGGTATGAAAGTAATTCCCTTTCTCTTCCTTGAATGCGATGCCCAAACTGTCGCGGTAGAGTTTGAGGCTTGCCGCCCCGTCGCCGACAATCGGTCCAAAGCCGGCGACGAAAAGGACTCTGCTGTTTTTGATGGCCATCATCGTGGGGCTGCTAGCGCCCCGACGTCGGGCCGGAACCTTGGGGCCGGAGATCCATCGCACCGCTGGTCGCGTTGGGCATGTCGCCCGCCGCCGGCGGCTCATCGCCATCCGGCCGGCCCATGGCGTGGCGCCGTTGCGATGCGATGGTTTTGGAGTTGGTGTTCCTCTGTCCCAGGCTATCTTTGCTGTTGCCCGTGACCGCATTGTTTTCGGCCTGATCGGCTGCCATTCCAGAGGGGCTAGTCTGGGCGATGGCGGGAACCATCAGCGACGCAAACATGGCCGCAAATATAAGTGTGCGCATGGCGCGAACTCCTAAAGACTATTCGGATAACGAACAGTGCCTGAGTAAGCTCCTTTCACCGCTTCGCGCCAAGGGCCGGAACCCGTCCGCGAGCGTCTTCCATGCTCTATGGCGCCAACTTCATGGCCCGCTTTGCCGCGTGGGCGGAGGCCATTAAGCGAAGTGCAGGCAGCTAGCGACCTAGCCCGCCATTAAGACACCAAGCGCATTGATTATCGTCCACATTTGAACACCCACCTGATGCCGGAGCCTTCTCTCGGTCGACGAATTTCTGGCATTGTGAATACGTGCTACCCGTTCTGGATTCAACGCGTCGAGAGCTGCGCAAATCTTCGCTTCCAATTGATTCTGGCGATGAAGATTGCAGAAGACCAGCCGCAATGCGCCCAACGTCATTTTCCGAATCTGAGCGCTAGTCGGTGAAATTACGCGAGAATTTTTCACATATTTAACCCGTCCCTGGTCAACGTTTCGCAGGAGATATTTCCGACTTTCGTCCTCAATAACCAGACAGGCATTCTCGAAGCCAGTTCGCCAGTCGTGCTGTTCAAATCTATCTAACGCTTCTCCCAACAGGCTTCTGACCTTGGGACTCAATTGAGTTCGATCGGGCAACTGAGCGTGAAACGCCAGATCTCTCGGCTGAACGCTCCAACGAAAGCCTTCTGGCAGCATAAATACCAGACCAGCACCAAAGGCATCCATTTTCGCAACCTCAGCCTGCGCCAATAAATGCCCATCGAAAACACAAACGGCCATCCTCGTGTCACTTGAGCAAGATTGGCAATATCGATGCCAATTGCGGATTTCGTTGAAGTCCAACTTCTCAACCAATAACACATATAGCTTCCTTCGCCAGCCGCTCGGCGCCATCCAGGGCTTCAATGGCATGATCTACTGTGATGCGCTGATCCGCCTTTGGTTTTTCCAATTCTTCCAGAAGCTCTGCGCGCAGCTCAGGCGGAATATTCATGATTTTCTTTAGGCGCCTCACTTCACCTGGTGACATAGAAGCCGCTGCAGCCAGTTTTCTAACAGTTGGAGGCCTCCCACCTGGAGATGTAAGTTTCTTTTCGAGCTCCTCCAGCTTCATCGCCGTAGGTAGCGGATCCCAATCTCTTCGGGCATTGTGAATAGCGAACATCATCATGATGTTCGTGACGGGATCCGGCTTTTCTTGAACGATCGCGGGGACTTTGTTCAGCCCCAGCCGAACCGCGCATCGCCAACGGCGCTCTCCATCGAGCAAGACGTATTTGTCCCGCTGCTTGTAAACGGTCAGGGGAACAAGAATACCTTGATCTCTAATGCTGTCCGCGAGTGCCGTTAGCTCGTCTTCTCGAAATATCAAACGAGGATTGGACTTATTCTTTTCGATATGGCGCGGATTGAGAAGCTCAACTGTAGCAGCCATGGACGTTCACCTTATCGAACCGGGCCAAAATGATTCAGCTTTGCCAGTCGCCTATCTTCCCGGTATTTGCATATTTGTGATTAGCCACTCGTAGGCATTCTTCCTTGCTCCGGCAAAGCCCGCCACATGGCGTTTTACCGGTAGGCGAACTGAATTCCAGGCGCGCGCGATTGCGCGCGCTTCTGAGCAATCAGCATAAGAGACAAGGAAGTCAGCGCCCCGATCTGCAATGGATGTTAGACCATGTGAAAAGCGCTCGATATCTGTTGTATCGAAAGAGTGTTTGTCGTATTCGCGAAATACCCTCCGCGAACGTACTGCATACGGAGGATCCAAATAGACAAAATCACCTTCCTTTACCGACTTAATGGTGCGCTCAAAGTCGCCCGCAAATAGCCGGGCGTTGTTGAGCAAGTCGGCGCACTTCATAAAATCTGATCTCGTCGGATATGGTCCGAGCTTCTTCCCCATGGGAACGTTGAACTGCCCGGACAAATTGGTCCGATAGATTCCGTTAAAGCAATTTCGGTTTAAATATAGAAACCGCAGCGCGCGCGTTTCCCTATCGAGGCGAGCCGGATCGATCTTGCGCCAACGCATATAGGTCTCGCCATCGCGTTTAATCCGCGCCAGTCGTATGTGCAGCCGCTCCGGAGTGCTTTTTATTACTTCGTAAAGTTCGATAAGTTCATGATTTAGATCACCGAGCAAAGCTCGTTGCGGCGCAAGCGAAAAAAAGAGGCAAGCGGAGCCCACGAATGGCTCGACATAGCGTTCATGCTCAGGTTTCCAGAAGGCAGCAAGACGCGAAATCTGTTTACGCTTGCTACCGGCCCAGCGTAACAGCAGCTTTGCGCCAGCCGTGATTTGGCCCACCTCCGCCTTAACAAGGTTGTTGGACACAGTCATCACTTCTATCGCCCTTCGCCCTGCTGATTCGGGGATTAGGCAAAATTTGAAATGTGACCGCAAGCAGTTTCTGAAAACTAATGCTGTTTTTGCGGGCACGTATCATGTACGCCATTGGTCAAGCAATTGGCCCGAAGCGAGGCTTTCCCGATACTTCCTGTTTGCTTCGCGGTTACAGAACAAGCAATTCCGTTGCCCTTTGCGCCAAGGCCCCCTACCGCACTTGCACAGTCGAACTCTTACAACCGATACGTCGGTCGTGGTTGTGGTGCTTTCATAGTTTGAGATCGTGGAGCGTTTTTCGTCTCGCGGCTGGCACATGGCTTAAGTCACATAGCCGTAGTGCTTGGCCAACAAACTCAACGCTATTCGAATGCCGAAGGCGGCGGCGCGGCGATCCTCTTTCACCATCGCGGCCACGCGCTCCAGCGAGAAGGGATGATCCTCCGGCATCAGGAACAGCTCGGTCATGTGGCGAAGCTCGCGCGGCAAGACCGTCAGCGCCGCCGATACCCGCCTGCCCGCATCCAGCTTCACGTCCGACAGCATGCCCGGTGTGCCCGAGCCGCGGGTGTCGAAATTCATCCGCGACGCCGTCTCGATCTTGGAGAGCTGCCAATCCTGTTGCAGCCTGCGCCCCGCGAACAGCTGGTGATCGCCGATGGCGCCGTGATCGGCCAGCCATTGCAGCCGGTCGATGCGGCGAAAGCCCTTGGGCGCGCCCGCCGCCACCGACAGCGTGCGGTCGCAGGCATGCATGGGCCCGACCTTGGCCGGCGTCTCGACGCGGTTTTCGTCTTCTTCGATGTTTCGTTTCTTCATGATTTGATTTCCACATCGCCAAACAGCCGCCTGAGATCGCTCATGAAATGCCGCGCGATCCATTCCGCCGCGAAAGGCTTTTCCACCAGGATCGCGGCCGGCGGGCCCGCCTCGAACCGGCTGCCGGAAAACCAGGCCTGGAATTTCGCCGCCCCGATCGCATCGACCAGCGGCGCGGCACGCCCGCCCCATTCCGCCTTCAGCCCCGCATCATCGCCCGCCGCCGGTTTTTGCTTGTCTTGATGGGCATTGAAGCCGTCGAAGCGGCGCTGCGACAAAAACCGTTCCGCATGCACGGGGCGATAAGTGGGATCCTTGCTGCAATGGACGCGAAAGGCGGGCAGCGCGCGCATCGCCGCCGCCCGATCCTCCGCCGTGAGCCGGCGCCATTTCTCCAGCGCCTTGGATTTGGACATCAAGGGATCGACGGGATAGCCCTGCCAGAAGGCTTCGAAATCCTCCGGATAAATCTTCTTTCCCGATCTTAAAGCCGGCGGCGACGCGTCCGCGTCAGCGGACGAATCCGTTTCTGTCTCTTTCTCTGTCTCTGACTCTTTCTCTGGTCTAGCATCCGCTTGCAGGAACTTCTCTGCGCAAGCACCCGCGATCGGCTCAAGGAAGCCGCACGCAATGAGCGGCTTGAGGTCAGGCGTGGCTTCCAGATAGGCAACCCGGCGAATGAAATCGGCATTGTCGGTGATGCATCCATGATCTTTCGCCGCGATCATCATGCACACGATGGCGAGCAACTTGCTGGCATCGGCAAGCAAGACCCACTCCTCGCTAGCCAACAGCTCGACATGGAGTTTGATCCAGGGCGGATTGCGCTCCTTATAATGCTGGTATTTCTGCCAATTGCGGATGCGATAGGCGTGGTTCATCTATGGCCCCGCGGCTATCGTCTCAGCCAGCGCGCGCGCCGCTTTTGCCCGCCAGGGTTCGCGGCGCCCGATCAATTCGCGGCAGCCTTCCACTTCGCGGGCGATGCGCGGGTCTTTCTCCATCAGGCCCCGGATGCGGTGGATGGCACAGAGCACGGTGGTGTGGTCGCGGCAGAAATGTGCGCCGATGCGGGGCAACGACAGGCCCGTCATTTCGCGCGCCAGGAACATGGCGATCTGGCGCGGCCGGGCGACGATGCGGGCGCGGTTCAAACCTCTCATTTGATCGCGCGTCATGGAGTAGCGCGCGCGGCGACGGCGGCTTCGACGTCTCTAATACTGTAAGTCATAGGGCATAGAACTCGCGCGCCGGTTCGATCGTCACGCGCAGCCCGCGCACCGCCGCCCAGCCCGCATGCACTTCGCGCAAAGTGGCGCGATGATCGCTGTCGATCAGGGCATGGCGGACGATGAGCGCCACCACCGGCCGGATCAGATGTTCCAGGTCGCGCCGCCCTGCCCGCTCCTCATAAAGAAGTGTGAGCTTGACCGGGCCCGCCATCCGCCCCGGCTTCAGCGAGGCCAGCACCGCGCCGGACCGCGCCTGCCAATCGGCCTGCGCTTCGCGGGCTTCCATCGGCGGGGGAAATTCCAGGTCGAGACGGATCGCGTCCTTCGCTTTCAGGCTCCTCTTCTCCACCGGCACATCCAGATTGAATCGCATTATTTGCTCTCCTTATTTTCGGTATCGCCGCGTGGTTCGGCTTTCTCCCCCTGCGCGGCGAAGCCGCTGGCGGGGGGAGGTGTCTCTGAGCGCTTGCGCGAAAGAGACAGTGGGGGGCGATGATCAGCCGCTGCCCACATCGCAAAGAGACACGCGATGATGATTACGCCGAGAACCAGCTGGCCGGGTGCTATCGCGTTCATCGCTTTGCACTCCCGCTTGCGCCATATTGTGAATCTTCCGTCATGCGGCAGCGCTCCGCGCAAAACCGGCATGGGAATAATTTGAATCAAGCGCGGGCCAAACGCTCCACAGGCGCGGGAACTTTGCGCGAGCACCCTTACAACTCATCGGTTGTATGCGCTGTAATCCGAGGGCAATGATGCCGCCGCAAAAAACATGTGGGGAACGCATGGCGCCGGGATCGATGGTGATTGTGTTGTTGGCACTGCTGCGCGTGTTGCCGGCGCTGGCGGGATCGAAGGCATGTCGCAAGTTCGGCTTGGGTGCGGTGTTGACGGAGCTGCGCGCCCAGATTCCCGACAATGGCGTCGGCCCGCTGGTGGCGGAACGGCGAGACGCGGTTCTGTTCCTGGAAAATAATTGCCGGCAATGCGGCCGCTGCCGCCTGGCGCGGGGCTTGTGAGGCCCGGATAGAATCATGCGCGAACTGGTCTTCGCGTATCTGGCGACGCGGCCGGAATTCGCCGATGCCGAGGCCTGCCGGACATCGCTGGTCGGCCCGATGCGCCGGTTCCTAGCGACCCATGACGGGCGGGGGTTTGAGGACTGGGACGGCCTCCCCGACAACGCGCGGCTTTTGATCGCCGAACGGCGGCAAGCCCAGGAAAACCTGGCCGATTTCTGCCGCCGCTGTGGCCGCTGTCCGGAAAGCCGGATCCTGAAGTAAGTCACGCCCGCCTCCCCGGTTGCTTTTCTGGTTGGGCGGCAGGTTTACAATTTTTCTTGTATCAGTCAACAAATCAAATTGTCTACAAACCCACAAATAATGTTGTATAGTCCCCCCATGGACACACTTGCCAAACGCCTGGCGGAAGCCATGAGCCGCGCGCGGCTGAACCAGCCGGGGCTGGCGCGCCAGGCCTCAACCCCCGATCAGCCGGTGACGCAGCAGACGGTGCACAATCTGGTGTCGGGCCAGACCACGCACTCCAAGCATCTGCCCGCGCTGGCCGATGCCTTGGGCGTGTCGCTGGAATGGCTGACGCGGGGCGACCACACGCTGAAGGCGGGCGCGGGCGCCGCTTCGGTTGCGGGCGGGGAAGCGCATCTGGCGCCCATCCGCGGCGCGCATCCCTCACAACTGCGCGTGCTGGGCATGGCGGAATGCGGACCGGACGGCTGGTCGATGTGGAACGGCGATGTGATCGACACGGTGCCCACGCCCTCGGGCCTTCAGGGCGCGCCCAATGCCTATGCCGTCTATGCGGTGGGCACCTCGATGGAGCCGCGCTATTACGAAGGCGAGCTGGTGTTCGTGCATCCGGGAAAGCCGGTGACGGCGGGAAGCTTTGTGCTGGTGCAGATCCGCCCCGAACATGAAGGCGACACGCCCAAGGCGGTGGTGAAGCGGCTGATCAAGCGCACCGCGTCCAAGACCGTGCTGGAGCAGTTCAATCCGGCGCGCAAATTCGACGTGCGCAACGACGACATCGTCTCCATCCACCGCGT
Source organism: Rhizomicrobium sp. (assembly GCA_035605955.1). Taxonomy (GTDB): domain Bacteria; phylum Pseudomonadota; class Alphaproteobacteria; order Micropepsales; family Micropepsaceae; genus Rhizomicrobium. The sequence goes on from DATNGI010000008.1 coordinate 7,969, forward strand.
GGTGGGGAGCGGGGAGAGTTGAATCGCAATGGCGTCAAACGCCACGCACTAAAGTAGGCGAATCAACGCGGCTAGCCCAGCGTTCGAATTATCTTGTTATATCGCGAACCTGGTTGCATGAAAAAGCGTTACTTTGCATTACCAACCACCGTGTCTCGTGCCGCTTCTGCCAATGATCCTTGCATGTCCCCATACCGCCTAGCTGTCTGATTTCTCTTTCGTTAGGGCAAGCCGACATTCCCCGGCCCACCCACCACCTGCAGCTCCGCCAACCGCTTCGCCCTGACCCATCGCGCCGTCTTGGAATCCCCCTCGCCCCGCGTGTAGGATCGCAACCCTGGGGGAATACAATGAAATACCACCGCCGAGGCATTGAATCGACTTCAATAGAGTCACTGCTCAAAAAGCTATTAACAGCTTCGCGAGAGCCGTTCCCTGCGAAACGAGCTTCGATTAAAGCCCCAGCCAGACAAGGCGTATACGTGATTTATAGCCCTCATAGCCGCGTCCTTCACGTCGGCATGACTCCAAGAGCGAAAGGGGGAATTGCTCAACGCTTGAGAGGACATATGGCGGGCAACTCATCGTTTACCCAAACCTATCTGAAAGAAAAGCGGGGGCGGGACGGCAACTGGCTAAGAGGGCGCTGTACCTTCCGTTCTTTGGTCGTGACGAGCCGTAGAAAGCGGGCCCTTTTGGAGGCACTCGCTATCGGCATTCTTTGCCCCGCACATATCGGCCATACCGCAAAATTGGATGTCTGACTTTTCGAAGTGCATCGATGGACCTATCAAAGCCCACTCTTCGCAACTATATAGCAGCCTTTCGTGGTCGTTGGCTCGAGGCTATGAGTGGAAGCGCGAGCGTTCCCTTCACAATTGCTGCAGTCTTTGCCGGAGAGAAATATCAACAGGTTATTCTGACATCAGCCGCGGTTTTCTGCGTGTACTTTGCCACTTGGCGAGTCTGGGCAACGGAACGAGAAAGGGTGATTGCCCTTCACGGGCAGGCAGATCTTGTTGCCGCTACACGCGAGCAGACAGCAGCCATTAAAGAGCAGGCTGAGCAAACTAGATTGTTACGTGAATCGGCTAGAGATGGTGATTCAGAGTTAAGCCCGTCCGCTCGCGCCTTTGCGAAATTCAGAGAAGAGCAAACGCTAGAATTCCTCAGGGGCAAGCTGCCAAGTCGAGAAGAGAAACCACCAACTTTAGTTAGCCCTAATGTCGGCACCATGGCGCCCGCCACCGAAATAGCCATTCAAGATGCCGCTCAATTAGCCTACGAGAATGCGGAAAAAAACGGCTGGCTAGATATCGTCGTAGGAACATCCAGCGATCCCGAAGATCGTCTCACATCTTTCAAATACATGATGCTGGTACAAGCGACAGAGGGCGCAGTCGCCCTAATTGGAGTGAAACCGCCCTCAAGGCAGTCCTATCCAATCCCAAAAGATGAATTGCAGTACCTTCATCCCGCAAAGGGGGAAAGTGCGCTTCTCTTCGGCACACGTCCTAAGGCTGTCTACCATAGTGTCGTGATCAGCAGAGCCGATTTGGAGAAGGTAATCGAAACCTACCATCTTGCCGCAAGAATGGAGTGACCTGGAGATGATCTTCCTGCGGCTCGCTAGGGCTCGCCGCGCTCGTCGCTTGAAATGATCGTCGCGCTACGCTGACGCTAGCGACGGATCATTTCATCCGCCCCTACGGGCCGGACCGCTTCTCGCCCTCCGGAAATTCGGCGGCGCTATCGCCCGCCAGCTCGTCCAGGCCATCGATCGCAGGCCGGATCGCCTCGATGAACATGGTGACGCCCAGCCCGACCAGCGTGCCGATCACGACCAGAAGAATGTCGCGCCACTCCTCCAGAACAATATCGACCCAGGTGAGGTGAACCGATTGGCCCAGCGCCAGCACGCGGCTGAATTCGAAATCGTCCAGGCTCTGGTCCTGATGGCCGCCGATGAATTGGATGTGATCCGCATTGTCGATGCCGCTGAAATTCACGATCAGGCTTGGCAGCGGCGCAAATCCCCGAAGCCAGCTGTCGGAGCCGGGATGCGTGAAGAAATCGCTCATCCCCGGCTGCGCATCTTCGAAACCGAAAGCCGCGCTCCGCTCGGTGAAGGTGTGCCGCCGGAAAATATTCTTGAGCTTGCACGACACGCTGAAGGCGGTGTCGGGATGCCCCGGATCGACCAGATAATAAGTCCGGCCGACAACGCCGCCATATTGGCGCACGGTCACGGGCAGTTTGCCGCCCGTGCCCATGCTGTCGGGCCGGGCGAAGGGCTCCGCGCGGATGGCCTGGCAACTGCCGGGTTTCACATTGTTGAGTACGATCTTCGCTTCCGCCCCTTGGGGGATGTTGAAGGCGACCCAAGCGCCGTCTCCCGCGCGGTCGCTGAAATATTTGACATCGACCTTGCGGGCCAGTTCCGCGTCCGCCTGGCGCGCATAGACGGCAAGAGTCTGCCAGTCCGGATGTTTCTCAGCCGCTTCATTGTCCGCCTTCATTTTCTCGAGGGCGGCCTGGTCGAATTCCATCTTGCCGTTCTTGAAACTTGCCAGCGGCGGCCCGAAGTCGGTCACGGGCTCGGTCTGGCCCGGCAGGCGGCCATTGACCGTGGTGACATAGATTGTGAGCACCGTCGCAGCGCCAATCATCGCCACAGCCATCAACAGCCACAGCCATGTCGCGATCCGTCTTCTCGCCATCAGCGCGCGCCCCTCGCCAATACCGGCGACATGTAACGCTGCGATCCGGCATGCTGGCAAGCGTCATAGCGTCATAAAGCGCCCCGCCAACCGGAGTCGGCGGGGCCTCAAGGGTCTAAGTTCGTGCGATTTATCCCGCCTCAACGCGTTTGATGCGCGCAAGCGGAGTCATACTGCGACACCGCCGCGGGGTTGCGGCTGTTTTGCGGCAGCTCGCCCGCATAACGCGTCCCGGCATTTCCATCCGGATTGAAAGCCGAGCCTGGCGCCATCGCCGCGTTGCCCGGTGTGTTGGGCGCGCTCAGACTGCCGCAGGACTGGTTGGGCTGACCCAATGCTTGCGGTGAAGCCGTGTGCATCTTGGGTCCCGTCGCGCTGGCGGTTGGCGCGCGCATCGAAGGTCCCATCGCAGACCCCGTGACAGGGCTGCCGGCGCGTGGCGCGGCCAACGCGGGCGTGATCATGGCGACGGCAAACGCCACAGCCGCCACGCTTCGCAAAGTGGATTTCATGGCGATCTCCTTTCGGTTTGACGACCGCCCAATTCCCCTGCCAAGACCGGCGGTCGATGGTCACATTAAAACGCCCCGTCCGTGCCGCCGATCCGGCGGGAACCGCAGGAACATGCCAATCCCGATCACATCTTTGCAGTATATCGCGTAAAGCTATCGACCTCTGACGCGCTCGATTGGATCGGTCATCGCCACCCCAGCGCCGCCGCCGGATAGCGCGCCACGGTGCCCGCCTTGTAATCGGTGAGCCAGATGGAATCGAAAGCATAGGCGAGGGAATCCCCGCCCCGCCCCGTCCATTGCCGCACGATGGCGTTGGTGCGCGGGTCGATCTCGGTCAGCGGCACGCCCATCAAAGTCGTCCATACCTTGCCCGCCCCGAACTTGATGTCGCCGCCATGGCCCGCCAGCCCCGCCGCGATCCGCGCCGTCACTCTATGATCGCGCGCATCGATGCGCACGATCTCGCCCGTGCCTTGCAGCAACACCCAGATCGCGCCCGCGCCCGCCGTGAGAAAGCGCGGCTCCTTGCCCACCGCGATCATACCCAGCACCTTGCCCGACACCGCATCCACCGCCGTCACTGCGTCGCTGTCATGCCCGCTCACCCACACCACGCCATCGGCATAAATCGGATTGAACGAGCCGGGCGCGATCTTGATGGTCTGACGCACGCGTCCATTGGCGGGATCGATGCGCGACAGCACGCCTTTCGCGTCCGTCACCACCCAAACACTGTCGCCGCCCGCCGCAATGCCGCCTTCCGCCGCCGCCGGGCGCACGGGCAACACGCCCACCAGCTTGTTGGTTTTCAGATCGATCTCAGCCACCGCATTGAGCTTGGCGCAAAGCGGCACCCACAGACTGCCGAAGCCCGCCGCCAATCCGGCGCAGGCAACGCCCGGGAGCGCGACGGTCGCCACGATCTTGTTGGTGGCGGGATCGATGCGGTTGACCGCGAAAGGCTCCGCACTTCCCACCCACACCGCGTCATCTATGGGCTCGACCCAATCCGCCGCCTTGCCCAGATGCAGCGTGACGGCGGGATGAAGCGCAGAAAACGGCGCTTGCAAATTTTTCGTCAGCGGCGACGGCGCGGCCGAAACACTCAACGCGGCAAAGGCAAGTGTGAGCGCGATGCGCATCCGATCCCCCGATCTCATGAAAATATGACATGTTTCGGGTACCCGCAGAAGCGGCGGCGGTCATGACAAAGTCCCGCCGCGCTGAATGTCAGGCGACAGGCGGAAATCAGCGACAGCAAATGCGGCTTGCCGATACGTCTACGACTATCGGGACGCGACCTCGTCTTTGATCGAATCCCGGCTAGGCGTGCAAATGATCAAGCGCATGCTGGGCCGGTCGGTGACATCGAGCCTCATATACTCGAATACCAATTGACCCGCCGATGGATGTTGGACGCGTTTGACAGTCGAGGGCCGGTGCATCACGTCATGGCGCGGCCACCAGGAGCGGAATTCGGGACTTTGCTTTTCGAGCAGCGCAATCAAGCGTTCGAAATCCGGATCGCCCGCATATTGCGCGCTGTCGGCGCGAAACATGGCAAGAGTTTGGGGGGCCAGGTCGTCCCAATCCGATAGAAGTCGCCGATGGTACGGGTTGGCGAACATCATGTGCATGAGATTGCGGGCGTCGCCTTCCAGTTGGCTGAAATCGCCAAAGACGGCGGCTGCGGCTGCGTTCCAAGCCAATATGTCCCAGCGGCGGCCCAGCACATACGCAGGCTGATCGATCATGCTGTTCAGCATGCGAATGACCGCGTCCGGGACGTGCTCAAGGCCCGCCGCCCGCGGTTCCGGCAGCCGCAGATTTGCAAGGGTAAACAAGTGCCGCCGCTCCGCCCGGTCGAGGCGCAAGGCCTTCGCAATCGCGTCGAGCGCCTCGATGGAAGGCCTCACTTCGCGCCCTTGCTCGAGCCATGTGTACCAGGTCGTTCCCACGCCGGCGAGAAGGGCAACCTCCTCGCGCCGAAGTCCCGGCGTTCGTCGGCGAAAACCCTCGGGCAGGCCGACTGCCGCCGGTGTCAGCCGCACGCGACGGGAACGCAGGAAGGCGCCGAACTCTTTTTGGCGCGGATCAAAGCGTGAAGCGCTGTCGCTCAATTTAAGCCTGTCATTATTGGTACCAGGATAACGCAAAACCTGTTTGCTGTCCAAAGATTGATCAAATTCTTCGCCATCGATTGACGGATGGAATCGGATGGCGGCGGCAATAGCAAACATTAGAAACAGCACCAGAGCGTTCAAGGTCAAGGCGGCAAACGCGTGGCATGCGACAGCGTGGGTTTTCGCGCTGGCGCTCGTCTGTGGCTTTGGCGCTAGGACGGCGATGGCAGAAGACGCGCGGCAATCACCGGCCGATGCCTGGTGGACAGGGCCGTTGGTGACCTACACCGCGCATAGTCTGCCTGAGGGCCGCATCTTGATTGAGCCTTATCTCTATGACGTCTCGGAGAGAGACAGAGATACCGTCCATTCTCTTACTTATATTCTCTATGGCTTGACCGAGAAGCTCACGGTTGGGTTCGCGCCGGACTTTGCCTGGAGAAGCGTGAAGAGCGGTCGGGACAGTTCGGGGCCACATCTGGGCGATCTCACGCTCAGAGCGCAATATTCACTGTCGGCACTGGACGCGGAGAGGGGTATACCCGACATCGCTCTGGCCGTTCTTCAGAATCTTCCCACCGGCGAATATGACCGGCTCGGCCGGGCCAGCGACGGCTTTGGAACGGGAAGCTACGCCACCACGCTTGCACTCTATTCCCAGATGATGTGGTGGATGCCCACAGGCCGGTTGGTGCGCACGCGCTTTGACATTCTGGAGACTTTCCCGGCCCGCGTGCCCGTCGAAGACATGAGCGTCTATGGCACGGATCCGAGCTTCGTCGGACATGCCATGCTGGGAAACCAGCTAACCGTCGAAACCGGTTGGGAATATAGCCTGGCGCGGGAATGGGTATTGGCGTGCGACTTCGTCTATATCCACGGCGATCCCACCACTACGAAAGGCGCCCAGGGCGCCGCGCCCATACGGCTCGATTCGCGCAATAGCGACATTGTCGGGTATGCTCCGGCTATCGAATATCATTGGTCGCCCAACATCGGGGTGATCGCCGGCGTACGCGTCTTCGCGCCGGTTCACAATGCGCGCGCTTCGATGGCTCCTGCCATCGCGCTGAATTATGTGCTGTAATTTTCGACAGACCCCCCGTTTTTACCGGCCAACGCGAGGGGTGCGCGCTTCCCATGCCGGGCATTTCAAGCTTGGATAGACGCGCGTGCATGAGGGAAACACCCATGGTCTCGCGTCACAATTCTTTGACCTTGATCGCCGTAGGATTCCTGGCCGCCGCAGCCGTTCCAGCGGCGGGCGCGGAGGCCTGTCGCACCGTCACCTCCGGCAAGGTGGTCGATGAGATCCGCGCCCTGGAAGAAGCCGGCGGACAAAGCAATGTGATCGGCATGACGCTCGAAGACGGCAAGCGCATGTTCGCCGCCAGCTTCATGTCCTTCGGTCCCGACGGCGCGGTCAAAACCCGGGACGACATTTTGAAAACCTATGTCGATGGCAAGATGGCGCCTTGGGCGTCTTCCTTCGCGATCAAGGAGCTTCAGATCAAAGTCTATTGCGACACCGCCACTGTCATCGGTCTATCGGACGTGGCCGCCAAAAACGCCGCCCCCGATGCCCCGCCGGTTCATTTCCGCTGGCTGAATGTCTGGGCCAAGCCCGAAGGCTTCTGGCAGATCGTCGCCACTCAGTTCACGCGCCTGAAATAGCCGGGCGGCCCTCCCACCCCGCTCTGTCTACGCTCACGGAATAATCCTGCCTGGCCGGCCGGCTGGAGATCGCGCCCATTTCGGTGCCCGTCAACGCTTCCTGCCGAGCGGCAATTCGAGCAAACTCACCGTGAAGGGCGCAAAGCTGTAATCGAACGCGGGCCCGTGCGCACCGGCCTTCTCGATCTTCACGCCGACCCTCTGCGGTTGATCGCGGGAATTCATGGCCTCGGAGTCCGCGGCTCGTTCCCGGTCGCCCAGGACAAAGGCCCTGCCCGCCGCCATCTCGCCCAGCGCGGGATCCAGATGGAATGTCACCTTGCGGTTTTCTCCCGTCGAATTCACCGCGTAGATTCTCAGCGTCTTTCCGTCCGGCGTCACGCTTGCGTCCAGATCGGGTTCGGCGAGATACAAGGGCAGCGAGCCCGTCCCCTCGATCTTCAGGGGGAAGGATCCGGCGGCGCGCTGATAGAGGATCTGCGAATAATAAGTGGGCGTGAAATAGAGCCATCCCGGCCCCGGCTCCAGCACGCCGGAGCCGAAACTGTCCGACAGGTTGGAGCGGTTCGCGAACGCGATCAAATCGCTGTAACGGTGCATCATGTTCTGGTAGCGCGAAACGGTGAGCGCGTTGCCCAGGGTCATCAGCATGCCGCGCTTGAGGCCCCAGTCCCCCGCCGTCGCGTTCCATTCCGTCACCGCCACGCGAATGTCGCGGCCCTTGCCGTCCGCCGCGATTTTCTGCTCAAGCTGCTTCAACTCCGCCTCGGTGCCGTTCAAATCGCCCACCGTGTATTGATGCGGATTGAGATAATCGATGGCCTCTCCCGCCAGCCGCACCGTGTTCACGCTGTCGTAGGAGGTGAGCACCTTGATCGACGGGTCCACCTTCTTCATCGTCTCCGCAAAGCTTTTCAGCGAGGCGTCATAGGCCGCGCCGCCCACCTCGTTGCCCACTTCCCAATATTTGACGCGATAGGGCGCGGGATGGCCGTTCGCCGCGCGCTTCCTGCCCCATTCGGTATCGGCGGCGCCGTTGAAATATTCCACTTCGTTGGCGGCATCTTGAGGCGTCTTGCCGGTCCAGCGGATGCAGATCACGGCTTCGGCCCCGATATATTGCGTCAGCTGCACGAATTCTTCGACGCCGACGAAATTCTCCTGCAGGCCGCCCCAGGGATCGTCGGGGAAGGGCGCGCGCCGGTCCCAATCGCCCAGCGTGTCTTCCCATTCGAACGGTTCGATGGTGCTGCCGCCCAGGCGCAGGATGCCGGGATGCATCGCCGCCAGCGCCTTTACCACGTCGGGCCGCCACAGACCCAACACCGCCTTCTTGTCGATCAGATAGACGCGCTCCAGCCAGAGCGTTCCCGGACCTTCAAATTCGACGGTCAAGGTCGCATTGCGCGCGCTGCGCTTGGCCGTCAGCACGGCCTCGGCGGCGCGCCAGTCTTGTACAGCGCCGCCCAGCGAGACCGGACCCGCGATCACGCCGCCATCGCCATGAAGCGACGCGCGCACCTTGACATTGCCCAGCCCGCGCAGATGCAACCTGAGGCGATAGGAATGCCCGGCATCAGCCACGAATCCGTCCTGCGAAATGCCGGCCCATGTATGGGCCACAGGCAGCTCGATCTTCTCGGCGCGTTTGCCGTTGAAGGGATTGTTTGTGTCGAAGGAATAAGTGGCGACATGCACGCTGCCATCCGGGTACCAAGGGCGGTAGGGCTTGTCGATTTCCTTCTTGTAGGCATAGGTCCAGGGCGTCTCTTCCTCGAAGCTGGTGGAATCCACTTGCTGCGCGATCATGGACGGCATCAGATTGTCCAAAGGCTCGATGAACTGGCCGCCTTGCTTCAGATCGATGGGCCGCACGGAAAGACGCGTGGCGGAAATGGTCACCGATTGCGCCGCGCTTGGTTCGGCGACCCGTTCCAGCCTGACGTCGCTGAACCACGCCTTGCCGCTCTGATTGCCGAAGGGATGGAGCGCGATGCCGATGCGGCCGGGCGACGGCACGCGGAAGAGCACGCTTTGCTGGCGCCACAGCCCGTCGCCCGCCGACGTCTCGCCATAACCTTGATCGCCCACCTGCGCCTCGATCCCGATACGGGGCCCGGGCGGCATGGGGTCGGCATAAGGATCTTGCTGAGGCGCCGCGGACGCTGCGGATTTCACCCAGCCGGTCAGCCGCCACAATGTTCCCACCGGCAGAAACACGTCCTGGCGCAAGGTGAGATGCGCCGGCTGGCCTGCCGTGACCAGGAGCGCCGGGCGGCCCTCCCGCCCCGCTCTGTCTACGCTCACGGAATAGTCCTGCCTGGCTTCGGCGGGATCGATCTGCCAAGTCTCCGCCGGATTGGCGGATGCAAAATCGGCATTCTTGATCGGCTGGTCGTCGCCCGCGGCGGGCGCGGCCAGCGCCACCGATCCGGCCATCATCAGCCCCGCGATCATTCCTCTCATGGAATGCCCCGCCCCGCACTTTCGTCTGCAACGGTATCCCAATCGGGGGCGCCGGTCTTTAGCGCGGGTCAACCCCACCGGCCGATTCTGGTCAGCACGCGCATCACGCCCTGAAGCCCTGGGAACAGGTTATAGGCATCCGCCAGAAGCAGGAAGAAGGCGGCATGAATCCATGGCATGCGGGTTTGCGCCCGTTCCAGATGACCCTGAACCCAATTGGTGACGGGCGGAATGCCGGTGAACAAATAGACCGTCCCACCGCCCAGGATAATTCCGACGACGACATCGCTGGGATAATGAAAGCCCAAGGCGATGCGGCAGATACCGGCTGTAACGAACGACCAGGCATAAGCCAGCACCCCGGCCCGTCGCCATTCCAGGAAGATTACCGTGGAAAGCGCGAAGAACAGCGTGGCCGTGTCGCTTGGGAACGAGCTGTTGCGGTCCCACACCGACAGATCCAGGCTGACCGCCTGATAAAGATGAAGTGACGGATCGAAGGCGGGGCGAATGTTCACATGGAGATGTTTCTGCAAAAGGACCGAGATCATGGTGGCGAAGCAGGCGCCCAGAAGGCCCAAAGTCATTTGGCCGCGACGAGCAATGTGATCCGGCGAGAACCACAGAATGACGAGCGGCACGAACACGGGAACACCGCGCGCGATGGGATTGAGTGCAAGGCCACTTGCGACTTCGGGCAACCAGGAATAGGCCCGGAAAAGCCCATTGATGGCGAGCAGAAGCTCCCTATCGAGATGATTTAACATCGCGGCCAACCGATCTTAGGCCGGGCGGCATCCTTAAGTTGCAAGCGCGCTTTCCCGATTTTTGAAAACATTGAGCCGCGCCCCAGCGAAATCCGGATCATGTTAGTCTGCAAGGCGTGACTTGCTAGAGCGTTATTGAATGCGGCCGCGCCGCAACGCGCCGGCAACCAGGCCAGGTCCTTAGGTGGCGGGGCCACGGGATGCAGGATTTCCCTGACGGTTGAACGGTGTTTTCGGCCGTCCCGGGGGGCGGCGCTCAGAATTCATTAACCGAGTTGCTGCACCCCATATTAAGCGCACAAGCCCAGGATATCGGGGCAATTTCGCACCCGCGGCCCCGTGAGACATTTGCCATCATTTGATATCCGGTCCCTGAAGCCGGCGGCCACCCCAACCCATGGGTGCGTCTCGGCATGATGCCCACCATCGATTTCGAGGAAGTCCGCGACGATGTTCTCGCCCGGACCGGCGCCCTGTTCGATGTCGATGATTTCGACGCGTCGGGCGCGGCCGCATCGCGATCTCAAAACGGCAAGCGCATACGCCGCAAGCAGCGCTTCGCCTATCTTCCCATTCGCGCCAAATTCGCCATCGCCTGTGTCATCGCCGCGGCCTGGATGGTGCTTAGCATCTATCTGTCGCTGACTTGGCTCCACGATCTCAGCCTGACCATCGGGCGGCCGGCGGCGCTCTATCTCATCACCTTCATCGCCTATGTGCCGGGCTTCATGAACGCGTTTCTGATGGCGAGCCTGCTGCTCGATCATCGCCCGCCCCGCGCCAGGGCCGAACGCTTGCCGGGCGTGACCGTGCTGGTGCCCTGCTACAATGAATCCGCCGCTGTGGCCGACACCATCGGCAGCCTGGCGATGCAGCGCTATCCCGGCAATGTCGAATTCCTGGTGATCGACGACGGCTCTAAGGACAACACGCTCCAGATCGCGCGTGACACCGTCGCGGCGCTGCCGCCGGAAAAGGCCAAGCTCTTTCAAGTCATCGCCATGGAGAAGAATGGCGGCAAATCGAAAGCCATGAATCGCGGGCTCACCCTGGCGCAATATAAGCTGGTGGCCAGCGTCGATGGCGATTGCTGGCTTTTGCCCAACGGGCTGGCGCGCATCGTCACCCGCTATCTGGCCGATCCGCCCGACACCCGCGCGGTGGCCGGCACCATCCTGGTGCGCAATTCCCGCAAGAACTGGATCACCAAAGTCCAGGAATGGGATTATTTCCACGGCATCGCCGCCATCAAGCGCATGCAGAGCATGTATCACGGCACCTTGGTGGCCCAGGGCGCCTTCTCGCTCTATGACCGTCAACTCTTGGAAGAGCTGGGCGGCTGGCCGGAATGCGTGGGCGAGGACATCGTGCTCAGCTGGGCGATCCTGGATCGCGGCTATCGCATCGGCCATTGCGAAGACGCGCTGATGTTCACCAATGTGCCGGAAAATTTCCGGCAATTCGCGCATCAAAGGAAACGCTGGTCGCGCGGATTGATCGAAGCCTTCATGCGCTACGGCAAGCTTTTGTTCGTGCCGCGCATGTCCACCTTGTTCGTGTGGTGGAATCTGCTCTTCCTGCCCATGGACCTGGCTTATTGCTTCGGCTTCATGCCCGGGCTCATTCTGGCATTGTTCGGCTATTACTATATCGCCGGGATCATGACCCTGGTGCTGTTGCCGATGGCGATGGCCTGCAACGGCATCATGCTTTACATCGAAGGCGGCATGTTCCGCCGCCAGGGCTTGAAGGTGCGCCAGAACCTGCTGGGTTTCTTCTTCTACGCAATCTGCTACAGCTTTGTCCTGCAACCGGTTTCGATTTGGGGCTACATGGCCGAATTGCTGGGCTTGAAGAAGAGGTGGGGCACGAAGTGATTCGCGCTTTCGCATTTGTCTTGGCGCTGTTCTGCGCCGCCCCCGCCTTCGCGCAAGATGACAAGGGTCCCACCCAGGCGGCGGGCTTCGATGTTTTCGGCTCCAGCGACGCCGATAACTTCAAGGTTCTGAAGACCGGCCTCTCCTACTTCCCCGACTATGAGAGCACCCAGAAATATTGGGGCGCGCGGCTGGAGCATTTCATCTTCTCGTCCAACACGGGCGGCTCGGGCCATGCCGAGCGGGGTTTCATCAATTTCGCCGACAGCCTGGGCAGTTGGAATTATGGCGGCACGGTGGGCACCGACGGCCAAACCATTCTGGGCTCGGGCAGCATCTTCACCCAAGGCTTCTTCGATCGTCCCGGCATCCGCCAGGAATATTTCCTGAACCGGGATCTGGTGGAAACGCCCAAGGGCTTCAATCAGGGCCTTTATTTCACGTATCTGGGCGGGTCGTATGACATTCCGCTGGACGACCGCAACACCGTCACCGCGCTGATCGGCTCGCAGGTCTTCACCGGCAAGAATTACCGCCTGATCGCACGCAGCAATTACATCTATGTGCTGGATCCCGATCTGGGCCTCTCGCTGCAATTCCGCGCCAAATATTTCTGGGACAGCCTGCCGCGCGAATTCGATTACTTCTCGCCTCGCTGGTACATGGAAGGCGTGCCCACGGTGCAGATGCGCCGCTTCTATCAGCGCTGGCAATTCGTGGTGGCGGCGGGTTATGGCGTGAGGCGCAACAATGGCGCGCCATGGCAGGGCGCGGGTCTGGCGCAAGTGTCGGTCATCAGCCCCCGCTTCGGCAGCAATTGGGTGATCGACGCCAGCTTTCTTTATTCCAACCAGCCGATCGTGCAGAGCAACACTTACAGCTACGAACAGGCGACGATCAGCCTGATAAGGCGGTTCTGAAAAGAATCGCCGCATTAAGTCCGCTATGCTGGAAGCGTTGCCGCTTTCCCATTAATCTCTCGGCGTAGTTCGGGGGAAACTCATGGCCAAGATGCAGATCCGAGTCGCGGCATTTTTCCTGTCGCTCGTCGCCCTGCCGCAAAACGCCTTCGCTCCTCCGCCGCCCCCACCCGCGCACGGCTCGTTGCGGGCGATCGCGTCTTGCCGCGTCGATCGCGGAAATTACTTCGCGGTCGATAACTCCGGCCTGCCGCCTGCCTTGCGTGCATTCGCGGGCAAACGCACAGGCATCATGCTTCGCGTTTGCAATGATTACGACGAGAACACACATTATTTCGTGCGCAGCCCTGGCGCGCCCGACCTTCCGGTATGCGAGGTTTTTGAACAGGAAATCTTTCCCGACATGTCGGGGAAGATGGAAATACCGCTCATTTACGGCAGCGGGAATTATAGGGACGATTATATCAGGGTAACAGGTTGGTCGCCCGAGCCACCGAAAAATTGGCAGGCCTTGGGTTATACGACAAGCGACGCCATAGGCCCCGTAGTTCTCGCCCAAGAAAAGAACGGCGACTGCCCCTCCCTCACCGATCCGAATTTTGCGCACCTCGATAATGTGCCGCCCGGACTCTTCAAGGCGATCATCGGCGCGCTCCGAGAAGCGCCAAATCCCGATCTCTTGCGTTTGGAGCATGCGACTCCTGAACAGTTCTTAAACGTCAGGCCGGTCTGGGTGTCTTGCGGATTCATCAGTTGCTCCGCTTCTTTGAGCAATGGCTTCACAGCCAGATTCGATGTGGTCGACGGCACGGTGAAAATGACGCGCATTGAGCGCTTTATAGACTGAACGCCAAGCTGTGGAAAAAAATTGGGGTCAGAATAGATTTAATTTCGGAGCTCTGTCAGCAGCCAACCAGCCCGTCGCCGCGAGTTATGCTTATACTTATGAGCAGGCGACGATCAGCCTGATCCGGCGGTTCTGACTTTCGCGAGAGGGCGCTCGATGGACGAAGAGGGGGCAAGAGCCAGAACAATCCGGATCGTGATGGGCCTGGTTTTCCTGGCCGTGGGCGCGCTTCCGTTTTTGGCGATGCTGGGCGTTCTTCCCACCGGGCCGGCGCCGCGCGATCCCGCCCCGAACTGGATGGCTTGGCTCATCGGCCTGATGTTCTCGGGCGCGGGCCTTTACATCATCCAAACCGCCTTCACCGGCGATGACCCGTCAGGCGACACGGCGGCGGGCCGCTTTGCCTTGGGCTTCCGTGAGCTTCTCGCCCTTTTCATCATGGCCGGACTTGCTTGCCTGTTCAGCTGGATCGCATTCGGGCCAGGACCGCGGCATTTCTCGGCCTCCATCGGCTTCGCCGGCTTGATCCTGCCGGTCTCTGGCGACGCGATGGGACGCACGGCCTTCGGCCTGGGCGCCGTGCTGGCCTGGTGCGGCGTGGCTCTGTTCCTATGGGCGATGCTACGCCGTCGGTAAACAGAGAAATGGCACCGCGCCAGCTAGTCTACTCTGACTCCAATTCATGGCAGATGAAGAATTGGGGTCGGAGTAGATTTAATCCCACAGTTACACGAACAAGCGATCGGCGGGCCAGACTGGCGAACTCTGTCCGGCTGAAATAAGCTTCACCGATGGCTCGTCTATCGCTTGCCCTGCCCGCCCTCGCGCTCGCCATGGTGCTGCATGGTGCCCAATACGAGGCATTCGCGGCCGAAAGCCGTATCGCGCCGCACGCGGTTGCGGCGGCCAACAATGCCATCGTGGGGACCTGGTTCATCAAGGACGAGAAGGCGCCATTCCCGTTTCACATCTATGTCTTCAACGCCGACGGCACGATGCAACAGACGAACCCTGACGCTGGCGATCCAAGAACCAGTGACAGCGACGGCAAAGGCATTTGGGCCGCAAAGGGCGATCATATTGTTGGAAAGTGGGTCGAACTCACCGCCGATCGCGCCACGCACAAATTCGCCGGCAGCCTTGAGATCGCTTTCGAGGCAAAAGTGGAAGGCGACCGGCTGAAGGGCACGCGCTCCGCGCTTCCCCTCGATACCGACTGGAAGCCCCAGGGCAGCCCGCGTCAGGGGAGTTTCACCGGCAGGCGCGTGACGCTTCCTTGAGTATGCGCTTGGTCGCAGCCGCTCAGGCCGCAATGGCATGGCGCGTTCGCGCCCGTCAGCCTGATCTGGCGGTTCTGATTTTCGCGGTCAGAAATTGATGCGCGACGAGAAAAGCAATGCGTTGCCATAAGATGGGGTCAAGGGTTTGGCTCTATATTGGGGAGCAACTGCCACCTGATAACCGACCCCAATTGTGAAAGTCGTCTTCTGGCTGAAATGAAACCGCGCCATGGTGAACCCAGGGGTCAGGAAAAGCTGATGCAGCCCCGCGCGCTGGCCGTCGGGGTAATAAGTCCAATTTGCGTCGAGCTCCGGCCAGAAGATGCCGCCAAAATGGTATTGCAAAGCGATGTTGGTCTGTAGCTGCCGCCCCAGAACGCCGACATTGCTGGTGGGTATGACGCCTCCTATCGTAGCCTGCACATCGACGGGTCCCCAGCCTTTGCCGAATGCCAGCGTCGGCAGAAACGTCCAGGAGCCGTTTGAGTAAGCGGCGATTCCGGTGGGCGCTTGAATCTGAAGCCAGGTTGCAACGACATAATCGCCCCGATCCGCCGGGCTCGACGCCAATCGCTGCTTCAGCCGCAGGAATGTCCAGTCGCCAAAACCCGCATGCGAATTGCCGGCGGCGCGGGCGGAACGAATATCGTAAGGCGCAAGCCCAATTTGTACTTCCTCAGTATCGCCAACGATCAAGTCGAGGCCTTTGCCGCCATCGAGAACCACCGTGTCGGAACCGTTTCCGGCGTGTTGATCCAAGAGTTCGAAGCGGAAGCGTTGCTCCAAAATGCCGGTGCTGGTGGCGATCGGCGAAGTCCAATCCGGTTGGGCGGCACGGGCCGCGCTGGCTCTTGCATCCCAATCGGCCAGGAAGTTCGAAAGCGCGCTCGAAGAGGGTTCTTGCGCGGGCGCGGCCGTGGCGCTCAGCATCGTTATCCCGGCGAGAAATGGCCCAGCGGATTTGCGTCTGCGCATGTCTCTTTCAGAGGAGTCCCACTTGTCAAATTCTCGCGGGGGAATAATCGGTTGGATGAGGATTATACATATCGTATCTGGTATTCGATTTATACTACGAAATAACTCTGTATAACCGCGTCCAGCCTGATCGAACACGCCATCCCAACGCGTTGGCTGTGCCCGTCATTGACGTGACGCGCGCGATATTTGTGTCGATGAAACGATGCGGTTCGCAGCAGGCGTGCGACGCTTCCTTAAGCATGGGCTTGGTTACGCGAAATCATTCAGCCCTTCGATCCCGGGAAATTCCGTGCCGTATACCGCGTCGATCCGGCACGCGAATTCGTCGTCGAATTTGAGCGTGTCGAGAAGCCTGACATGCGGCGCTTCCCTGAGCTTCAAACAATCGACATTGGCGACATAGCCGTCCGCCTGCGGATCGAACCACAGAAGAGACCAGGGCAGGGGCACGACGACGGTACCAAGACCGCCGTCGAACCTGAGAACGCCATATTCGACGATCCCCTGGCGCGAGATGAGTTTTCGAACCAGCGCGTCGCGCTCTTGCCGCCTTGATCTGCCGCAAAACCGGCCCGGCATGGGGTAGCCCCAAATTTGTCCAATTGTCCGCGCAATCTGGCGCCCATAAGCAATGCCGGACATTGCAAAGCCGATGATATTGCGTCCCCCGCACAGCCGAAATTTCTGGGTGCTGCTTGTTTGCCTGGCGCTCGGCGATGCAACGCAAAACGGCGCAGGAGCCATTTCCTCAGGGACCGCCGGCGAGACAGTCCGGTTTATGCGCGCCAAACCATGCGGAGAGACCATCCAGTATAAGATCGGGACAATCGACAGCCGGTTTGGCATTGACCAACAGCGCGTGATGGCGGCGGCCGCGCAAGCCGCGGAATTGTGGAACCAGGCGGCCAACGCGAAGGTGATGGAATACAATGCCGCCGCCAGCATGACCGTCGAACTGGTCTATGACACGCGCCAGGGATTGATGCAGCGCTATGACGACATCGCGGCCACCATCAAGCGGCAGGAGGCCCAAGCCCAGGCGATCGAAGAAGAAGCCGCCAGCCTCAAGTCCCAGATGGACGCGGCGAAAGCCGTCTTGAGCATCGAGCAGGAGGATTTCGGAAACCGGCGGGACGATTACAATGCCCGGGTCGAGAAATTGAACGAGATCGGCGGCGGCACGCGGGGGCAAATTCGCACGCTCGATCACATAAAGCTTCAGTTGACCCACCTGGAAAGCGATCTGAACGAGAAGGTCGACGCTTTGAACACTCTGAATGCCAGAAGAAACGAGTTGGTGAAGGAGCACAGTACCCTTGTCGGCCGGATAAATGAGCTGGTTGCGTCCGCCAACCAGGATTTTGGCAACGATATGGTGGCGGGCCAGTACATCAAGAGCGGTAATCGGGCCAGGATTGAAATCTTCGCGTTTGCCGACCGGACCGAGCTAATGGCGATATTGGCGCATGAATTCGGCCATGCGCTTGGATTGGGACACAGCAATGAGCCCGATTCCGTGATGGGAAGGCTGCGCCGATACGATGGTATCGTCGCCGGCCCGGCGGCGTCGCTGCCGCCTTTGGGTCACGCCGATATTGCGGCGCTGGCGAATGTTTGCGGCCGATAAAGTCGCGGGCTTATCCCGGCCCATCGCTGCTATGCACACATACGAACAGGCGACAATCAGCCTGATCAGCTGATCGCTGCCCCAGCTCGCCCCGCCAAAACGTCAGGCGGCATGCTCGATGTTGGCCGCCGCGGCGTGGCGCTTGGGAAGATGGAAGAACACGGTGGTGCCGATCTTGGGCGTGCTCTCCAGCCAGATGTGGCCGCCATGCATCTCCACAAGCCGGCGGCAGACCGACAGGCCCAGGCCCGTACCGACATGTTGGCGCGCCAGCTTCGCATCGCCCTGATGGAATGCCTCGAACACGCTTTCCAAATGCTCTTCGGCGATGCCGATGCCGCTGTCCTTTATGCTGACATGCACCGTGCCGTCTTCTTCGGTACAGCGGACTTTGATTTCGCCGCCGGCGTGCGTGAATTTCACCGCATTGGCCAGCACATTGACGATCACCTGCTTGACGGCGCGCATATCCGCGTCAACCGTCACATCGCCCGCCACATCCACCGGCAGGATGGAGACCTTGCCCCGCTCGGCCTGCGGTTTCACCAGCAACAGCGAATCCAGGATCACCATTTGCATGTCGAATTGCTCGATATGCAGCTGATAGCCGCCGGACTCGATCTTTGACAGGTCCAGCACTTCGGAAATCAGCGACAGCAGATGCGTTCCGCTGGCATAAATCGAGCCGGCATATTCCCTGTATTTCGCGTGAGCCGACGGCGCATCGCCCAGCACAGAATCGCGGATGAGTTCCGAGAAGCCCAGGATAGCGTTGAGCGGCGTGCGCAATTCATGGCTCATATTCGCCAGGAATTCGCTCTTCGCCTTGCTGGCCGCTTCGACGGCCGCCCTCGCCTGAGCCATTTCGGTTTCGATGGCCAGTCTCTCCGTCACGTCGCGGGCAATGCCATAGACCAGATCGCCTTCCTGGCGCGCACGCCACTCAAGATATCTGTAGCTGCCGTCCTTACAGCGGTAACGATTGATAATGCCCTTGACGTCGCGCTCGGTCTCGATCCGCTGCATCTGGGAATAGCTGGCGGCCACGTCATCGGGATGAATGAACGAGAGCATCGGCTGGCCCTCGAGTTCTTCCGCCTTATAGCCCAGCACGCGTTCCCAGGCTTGATTGACCTTGACGATCTTGAGCCCGGCGTCACGGATGACGAGCAAATCCAGTGACGCCCTGAAGAAAGTCTCGAAGTCTGGCGTTAGCGCCATTGAGGATGCCGGAGGGCATGCCGAAGCATGGTGAAATATCTAAACCTGGGACTCGTCCGAATCTGCCATTCCGCCGATGACGAAACGGTTAATAGGCCAACGGCCAGTCGTATAGGTGCGCGACGAGCCGCGCCGAGGCCGGATTTTTTCTCGCCGATGCGCGCCCGGTTATTTTGGGCCGCGCCGCCCAATTATTTCATCGTGTCCCGGCGGCGCGCTGATCACGACGTCCGCAGCGCTCGCTAGGGCTTGCGGCGTTCGTCGCTCCTCACGGCTCAGGGCTGATGCGAGCAGGCCACGTCATATTGCGACACCGACGCCGGGTTGCGGCTGTTTTGCGGCTGCTGACCCGCATACTGCATGCCGGCAGTGCCGCCCGGATTGAAGGCCGAGCCCGGCGCGGTCGCCGCATTGCCGGGCGTGTTGGGCGCGGTGAGACTGCCGCAGGTCTGGTTCGGTTGCCCCAAGGCCTGGGGCGAATGCGGCCCGGTATTGAAGGTGGGGGTGGGCGGCGAAGCCGCGAAGGCCGACGTCATCGCGGCGGCGAATATCGCGATGGTGATGTTCTGGATCTTCATGTCGATCTCCCTTGTCTCTCTTTGCCTCTCCTTGGGGATCGCGGCCCACATATATAGGGGCGGATGGGCGGCGATGGCATGAAACGCCGAGGCCGGGCCGCCGATCCAACAAAACCGAAAAGGCAACATGAAATACGCTGTTACGGACCTTTACGTGACCCCTCCCGGGGCCCGACCAAGACGCACTACGAAGGTTGGCGCGCGCCAATGTGTGGACGCAGGATGAACGCTTCAGTGATGCTCTTTGATCTTCTTGGCGATCAGCCAGGCATTGACGGGCCAGGCGATGACGAAGGCGACGGCCGTCGCGACCGCCAAGGCCGCCCAGAATCGCATATTGAAGATCGATCCCGTGCGCATGCCGCCCATCTGGTAGTCGATGGCATTCATCACGATTTCCATGACGCCGATGGATATGCCCTCGCCGATCCAGATCGCGCCCAGCGCCGCGCCGAGCGATAGCCCCGTGCGCCGCATCAAGGGCGTCGCCGCCAGCGTGAAGCCCGCGCAATAGGCCAGGACGGTCGAAACCGCCATGCTTTCGACCTGCGAGAAATGCAGCGTCGTCCCCAGCATCAGCCCAACGGTCTCGCCGATGATGCAGCCGATGGAACAATGCAGCGTGGCATGCGCCGCCGCCGTCCATTGATTGTGGTGGGGGCCGTGGCCGGCATGATCGTGACTATGGTGGTGGCCGTGGTCGTGCATACGCGCCGTCAGTGCGAACCGCTCGGGGCGTAACCGCCCAGACTCGCCTTCGACGCCGCCTCGTCTTTCAAGGGCGTGATCTTGTCGGGATCGATGCGCACCATGATGTAGTCGATGTGATCGTCGATATGGGTGAATTGATGGCCGGTGCCCGCCGGAATGAACACCACATCGCCGGGCTTCAGATCGTAACTCGCGCCATTTTCGATATCGTCGCCATTGTTGCCGGGACCATTATAGAGGCGCACGGTTTCTTCGTCGGCGGGGCGGCGCTTCTTGTTGGTGAGGCGCGGCCCTAGCTTCAAAGTCGCCGTGCCGTCGATGATGTGATAGACCTCGCTCACCAGATCATGCTCGGCCACCGCTTGCGGCCCCGGTCTGTCCAGCTTGCCCCGATGTTCCACCCCCAGCGCCACATGCGCCTTGCCGATATCGATGTCGCGCACCTGCTGGTCGATGCGATGCTCGGCCACCGCCTTTTTGGTATAGGCTTGGATTTCGACGGCGGGCACATAAACGCCCTCGCATAGGGTGCAACTGGGCGCCGGTCCGCTGTCCGCCCCCTCGGCCATCGCCGGTACGGACAGCAGCAGCATCAGTCCTGGAATCATCGCTTTCATGGCTTTGCCCCTATCGCTTTGGAGTCTCTCACAAAATGCCCCGGCTTGCCGATCCGCGCCAGTGACCCCGTCTTATCGCAAGCGCGAAGGCGCGCCTCCTGGAAAGTGTGCAACGCACTGAGTCGCCAGAGCGTGGCGTTAGACGCCTCCCGGGCCCAGGTGTAGGGTTGCACCCCTATGTGGCCGAGCATGGCGATGCCCGATCACCCGCTTTAGCGTCGCGAAAGAGACGCGCGAAGGCTCAAGGGAGTTTCAAACGGCTTAAGACACACAACCAGTCAGGAGGGGGATGATGACTAGATTATCTGCCGTGGGAAGACTGCTTGCCGTTCTTTTGGCAATCGCATCGGCCTTTGTCTCCAGTCCCATCATCGTGCCGTTGCTGCTGATCTTCGGCGGCATCGCGGCGATCGGGAACACGCCGGACCGCAACTCCAAGAATTACATGATCACGGTTGTCCTGCTGCTTGGCTCGAACACGCTCGAAGGCTTCCCCTATGTCGGGTCCTATCTGGCGGCGATCTTCATGGCGCTGGGCGCGGCCTTTGTCGGCGCCTCCATCATCGCCATCACCATCACCTTGGAACGGCGCATCGTGGCGGACTGGCTGAAGAAATAGCTTCGGTCTGATGGGCATTCGCGAACTTTAGGTCCCCGCGCTGTTGCGCGCAGCCCGGGATTTATTTTGATGCTGTGATTTTTCAACTGGGGCAACCGATTTAAAAAGGGGGAAGTAAAATGGGCATGTTCTCAGCCGTAGCAAGACTTATCGGTATCGCCGTCGCCATCGTCGCCGCTTTTGTTGCCATTCCCATGGCCACCACCATTCTTCTGGTCACGGGCGGCATTTCCATCCTGTCCTACAAGCCGGAAGATTATGTCCGCGTGATCGTTGCGGCGCTTCTCTTGATGGTGGGCGCCAAGGCGCTGGGCGATATTCCCGCGGTGGGAATGCCGCTGGCGGCGATCTTCGGCAATCTGGGCCTTTTCCTGGTCGGGTCGTCCGTCGTGGCGATCGCGATCAGGGCCTATATGGTTCTCAAGGCGGACTGGGTCAAAGCGTAAGGCTTTCGTCCTCGCTGCTTAAGGGCCGGCGCCGGCGCGCTTCAACATCTCCGCGCCGCCGTCGCCGCCATGCACGACATGGGGCGTCACCACGATGTAAAGATCGGTCTTGGTCTTGCTGCTGGTCTCGGCGTTGAACAGATCGCCCAACAGCGGGATGTCGCCCAGGCCGGGCAATTTGTTGTGGTTGGACAATTCGCTTTCCTGGGTCAGCCCGCCGATGACGAAGGAATCTCCGTCGCGCACCGTGGCGGACGTCGAGGCCTCGCGCTGGCTTATGGTGGGATAGCCTTGCGACACGCCGGTCACGCTGGAGACTTCGGCGAAGACATGCGAAGTGACGAAGCCGTCTTCGCCGACCCGGGGCGCGATCTGCAAGGTGACGCCGACATTGACGTATTGCACCTGCTGCTGCACCGCATTGACGCCGGAGAGCGCTATGGAGGTGAGGATGGGAAGCGCGTCGCCGGTGATGATCTTGGCTGTGGAACCGCTTTGCGCCGCGATCCGGGGCTTGGAGATGATGCGGCCATTGCCCTTGGCGATCTGGGCGGCGATGGCGAGTTGAAGATTGAAGCCGATGCCGCCGTCGGGCGCCGTGTTGTTGACGCCGGGCAGCCCGCCATGCGCATAGCTGTAGGCGACATTGGCGATCTGGCTGTTGCCGTTGTTGAAGTTGAGGCCCAGATTGCGGGCGCCCGTCTCGGTCAATTCCACGAACACGGTCTCGAACACCACGCTGTTGACCGGCACATCCAGCTTGAGGATTTCCTGCTTGAGCTTTTCCACCCTGGCCGCCGGCCCTCTCAGGATCACCGCATTCAAGCGGCGGTCCACGCCGATAGTTTCGTCCACGGTCTGACCCACCGGCTCCGCCGCAAGCCCCGCAAGGCCCTGGTTGAAGGACGAACCTGACAGGCTGCTGCCGCCGCCGGCAAAAGATCCCTGCATGCCCGCCGATCCGAACGCGGGCTCCTCCGGAGTGAAATTGTCGTTGGGCTTGATCGGGTGGCCGCCGGTCAGAAGGCCGACCACTTCGCTGACATCGGCATATTTGAGCGGCACCACTTCGAAGAAGTCGCCCTCCCCGCTTTCGGCACGCATCGCTATGGGCGCTGCCGGCGCGTCCAGGACAGGCGCGGGTTCGCCCACACTGGTGATGACGAGCGAGATGGCGCGTCCCGCCAGCGGCGCCGCCGCGACATGGATGACGTCTTTTGCCGCAATGGTGAGGGTCAACACGTCATTGCTCTGGCTGAAGATCATGGACTGGATCAGCCCGTGCTTGCCGCCTGGAAACAGCAGGCCTTGCGCCAGCCTGGCCCCGGAAAAAGCGATGGCGGCGGTTTCGGCGTCATTGCCCATGATGGTGAAAGGCGGCGCCAGCTGGTTGAAAGACAAAACCACGCGCGTCTCCGTGGCCGAGACTTCGGCGGGCGTCACCGCCACGATCTGGATGGCGCCGGTGAAAGGCGGCGGCGTCTGGGCGGCGGCGGCAAAGGCGCACAGGCACGCGGCCATTGCCAGCGCAACGCACATGCCAAGGCGGAGCGTCATGGAGCGTCTCCGGAATTGGCGCCATCCGCGGGACCCAAGGACCGCGCGCGTCACGCGATCCTTGGGCCGCGGCGCGTTCTGCTACGGCGTGGTGTTTATCCCGATGCGCTGGCCCACGATGCGTCCGCCGACATGGTTCACGATCTTGTCGGTTTTGGGATCATAGACGTCGATGGTGAAAGGCCCGGAATAGGTGTTGCCGTTGACGACCACCTCTTCGCGGATATTGACCCGGCCGTTGAAATTGCCGGACGTGTCGTAGCTGATGGCGAAGTGATTGAGCTTGAAGCTGACCGGCCCGGTCTGCTGCCACACACCCAGGCAGTAATTCTGGGTGACGGGCATGCGGCCGCCGCTGTTCATGAATTCGGTGCCGTCGTCATGCCAGACTTGATAGCCGAAATCGATTTGCGTGCCGCCTGCCAGGAACGAGACGCTCCACATTCCCACGATGGGCAAGGCGGGCTGGTTGACTGGTATCAGCATGCCGCCCTGATTGTCCTGCGACGTCACAAAGGACGCGGGTTTGCGGAAATTGGTATCGCCACAACCTGCCCAGGCCGACGGCGCAAAAACGCATGCCGACGCCGCCGCCAGACCCGCTATCCACAGGCTTCGATTGAGCTTTTTCATCACGATCTCCTTGCAATGTCCGGCGCCGCCACTGGGCGCCCTGAACGGGTTACCGTGACCCCACGAGCCACGGGCATTTCTCCGCGAGCGCCGGAATTAACCGTGCGCCCGTGCCGGGTCGGCGATTTACGCAACAGGTTGAAAAGGCTTGCCGGGCCGAGCGGCGTTCGCTCGACCCGAGTTCGCTTTTTCCATAGGATGCCCCCAGTCCGAGGGCCGACAACGCTGAACTCGGCAATTCCACGCTAGGGGCGCAGGCGGTTTCGATCCTTGGGGTAACGCTTATTTTTTCCTGAAATATTCCTGAAACGGGCGGCGCGTAGGGAAAAGCAGGCGGGTTTTGCACGATTGCTGAGCCCGGCGATTTTCGGGCAGGGGCGCGTTGTGATGGACGGTCCGCAATACAAGATTGGCCGCTTCATCCTGAAGCCGAACCGGCAGCTTCTTGACGGCGATGCCGACGTGCCGGTCGGCCGCAAGGCGCTCGAGCTTCTCTCCGTGCTCGCCAAGGCGGAAGGCGCGCTCGTCACCAAGGACGAGTTGATGGCCGCGGTCTGGCCAAAGACCATCGTCGAGGACAATGCGCTGCAAGCGCAGATCGCCGCCCTGCGCAAGGCGCTAAGTGACGATGCCGGGCTGCTGCACACGGTTCATGGGCTTGGCTACCGGCTGGAGGCGCTAAGCCTGTCATCCTCTCCCGGACCGTCGTCTTCCCTCCTGCCGCGCGGGCAAGAGGAAAGCGTTTTGCCGGCCACGCGTGCAGAGGTCCGCCGCCTTTCGCCCAGGACATGGGCGCTGGCATCGGTGCTGCTGGTCCTGAGCGCGCTGGCATTCACCGTCTTCGTGCGAGGCCAATTGCATCGGGTCCCCACCCCTGCGCGGGAGGCAAGGCTCTCCATCTCATTGCCGGGAGCGGAGAACATCAAATCCATCGCGGTATTGCCCTTCAACAATTTCTCAGGCGATTCCGGCCAGGAATATTTCTCCGACGGCATGACCGAGGAGATCACCGCGGCCATCGCGAAGATCCCAAATCTGGCGGTGGTGGGCCGCACCTCGGCCTTTCAGTTCAAAGGGAAGTCTCCGGATTTGCGGACGGTCGGCAAGATCTTGAACGCGGCCTATCTGCTGGAAGGGTCCGTACGCAAGATCGACGCTCGCGTGCGGGTTACGGCGCAATTGATCCGCGCGGACACGGGCGCCCATTTATGGACCGAGAATTACGACCGCGATCTTGCCGACGTGTTCGCCGTTCAGGAAGACATTGCCCGCGCCATCGCGACCGCTTTGCAAGAGCCTCTCGGACTAAAGGGCGGCGAGAATCTTGTCTCCAACCGGACCAGCGACACCGCGGCTTACGAAGATTATCTGCGCGCCGTCGCGCTCGCCTATAACAATGGCGATATCAAGCAGTCCATCGCTCTCCTGGAATCGGTCGAGGCGCGCGATCCCGAATATGCCCCGGCCTGGGCGTTTCTGGCGATTGTCTACCCGGATGTCGATGAACTTGTCGGCTTCGACAAGGCGAAGCTATCGCCGGTGGAAAAACTGCGCGCGGATTATCGATCCGCGATGGCAAGGACAGAGACCGCCGCTCGCAATGCGCTCAGACTCGATCCCAACAATGCGCTCGCTTACGCGGCCCTGGGAGACCTGGAAAACCTTCGCGCGCATTGGGCCACGGCCGACGATGATTTCGCCAAGGCGCTGGCGCTCGACCCAAGCGACCCACTCATCCTCGACAAGTATGGCAATTTGCTCCAGGCCAACGGACGCCTGAAACAGGCGCTCAAGGTGCACACCAGAATGCGACAAGCCGAACCCCTGGTCGCGGACTATTATTCCACTGCCGCAACGACGATACTTTTTAACGGCGATGCCAAGCGGGCAATTGCTCTAGCCGAGCAAACTCCGGCGGCTTTTGCCCAGGGAAGTCAATTTCACAGTTTTCTCGCCCTGGATTATGCCGGCGACGGACAATATCAGAAGGCGGCCGAGACCATCGGTTCCATTCGGCCCGATCAAGTTCTCTATCCGGCCTCGGACATCAAAACGGCAGCGGAGATTATTCGCGCGGCGCCGGCCAAAAGCGCCTCCGCCTCTCTTTCCTATCTTAGCCCGCTTGCTTGGGTTTATATCTTCGCCGGCGAACCCAAGCGGTTCATGGATGTCCTGGACTATCAGGGCACCGCCGTCGGCCTCGCTTTCCCCCAGACGGAAGAAATATGGATACCGGCGCTGGCCGGTGCCCGCAAGACGGAGCGGTTCAAGCAACTTGTCCGCAGCTGGGGCCTGGTCGATTATTGGCGCGCTCGGGGGTGGCCGGATCTGTGCCGTCCCGTGGGCGCCGACGATTTCGCGTGCCGTTGAACCGCCAAGCATCGCCACAACCCTAAGTCGCGTCGTTACGAATTGGGTTAGCTTTTGCTAGCCGGGGCGCGCCGTTAACGACCGATCGCGGTCAAAACCGCCTCCGGCACGCTCTATGCCAGATGTTCCCGCAGAGATGTTTCTCTTGTTTGCGGGTGGCACAGATGTACCACAATGAGGCAATACCGCGTTCGGACAGTATTCTGCTGTTCGCGCTGGCCATCGTGCTGGCGACGGCCAGTGCTGCCGTCGGCTCGGCGATGACGCATCATCCGGCGCTGGCGCGTCCGACGCTCGTGGTCACGCGCACCGTCACGACGCCCGTGCAAGTCCTGTTGGACATTCCCGCCGCCGATCTTCTGGCCGAACATCAATGCCTGTCCGAAGCGCTTTATTACGAAGCGCGCGGCGAAGGCTCGAACGGCCAGCGCGCCGTGGCCGAAGTGGTGCTGCATCGGCTTCGCACCGGAAATTACGGCCGCTCCATCTGCGCGGTGGTCTATGAAGGCGCCACGCGGCCCGGCTGCCAATTCTCCTTCACCTGCGACCGTTCCATGCATCGTCTACGCGATCAGGCGGCATGGCGTGACGCCGAGCAGTTGGCGGCGGAAATCCTGACCGGCGCGGTGAAGCTGGGCAACGCCACGGGCGGGGCGATCAATTATCACGCCACCTCGGTCAGCCCCTATTGGGCGCCGACGCTGAAGAAGACCGCCCAGATCGGCAATCACATCTTCTATCGCGGCGGCGTTCACCTCATCGCCAGCACCGGCAAGCCGGAATAGCGCGTTCCTGTCGTCATCGCTCTTGTTGGCGGCGCCTCGCCAATGGCTCTAGTGTGATCGCCCACCGATCCGGAGCCTCTTATGTCCAAGCAAGATGCCATCTTCCCGCCTTGGCGGCGCGCGGCGTTCGGCATCTGCGCCGTGGCGGTGTTGGCGATGGGTGACGCGCAAGCGCAGGTGACCAAAGACGCCCAGCCCGACGTGGCGCGGGCCAATCAGGCGGTTGAAACGCAATTGCCTTTCGCCGACCGCCAGGATTTCGAGGACGCGACGAAGGGCTTCATCGCCACCGTGCCCGATCCATCCGGCCAGGATCGCTATGCATTCCTCAAGGGCGATGCGCCGCCGACCGTCAATCCCAGCCTGTGGCGGGAAACCCAGCTCGACGCCATCAACGGCCTCTTCAAGGTCGCGGACGGTGTCTATCAGATCCGTGGCCTGTCGGTGGCGGCCATGACGGTGGTCGAGGGCAAGACCGGCGTGATCGTGATCGACACCCTGGCTTCTCCCGGCGAAGCCAAGACCGCGCTCGCGCTTTATTTCGCGCATCGCCCGCGCCGTGCCGTGAAGGCGGTGATCTATACCCACAATCATGGTGATCATTACGGCGGCGCCAGCGCGGTGGTTTCGCCGCAAGACGCCGCGTCGGGAAAGGTGCGCGTGATCGCACCTGCCGGCTTCATGCCCGCGCTGATTCAAGAAGCCTCGACGGCGGCCAATCTGGCGGGACGGCGGGGCCAATTCCAGTTCGGCGGCGGCCTGCCCTTGGGCGCCACGGGCAGTTTGGAATATGGCGAAGGCGTGGTCACCAGCCGCGGCGCGCCGGGACCCGGCCCCATCATTCCCCCCAACGACACGATCCGCAAAGCTTTCGAGAGCCGCACCATCGATGGCGTGAATTTCGTCTTCCAGCTGGCGCTGGACACTGAAGCTCCGTCGGAAATGTTCGTCTATCTCCCCAATCAGCATGTTCTGGACATGGCCGAGGACGACACCCACACGCTGCACAATCTCCTGCCCTTGCGCGGCACCCTGGTGCGCAATGCGCTGTCCTGGTCGGCCGCGCTGAACCAGGCGCTTGACCATTTCGGCGGCGACGTGGAAATCCTGATCAACCAGCATCAATGGCCCGTGTTCGGCAATGCCAGGGTGCGCGCCTCGTTGGAAGATCACCGCGATCTCTACAAATATATCCACGACCAGACTTTGCGCCTGATGAATGACGGCATGGGGCCCGCCGACATCGCGGAGAAGCTCACCATGCCGCCAGGGTTGGAGCGCGAATGGGCGCTGCGCGGCTATTACGGCACCCTGCCCCAGGATGCGCGCGCGGTCTATCAGCGCTATGTCGGCTGGTATGACGGCAATCCCGCCAATCTCCATCCGCTGCCGCCCGCCGAGGAAGCGCGCAAAAGCGTAGAATATATGGGCGGCGCCGACGCCGTGATCGCCCGCGCGCGCGAAGACTTCAAAGCGGGCAATTACCGCTGGGTGGCCAAGGTGATGGACCAGGTCGTGTTCGCCGATCCCGGCAACAAGCCTGCGCGCGAGCTGGCGGCGGATGCCTTCGAGCAGATGGGCTATCTGGCCGAGGCCGCCCCCTGGCGTAACGCCTATCTCCTCGCCGCGCATGAGCTTCGCCAAGGTTCGTCCGCCACGCGCACGATGACGCCCGGCATCACGGCGGAAGTGCTGCATGCCATGACCGCGGGCGAGATGTTCGACTATCTGGGCACCCGTATCGACGGCCCCAAGGCGGGCGCGACGAAGATCGTGATCGCCTGGCGCTTCACCGATACCAAAGAAGCGCTGACTTCAACCCTTCAGCATGGAGCGCTGATTTGGATCGCGGGAAAAACCGCGGCGAACGCCGATGCCAACGTCACCACCACGCGCGCGGCGCTGGAGCCCGTCATTCTGGGAAAAGCTCCACTCGATCAAGCGGGGCTCAAGACCGTGGGCAACGCCAAGGCGTTATCCGATCTCTGGGCGCTGCTGGTCAATTTTCAGACCGGCTTTCCCATGCTGGCGCCGACCTAGAACGCGATCTTGCCGGTCAGGATCTGCCAGAACATCAACCAGTCGCCCATGAAGCTGTAAAGCGGATAGCGGAAGGTCGCGGGCCGGTTCTTCTCGATCACAAGATGGGCGACCCAGGCGAAGCCATAGCCCGCGATCAGCGCGGCCAGAAGCCACCAGGGCTCGCCCGTGACGGCCAGCAGCAGCAGACATAATAAGGAGAGCGCCGAGCCTGCGAAATGCATGCGCCGCGTGCCGCGCCTGGCATGCTCGCCCAGATAAAAGGGATAGAATTCCGCGAAGCTGGAGAAACCACTCATCGCGCGGAAGACTATCCTCTCACGGCTTCACCACTCCAGCCTATCTGGGCCCGTAGCCGTAACCCGGCACATAGCCCGGCGCGGGCACATAGCCTGGCGCCGGCACATAACCGGGTGCATAGCCTGGTGCATAACCGGGCGCATAGCCCGGCGCATAAGGCGTGCCGTACGGATAGGGCACAGGTGCAGCGACATTGCTGTCGGGATCGACATAGGCCGTGCCGGGATAGACCGGAACGTCCGGCACCTGGCGATAATGCGGCGCCACATAGGTGCCGTTGGCGAGATAATGACCGGGGACATAGACATTGCGCGCATCAGCGGTGCTCACAAAGGCCGCCGACCCGACCGCGATCATGACGCAGAAAATCGTTTTCATGGAGCCCTCCCTACCATTCGGGCGGGAAGCGTGACTCCGCGCCGAAGGGGAGTCCAGGCCACCCCCAATCGCGCAGCCGTTCAAACGCTTAGGCGGAACGCGCGACTCATATGCGCCGCACCATCGTCATGCCAGCCATCCGGGACAGAGATATGATGGCCGGCATTTCCGCGGCACACCGGAATCCGCTAACGTCCGCGAATGCCGGCGATACCGCTGCCCTTTGTCGTTTCCCTGTTCCTGGCCGTGCTGCTGGCGCGCCTGATCCTTGAGGGCGAGCGCCAGCTTCGCCCGGCGATCTGGTTCTTCGCCGCCTGCATCCTGGCGTCCACAGTCACCGCGTTGCGCTGGAGCTTCGATCTTGAGGTCGCGCGGCTTATCCAGCCGATCACGGGTAGCCTGCTGCCCGTGATCGCCTGGCTATGTTTTTCACACCTGAAACAACCGCCCAGTCGTTTGTGGTTTGTACTTCTCGGCGCGGCGGCGCTGTTCGGCGTTGTTCTGATCGCGATCCCTTGGCCGGGCGATCTGATGCTGGCGGCTTTATATCTGGGCGTGGGCGCCGCGTTGATTCATATGGCTAAGGGCAGTCCCGACGATTTCGGCGCCGCCCGCCTGGCCGATGTGCGAAAAGCCCAGGGATCGGTCCTTCTGGCCGGCATCACGCTGATCGGTTCGGGCCTTTGCGATATTCTGATCGGAATGGATTTCCGCCTTTATAGCGGCAGCCATGTCATCGGCATCATCGCCGTCGCCGACAGCCTCTTCCTGCCCCTGATCGCCTATGCCGTAGTGGCGGCGGGTGACAGCATTGCGCTGGACGAACCGGGACCGCGCGACGAAGAGGCGCCGCACAGCGATCCCGTTCCAAGGGCGCGAGACGAAGTGATTTTTGCCGCCTTCGACGCCGTGATGCGCGAGCGCAAACTCTATTGCGACCCGGATCTCACCTTGAACCGGCTGGCGCGCCGCCTGGGCAGGCCCGCGCGGGAGATCTCCGGGGCGGTCAACCGCTTGAAGGGTCGCAATGTCTCCCAGCTGGTCAACGAATACCGCATCACCGAAGCGCAGATCCTGTTATCTGGAACTGAGATGAGCGTGACCGAAGTCATGCTGGCGTCCGGCTTTCGCACCAAATCCAATTTCAACCGCGAATTCCTGCGGATTACCGGCGCAAACCCCAGCGCCTGGCGCCGCGCGCCCCAAAATGGCGCGACGGATGGCGTCATCGCGACCTGAATCGCGATCAAGGACGCCGGCGCGGTTGCCACCGCGCTGTCTTCATGTCCGAATGACGGCCACGGAGGAGTAGGCGATGAACCGCATCGTGACTTTGGGCGTCGTGGTCTCAGCCGCTTGCGCCTTGGCCCTGCCCGCATCGGCTCAGGATCTGCGGATCAGCAATGTCACCGTGGTTT
Source organism: Rhizomicrobium sp. (assembly GCA_035605955.1). Taxonomy (GTDB): domain Bacteria; phylum Pseudomonadota; class Alphaproteobacteria; order Micropepsales; family Micropepsaceae; genus Rhizomicrobium. The sequence goes on from DATNGI010000008.1 coordinate 39,436, forward strand.
CGCCGGAACGGATGAGCCCGCTCCCCGATGTCGATGTCACGATCCATGACGGCCGCATTGTGACAATCGAAAAGACATTGCGCGCCATGCGCGATATCCAGACCGTCGACGGCAAGGGGCTTTATCTCACGCCGGGGCTGATCGACAGCCATGTTCATCTCTCCGGCATCGCCGGGATGGACGACGCGCAGGAAGCCAAACATCCCGACATCGTCAAAGCGATGCAGGCGCAGAAACCGCTGAGCTTCCTGCTTTACGGCTTCACCACCTTGATCGACTTGATCTCCACGCCCGAAGAGATGGCGCGCTGGAAAGCGCAAGCCCTGGTGCCGGACACTTATTTCTGCGGTGGCGCGCCGCTGATGGACGGCTATCCCATGTATGTCATACCCAAGCCCGAACGCTATGCCGCAGCGCCCTATATGCTGATCGAACCGGGCGCCACGCCGCCCGCCGGCATCGATCCGGCCCAGCATACGCCTGCCGCCGTGGTGGCCCGGATGAAGAAGGATGGCGCCCTTTGCGTCAAAACCTTCTACGAGCCCGGCTTTGGGCCTGTGAAGAATCTGCCGGTGCCCAAACTCGAAACCATCCGCGATCTGGTCACGGCCGCGCATGCCAACGGCATGCCGGTGCTGTTGCACGCCAACGGCATCGAAGGTCAGACCTTTGGTCTTGCCGCCGGTGTCGACATCATGGCGCACGGCATCTGGAATGGGACGAGGAATTTACCGCTGAGCGCGCAAGATGCGGCGATCCCAAAGATACTGGACCAGGTGGTGGCAAGAGGCGTCGGCTGGCAGGCCACCATCCAGGTGCTTTATGGCGAGCGCGACCTTTTCCATCCCGACTATCTTTCCGATCCGGAATTGGCGCGCGCGGTGCCGGCAAGCCTGCTGGCCTGGTACCGCACGCCGGAAGGCCAATGGTTTCGCGATCAGCTGGCGGCGGAGGTTCCCAAAGGCAACGCGCCGGAAGCCACGCAAAGCGTGGTCGACAAACTTTACGCCGACCCCATCGGCCGCGTCACCCATGCCGCCGCCTATTTGGCCGCGCATGGCGGAAACCTCCTGTTCGGCACGGACACGCCCAGCGCCCCCACCTATGCCAATCCGCCTGGACTGAATGGCTGGCGGGAGATTCAGAATCTCGCCGCCGCCGGTGTGACACCGGCCCAGATATTCCAGGCTGCCACCTTGGCGAACGCAAAGGCGCTGAAACTGGAGCGTGATATCGGCACGGTCGAGATTGGCAAGCGCGCCAATCTGCTGCTGTTGCGCGCGGACCCGACAAAGACAATCGAGGCTTATCGGGAGATCGTGAAAATTATCCTGGGCGGGCGGGCGCTCGACCCTGCCGCGTTGGCGGCCAATCGCGGGCGCTAATCGATGCGGCGGCGCCATTTCACCACAAGTTCGATGAAGCGCGCTCGGGTCGTGGCCGCCCAGCGCTCCGGATATGCGGTGAAGATATAATCCTTCGCCGCCATCTTGCTGTGGCGGGCGTCGCCGCATGAAAATATCTCAGCTCGAAATCTTGCGCGTCGCGGCCGCCATGCTGTCGAGCGCGGCCTTCAAGGTGCGGCGCGAGGTGGCGATGTTCATGCGCATATGGCCTGCCCCTTTGGGGCCATAGAGCGAGCCGGGATCGAGCGCCACGAAAGCGTTTCTGGCGAACCAATGGCCGACCATGTCCTCGGGCGAGACGATGGGGGCCTTGCCGGTCTCAGCATCGATGGGTCGCGGCTTCTTGTTTTCCGCGTCCGCCATCTTCCGCGCCCCGATCTTCTCGGCAATCGCGCTGACATCCAGCCAACGCAAGAACGTGCCCTCAGGCTTGGCACCCAATTCGATCATCGGAATATTGGCCCCGACATATTGATCGACGAAGTCGTGATTGGCGTCGATATAAGCGACCAGCTGGTCCAGCCACGCCTCGCCGCTGTCCAGGGCGGCGTGCGCGGCGGCGATACTGAGCGAAGGAATATCCGTGAGGTTACGGTCGAAAGACTGCACTTCGCGGAACAAGTCCTTGTTGGTGGTGAAGTACCAGGCGAGATTGAGCGAACCCAGGGAGAAGCTCTTGCTCGTCGATGTGAAGGTGATGGAATTGTTCACCACCTTCTTGTCTTCCAAGGTGCTGAAGGGCGTGAAGGCCTGGCCTTTGCTGACGAACTCGCAATGGATCTCGTCGGACAGCACCACAATCTTGTGCTTGAGGCAGAGTTCGCCATACCGCGCCAACTCCGCCTTCGACCAGACCCTGCCGACCGGATTGTGCGGATTGCACAAAATGGTCACCCTGGTGTCCGGTGTCATGCGGCGCTCCAGATCGTCCCAGTCGATTTCGTACCGGCCGTTCGCGATCGTCATCGGGCTTTCATTGGCGATCATCCGCGACGACACCAGATCTTCGTAGAAACCGACATAAGCGGGCGCCAGCATCAGCACCTTGCCGCCGGCGGGGGAAAGCGCGCGCAGCGCATCCATCAGTCCGGCATGCACGCCCACCGTGAAGGCGAGATTGCCGGGGGTGATGACGTGGATGCCGTGACGCCGCCTGTGCCAGTCGATGATGCTTTCGATAAGAGCCTTGCCCGTGGGCGAGGCCATGTCGAAATAGCCCCAATTCTCGTGCTGGATGCGCTTGGCCAGAGCCGCAGTAATGAAGGGGCCGCAGCGGAAATCCATGTCCGCGATGCCCATGCCGGCCACGATATGGCTCATCTTCTCGTCGCGCAGCGCCCCGTCCCATTTCCAGCAATCGCTACCGATGCGGTTGAAGGGCACGTCGAAATCGTATTTTCCGTTTACCGGACCGTGCATCGGCCCGGCTTCACGCGCGATGGCCGCCGCCAAGGGTCCCAGGGTCAAGACGCCGCCGCCAAGACCCAAATTTCGTAGGAACGATCTGCGGTCCAGTGCGGCGCTTGCTTTCTGTTCCATGCGCGGATCGGCCTAGCGCAGCGGGAAGGCGGCAATGCGCATTGTCATGACCGCCTCCTTCCGAACAGACCGCGCTGATCGCGGCCAAGGAAACCTAGTCTTTGCGGGTGAAACATCCTGCCGCGATTAAGCGGCGTCAAGGGCCCGGCTTTGGCGCAAAGCGGCACGAGATGGCGTGCGCCTGTCCGGGTTCGAGCCGGACAAGGCCGTTGGCTGTCGGTCCGCCCGGCAGATTGTGCGCATCGACCGGATGCGTCACCGGCTCGAAACAAAAGAAATCCGCCTGCACGGACGGCGAATAGACGATGTAGATGGGGAGAGCCGGATCGGTCGAGATTTCCAGCGAGAGCCCGCGATCCGGCCACTGAACAACGCCACGCCCGTCCCATCCTAGAAATGCATTGTTGATGAAGGCGGCGGGCAACCGCCGCGATGTTTCGAAATCCCACTCAGGCCGGGACCGGATGTCGGCTTCGCCCGCCGGCAAATGCCGGTGAACTTCCAGCACCACACGCGCCGCCTTCGCTTGAAGCGCAGTCTGCGGCGTTCGCGGCAGCCAGGGATGGAAGCCCAGGCCGAAAGGCAACGCTCTCGCGCCTATGTTTCTCACCGACAGAAGCATCGTCAACGCACCGCCTTCCAGCACATAAGTCACGCGCGACATGTAGCGGAAAGGCCCGGGACCGGCGGAGTCCAAGGCGAGCGTGGCGCTGGCGGCCCGCGCCTCCTCGACCGTCCAACGACTCGAAAATCCATTGCCATGGATCGGAAAAGCTTCACCCGGCAGGTTGGGCTCCAGAGCATGGAATTCCCCTTCGAACGCAAAGCCGCCGCCGGAGATCCGGTTGGACCAGGGCACCAGAAGATTGAGCGCCAGATCGAAGGGATGCGCCCGGGACGGGTCGCGGCAGGGGCGAAAGACGGGCTCGCGCCTGCCCGCAATCGTTACATCATACCAGGCCAGCCCCGCGCCAAGGCCGGGGACGATGCCGGCTTCGGCGAGGCCGTCGGATAGTGTCAGACTCTCCCGCGGCATGCATAACCCCATCTGGATTGAAGTGCGGCCTGTGCGATAATCTTGCTTAGGCTGCACCAAAATATAGGTCAGGTCATCCGCACATCGCGAAACAGGAAGCTCCCATGACCGTGCTGAAAGCTCCCCTTGCTGCCTGCCTTTTGCTGTTGGCCGCGCAGCCGTGCCTGGCCCAGAACGCCTCCGGCGATTTTGCCCGTCGTGTCTGGCCGTCCGAACCGCCGCCCGACAGTCCATTCCCACCGTCAACGGCGATTACAGGATTGGCCTTCACCGGCCGCCACGCGGAATATGGCGGCGCCGACACCTGGTATCCGTCATGGGCCGCCAACGGCAAACTCTATTCGCCTTGGACCGACGGCAAAGTGAACGGCATAGACTCCACTTCGGCCGGCGCGAAGGCGACGACCGGCTACGCCACCATCCTGGGCGATGACCCGCAACATTTGACGATCACCGACGTCGCCACCTATCCCGGCGATCCGGCGCCCTATGGCGGCCGCTATCCGGCGGGAAGTTTGGTCTATCGCGGGATCTGGTACTACGGCACCTACACGCTTTACGAGACGCCTGGAAAACATCTCAACTGGGATGTGCTGGGTCCCTTTGTCGGCTTCCGCACTTCCACCGATTACGGCCGCACCTGGCACGACACCAAGCACACGCCCGCGCATCCCCTGTTCCCGGAGCCGGACCATTTCGCCGGAAAGGTGAAGCTGGGTCTTCCGCATTTTGTCGATTTCGGCCGCGACATGGAACATTCGCCCGACGGCAAAGCCTATCTTGTGTCTCACGGCGCGTCCGGCGCAAACCCCGCGCCCCGCGAAGCGAGCCTCAGCTGGATCACCGCCGACCAGATTTATCTTGCCCGCGTCACGCCGTCGATCCGCAATATGGACGATCCTTCGGCTTACGAATTCTATGCCGGCAATGACGCCAAGGGATCGCCGCTGTGGTCGCACGACTTTGCCAAGATCAAGCCGCTCGTCACCTGGAACAATCGGATGGGCAGCGTGACTATGACCTATGACGCGCCGCTGAAGAAATATCTGATGGCCGTCACCGATGGCGGCACCACCATCGCCAAGTTCAACACGTATATCCTGGAAAGCGACCGCATCACCGGCCCGTTCAAGCTCGTCACTTACATGAAGGATTTCGGCGTGCAGGGCTATTTCGTCAACTTCCCCGCCAAATTCATCAGTGCCGACGGCAGACGGGCCTGGCTCTCCTATTCCGCCAATTTCACCAATGGCTATCTGCACACCAGCTATAAGGCGGATCCGCCCGGCAGCGGCTATTGGTGGACCTTGCAGGAAGTGGAGTTGCTGGGCGCGCCTTCGCGATAACGCTTATCAGTCCGGCGCCAGCGTCACGGTCTGCAACGCCCAATAGGGTTCGGGCGCCGCGCGCGTGAACATCAGACAGAGATCATGCACCCCGGTTTGCGGCGTGAGCGCGCCCTGCACCGATGCAAGCGCGCTATTGGGCTCGGGCTTCGGCATCGGCAGCGCCGCGAGCGTCGCGCCCTCGCAGCCATCGAGATGGACCCCCAACTCGCCATTCGCCGTCGCCTGCGGCCGAAGCACGATTTTCTGCGCGGCGGAACTGGCGGGATGATTGTAGGGCAGCGATCCGGCCATGACCTGAATATGCGAAATGCCGCTGAGATCGGCTTTCTCGAAAATCCAGCACGGATTGGCCGGATTGTGAAGAAAGACCGGCCGCTTGCCTTTGAGCGGTGCCGGGCCTTCCATCGAAACCACGCCGCCCGCGTTGCACGGCTTCAACTCATGACTGTCGCGGCTCCGATCTGAAATCGGCGTCACCGTCTCCATCGTAATATGCGTGGAATGCGGCAGCCCCAGCGCAGCGTAGCGGTCCAGTTCGGCCGGCATGCGGGCCAGGAATGAGGCCCGATCATGCGCCGACGCCGGCGACCAGGCCAGTTCCGCCAGCGCCGCGGCGCGCGGAAACACCGCATAGCCGACATTCTCCTGCTCGCGGATATATTCGCTCCAGACATTCGCCTGCACGCCGATGATGTGCCGCCGCTCGTCCGCCGTCAGTTCGGCGGGCGCGGGATCGAACGCATAGACATCGGCCAGTCGCACGATTGGGTTGCGGCCGGAGGGTTCGTCGCGCCCTTCCGCCTGGCGGAAATCGAAATATAGAGACGGTGCGGGCGAGAGCACCACGTCATGCCCGGCCTTGGCCGCCGTCACCCCGCCGGCGATGCCGCGCCAGGACATGATGGTCGCGTCGGGTCCCACGCCGCCCTGCAATATTTCATCCCAGCCGATCATGCGGCGGCCATGCGCCTCCAAGAATTTTTCGATGCGCTGGATGAACCAGCCCTGCAACGCCTCTTCGTCGGCGACACCCAGCGCATGCATGCGCGCCTGGACGGAAGGCGAGACTTTCCATTGATCCTTGACCGCTTCGTCGCCGCCGACATGGATATAGGCGCTGGGAAACAGCGCCATGGTTTCGCTCAGCACGTCTTCCAGAAAGGCGAAGGTCTCGTCGTTCACATTATATAAGTAGGGAAAAATGCCCCAATCGCCGGATGTGGCGGTGGGGGCCTCGGTCAGCGAACCGAGCCGGGGATAGGCGACAATCGCGGCCATGGCATGACCGGGCATTTCGATTTCCGGCACGATGGTGATGTTGCGCGCCGCGGCGTATGCCACCAGATCGCGCACCTGGTCTTGCGAATAGAAGCCGCCATAGAGACGCGGCCGCTCCGTCGCCGGATCGATGTCCAGCTGCTCCGCCGCGCCCGCGGGCACGCGCCAGCCGCCGATCTGCGTCAGGCGGGGATATTTTTTGATTTCCAGCCGCCAGCCCTGGTCGTCGGTCAAGTGCCATTGCAGGACATTGAGCTTTTCCCGCGCCATGGCGTCGATGAGGGTCTTGATGAAATCGACCGTCTGAAAATGACGCACGGAATCCAGCATCAGTCCGCGCCAGGCAAAGCGCGGCGCGTCGTCGATTTGCAGCGCGGGCACGGCCACGCTCGCCACCGTGCCCGGCGTCTGGCTCAGAAGCTGCCAAAGCGTGATGGCGCCATAGAACAGGCCCGCGGGCTTGCTGGCGGAAATGGTAACGCCCGCCGGGGTGACGTCCAGGCGATAGCCTTCCTTGCCGGTGGCATCGGGGTCGGCCAGATGGCTGAGGGTGATCGCGCCACGCCCGCCGGATCGCGAAGCCAGCCGCAAACCCCGGGTGCGATAAAGGAGATCGGTGAAACTGGCGGCTATCCGCGCGCTGTCCGCGTCCGCTCGGTCGAAGACCAGTGGCGTGGCAGTGCTGATGACGAACCGGCCGGATTGCATTGTGAGATGGGCCGGGAAAGGAACGAGAGACGGCGTCGCCATCGGCGCGCCTGCAACGCGCGCTGGCAAGTCGGGCGCTTTTTCGGTGTTGGTGCAGGACACAAGCAGTGGCAATGCCGCCAGCGCAAGCTTCGCAAAACAGGCGCGCCGCGATGCAATCTTGTCTGACACATCGCCCGGCATGCGCGCCCCCCTCGGCCGAGTGTGCCGCGCCTGGGCGCAAGACTTCAAGCGCCAAAAGCGGCCAGCGCCGCGCTCAGGCGGCGTCGCGGCGGCTGGCGCAATAACAGGACACCGACACCGGCTCGTCGGCGCGGGCGGCCACGACATCCAGCCGCTGCCTTATCTGCGCGGCCTCGGCATGGGCGCCGCGCCGCTCCAGGCAATCCAAGAGCCCGCGCAACGCCCACACATTCTCGGGATGGATCTGGGCGCGAGGAAGCGCGCCGCCCAGCCCCAAATCCTCGCGATAGACCGTTTCGGCTTCCTCCACCCGGCCCTGCTCCAACAGCAGCGCGCCCAGCGCGTGGCGCACCGGCTGCATCCAGCCCCAGGGCTCGTCATAGGGCAGCGCGTCTTCCAGCGCGGCGGCGGCGCGCAGATGCGCGAACGCCGCGTCAGGCGCAGCCTTGCGATAGGCGATTTCGCCTTCCAGCATCTCCTCGGCAACGGCGAGAATCTGCGTACAGGGAACGACATGCAAATTGCGCGAGGGCAGCACGCGCGTGACCGCGTCGCGGAACAGCGCCTGCTCGGCTTCCGCCGCCGCCACCTCGCCCAGCGCCGCATGCGCGACGCCCTTGGCGTAACGCATCATGGCGGTCGTGTTGCAGTAAAGCGCGGCATCCGCCGGCAGCTCCTGGGCAATGATCTCCCGCCATTTGCCGAAACGGATCAGCACATGCTGGCGGATGGAGATATAGCTTTCGAAGAAATCGGCCATGGGCGGCGAAGGAATGCGCAACAGCGCATCCGGTATGGTCTCGATCAATTCGTCGGCGGCAGCGATGGCAGGCGCATACTGGCCCAGGAACATCGCCGCGTAAGCGGCGAAATGATAATTGTGGGCGCGATAGGCGGAATAGAAATTCATCGGCCCCGCCAGCTCGTAATATTTGCGGTCCGCCATAATGGCCCGCTGGTTCCAATACATGGCGTCGCGGTAATAGCCGCATTGAATGTCGATATGGGTTGGCATGTGGGTGAGATGGCCCATGTCCCGCGTCAGGTCGCGCAGGATATCGCTGGCCGCCATCGCACTTTCCGGATGGGGCGACATCTCCATCAGATGCACATAAAGATGCAGCAGACCCGGATGCGCCTTGGCGCCGGGAAGCTCGCGGAAGGCCCCCTCCAGCACCGCGCGCGCTTCCAAAGTGCCCGCATTGGGTTCGGGTTCGCCGGTCTTGGGATTCCACATGCGCCAGGGCGTGCGGTTCAAAATCGCTTCCACGAAGATGACGCGCAAATCCAGATCGTCGGGATGCGCCTTGTGCACGGCGCGCATGGCATCGGCGAAGGCGTCGTTCCAGGGCCGCTGGTCTTCGATGGCATCGCGCTGGGGATAGCGGGCGGAGAGCGCCTCGATCAGCGCGCGTTCGGGCGCGGTGACCGCCTCCTTGCGCGCGATGGCGGCCTGCATGGCGTCATACGCCATGCCCAGGAAATGCGCCCGGGCGCCCATGTCCAGGAATTCCCATGGCATGTTGTAGTTCGGGCCCGAGGCATAGGCGATGCCCCAATGCGCCATGGCGCATTCGGGATCGCACTCCAGCGCCTTGGCAAAACATTGCCCGGCTTCCTGGTGATGATAGCCGAAGCACCAATTCAGGCCGCGGTCGAACCAGCGCTGGGCCTCCGCCGATTGGGTGGTGATCTTCCTGGTGTAGGCGCCAAGATCATAAGGATAGTCCATGGCAGCAACGCTCATGTCGGGCATGGCAGACCTCCAAATGTCTATCTGTGCGGCAGCTTCCCTCCGGGCGCATCAGGACGGCGGGCGAAAATCGCGCCCCCGGCTTGCGCAAGGCCAGCGAGCCTGACTCCGGGGGCTCGGCGAGTCCAGGCCGGATCTAACAGTTACGCTAGGTCAAGAAAGCCTCGCGGCCCCTTACGATAGCTGGCCCGTCGAGATTGGCGGCATTTAATCTCTTGACCAACAGGATTCGGCTAAGATCGCACTCCAAGTGGAGCTTGCGATGGCTGCGACACCGGCCAATTATCGCCTGAAGGGCCACATTTATTCCTGGCTCGGTCTGCTCCTGATTGTCGCCGCCGCATTCGAGCTTTTCTACGAAGCCATCTTCTGGCTGCGCTTCGGCGCTGGCGCCAACATCTCGATCGGATTCGCATTCGAGCGTGTGTTCGGGCCGGAAAGCGCCGTCGGTTGGGCGGGCGTGAACGCGATCCTGGCATGGATCGGCCGCCAGCAATTGGGCGTCACGCTGCTTCTTGCCGGGCTGGCTTCCGCCTGGTGGGGCGGCATCAATCACGACACCGCGATGCGGCGGGAGATTTCGGCCGATTTGCCCGATCATGGACGCATCTGATCCCGCTCGGCGCGGCGGCGAACCAGTAAGACCCGCCGCCGCTTCCTCGGTCCTGATTGGCTAAAATTTTCTACGCCAATTCCGAACACGCTGAGGCGCGGCCTTAATATCGTGGCCGGTCTTCTGCTTTTGGCGCACCCTTCTGCTCGACGCCACGGGGCGCGCCTTCGACGCCCTTCAATCCGCGCGGCCCGAGCCTGTAGGCGCGCCATTGCAGATCGACGATATAGGCGTAAAGCGCGTCCGCCTCTTCCGGCGTCATCACCGTCTTGAGCAAGGGCTGGCCGATGGGCACGCTGAATTTCGGCATGCCTTGCTGGCGGTGGGTGCCGCCCAGCACGATGTCCTTGAACTGCTGATGGATGCTCCTGGGCATATAGCGAAGGTCCGGCACCTCTCCCCCAAGCGCCCAGGCGCCGCTGCCATCGGCTTCCGGCGAATGGCATTTCTGGCAGAAGAATTTGTTATAGACCTTGGCGCCGTCGGCGATCTGGCGCGCGGTGCCCGCCTGTTGCGGCGGCTGCGGCACCGGCGGAATATAAGGCTCGATTGCCGGCATCGCCGCCTTGCCGCCCAGCTTGAACGCAAACAGCCGCGCCGGTCCGCGCTTGGATTCCAAGGTGGACATGCTGGCCGGACTGCCGAACAGGCGATAGCCGCCGCCCACACCGGCTGCCATCAGCACATATTGTTCGCCCTTCACCGCATAGGTCACCGGCGTCGCTTGGATCGCGGAACCCGTCTTGACCGACCAGAGCACGCGCCCGGTGTCCGCCGCGTAAGCGGTGAAATAGCCGCTAGCATCGCCCTGGAAGACAAGATTGCCCGCCGTGGAAACCGGCGAACCATTCAGTTCCAGCGGCAGGGTCGCAATCCAACGCGGGCGCTGCTTGATGGGATCGAACGCCACCAGCTTGCCATGCGGCAGCGCTGCATAGGGCTGATATTGGCCGTTGCCGCCCGGCGCGCTGCCGCCCAGATTCTGGCGCTTCAACTCCGCCGCTAATCCATCGGCTTCGAGGCCCGCGCCGTTCGCGCCCTCGCTGCCGCCGCCGGGCGCGCGTTTGACTTCATAGGCCGAGATGTACACCAGCCCGGTCTGCGCATTGTAGGAGAGCGGAAACCAGCCGCCGCCCATGCCGGTCTGGGGCAACTTTTTCGGAACACCGGCATCCTTGTAGCCGGTGGTTTCCAATTCCTGCAGGCTGACTTGCTTCAGGCTGGGATAAGGCGTGCCGCCGATACCGCGCGGCGAAAGCGCTTCCTGACCGGTGCGCGCATCCAACGTATAGAAGACGCCGTTGCGCGGCTTGGTCATGATCACCCGGCGCGGCTTGCCGCCGATCGCCATGTCCGCCACCAGGACATGAAAATCTTCCGCGCCATCGGGCGGATAGGCGGTTTGGTAATGCCAGACATAGGCGCCGGTGGTGGCGTTCACCGCCACGATACTGTTGGCGAAGAGAAGATTTCCGTCCGGCTTGATGTTGGAGAAATCGCCGGCCGCCTCGCCCGCCGTCGAGGTCGAAATGAAAAGCAGATTGGTGACCGGGTCATAAGTCAGCGCGGTCCAGGCATTGGCGCCGGCGAGTTGCCAGGATTCGCCTTTCCAGGTCTTGGCAATGGCGGCCATGGTTTTGGATTCATAGGGCTTGTTGGGATCGCCCGGCGCGGTCCAGAAAGTCCAGGCTTTCTTGCCCGTCTCCGCATCGAGCGCCACCACGCCGCCGCGCACGTCATATTCCATGCCGGCCCAGCCGGTATAGATCAAGCCATTGCCGACGCGCGGCGCTTCGGTGATGCCGGTCTGGGCGGCGTCGCAAACGACCGTGTCCCACACTTTGGTTCCGGTGGCCGCGTTAATCGCCACGATGCGGCAATCGCCCGTCCCGACATAGACCTTGCCGTTCCACACCGCGACGCCCCGGTTCTTGCGCCCTTCATAAGAATTGCGCCAGGGGCCATTGATCCGGATTTGGGGATCGAAGCGCCACAGCATCTTGCCGGTCACGCCGTCAAAGGCTTCGACCACATCGAGTGGAAGCCCGATATAGATCACGCCATCGACCACGATGGGTTCCAGCGCCAGTCCCATGGGGCTATCCACATTGGCGGACCAGGCCAGTCCCAGCTTGCCGATGGTCTTGTCGTTGATCGCGTTCAGCGGACTGAAATGCTGGGACTCGAAATTGCCGCCATAGACCAGCCAATTGTTGGCGCGGTCCTGAGCCGACAGCACCCGCGCCTGGGTGACATTGCCCTGGCTGGGCGCCGGGGCGGCGGCGCTTTGCGCCACCATCGCCGTGCCCGCCAGCAAAACAATGGCCACAATTCCAGCCAGCCAAACTCTCATCGCCGCCTCCCCTCAGACTGCTTCAATCGCGTGGTCCGTGCGCGATGTTAGCCTGAGGTCGGGGCTTTCGCTACAACGCGCTAGCCCTTCGCGCCCTTGGGCAAGGCTTTGATGTCGCTGGATTCGGCCCAGATATCTATGCCGCTATCCTCAGCATAGCGGTCGATCTCAGCCAATTCCTGGGCCGAGAAAGCGAGATTCTTCACCGCATCCAGCGAATTGTCGAGCTGTTCGACCGTGCGCGCGCCGATCAGGGCCGAGGTCACGCGGGAATCGCGCAACACCCAAGCGATCGCCATCTGGGCCAGGCTCTGGCCGCGTTTCTTCGCGATCGCGTTGAGCGCGCGAATGCGGGTGATGGTTTCGGGCTTGATCAAATCCTTGCCGAAGGAGCCGCCCTTGGCCGCGCGCGCATCCGCCGGCACGCCGCTCAAATAGCGGTCACTGAGGAGGCCCTGCGCGATGGGCGAGAAAGCGATGCAGCCCGTGCCCAATTCCGCCAAGGTGCCCAGCAAGTCCTTTTCGATCCAGCGATTGAGCAGCGAATAGCTGGGCTGATGGATCAAGAGCGGCACTTTATAATCCGCCAGGATTGCAGCGGCCTTGCGCGTCAGCCCCGGCTCATAGCTGGAGATGCCGACATAGAGTGCCCTGCCGCTGGCGTGGATCTGCGCCAGCGCGCCAGCGGTTTCTTCCAGCGGGGTCTTGGGATCGACGCGGTGGGAATAGAAAATATCGACATAATCGAGGCCCATACGCTTCAAGCTCTGGTCCAGGCTGGCGATCAGATATTTTTTGCTGCCGCCGATATCGCCATAAGGCCCCGGCCACATATCCCAGCCGGCCTTGGTCGAAATGATGAGTTCGTCGCGGTGGCGGGCGAAGTCGCTGGCCAGCACGCGGCCGAAATTCTCCTCCGCCGAGCCATAGGGCGGGCCGTAATTGTTGGCGAGATCGAAATGCGTCGCGCCCCGGTCGAAGGCGCGCAGCAGCATGGCGCGGCCGGTCTCGAACACATCGGCGCCGCCGAAATTCTGCCACAGGCCCAGCGAAATGGCAGGTAAATCCAATCCGCTGCGGCCGCAGCGGCGATAGGGCATGCGGCCGTCATAGCGCGACGGATCCGGCGCATAAGGAATTGGAAACGTCATGCTCAAGGTATCTCCCAGCGGCCGGAAGTTTCAGAACGAAAGAGTGCGTCCAGGATGCGCATATTCATCACCGCGTCGGGAATCGGATAATCGAACGGCGCGCCGGTGCGGATGGCAGTGGAGATGGCATCGCCTTGCAAAGTGTATTGATCGCAAGGCGCGAAGACTTCCGTGCGCGCGCCGCCGCCATAAAGATCGCGCGCATCGTCAATGACGATCTCGGTCGCCCGGGCCGGATCGACATTGAACGGCACCGCAATCGCGATGCGTCCCGCCGTTCCCAGGATTTCCACATTCTGGCGCGGCGCGATCTGGGTGGCCGACGAAAACACCAGCTGCCGCCCATCGGGAAAATCGAGCAGCCCGCTGGCCAGCCGGTCCACCTTCAACACCGGATCGCGCTCGATGGTGGCGATGACGCGCACCGGTTCGGCGCCGAACAGAAAGCGCGCGCCGGTGATGGCATAACAGCCAATGTCGTAAAGCCCGCCGCCGCCCATCTCCGGCTTGTTGCGGATATTGGCGGGATCGACATTGTTGTAAGCGAAAACCACGCGGATCAGGCGCGGATCGCCGATCGTGCCGTCCAAGGTCAGCACCTTGGCGCGCCGCCATTGGGGGTTATAGCGGACCATGAAGGCTTCGGCCACGCGCTTGCCGGTGCGCGCCTCGGCTTCCGCCAATTGCCGGGCTTCCGCAGCCGTCAGCGCGATGGGCTTCTCGCACATGACATGCTTGCCCGCCTCCATGGCGCGAATGCTCCAGGGCACATGCAGATGATTGGGCAGCGGATTATAGACCGCCTCGATCTCGGGATCGGCCAAGAGCGCGTCATAGCTCAGATGGACCGTGGCGATGCCCAGACGCGCGGCGGCGGCGCGGGCTTTGACTTCATTCGCCGAGGCGATTGCGACGACGCGCGAAACCGTTCCCCGCTGCATGCCGGGAATGACTTTCTCGACGCCAATCTTGGCCGTGCTGATGACGCCCCAGCGCACCGGCTCCATTGCCTCTCCCATCGCTTTGTCGCGCGCCTCTATAGCAGCAATTCGGCACGCGGACAGCTTCCGCGCCACGCCGGCGCACGCTATCCTGAAACAAGCGGGAGAATTGCGGCATGGCAAAATTCGTCTTTGGCATGAACCAGTCCCTGGATGGTTATGTCGATCACATGGCAATCCAGACCGGCCCCCTGCTGTTCCGCCACTGGATCGAGCGTGTGGGCGCCGCGACCGGCAGCATCTATGGCCGCACCATGTATGAGATCATGCGCTATTGGGACGAAGATCATCCCGAATGGAACACCGATTTCCAAGCCTTCGCGGCGGCGTGGCGCAAGCAGCCGAAATGGGTGGTGTCGCGCTCGCTGAAAACGGTCGGCCCCAATGCCACGCTGATTTCGGATGACATCGAGACGACGCTCAAGGACCTGAAGACGCGGCTTCCCGGCGAGATCGGCGTCGCCGGACCCAAGCTGGCCGGCAGCTTGCCCGGTCTAATCGACGAGTACCGGCTCTATCTCCACCCCATCGTGCTCGGCCGCGGCCAGCCCTTCTTTACCGGTCCCCGGCCGCCGCTGCGTCTGGTGGCCAGCGATCCGGTTGGCGAAGGCGTGATCCGGTTGACTTACGTTCCTGGCTGACTGGCGTCCCCGCCTGAACCGCTTCTCAGCCCAAAATCGTCAGGGTGTGGACATTCGCCGGCGCTTGCGGCGGATCGGTCAGCGTTTCGCCCGCGCTCGCATAATATTCCCATGCGCCACTGTCGGCAGGCAGCGGTCCCAGCATCGCGGTGTACACGGCGCGACCCGCATGCGCGGCGGCCACGCTTTGCCACGCCGCCGCACCCTGGCGGCGGGTGTGCAACCGGACATCGGCAGCCTCCTGCCCGGGCGCCACGATAAAGAGCCGCAACGTCTCACCCGGTTTGATGATCGACGGCCGCGTGGGAATGAATAGCCGGCGCACATTGGCGCCATCCGGCGAAATCGCCGCCGCATGGGCCTGGTCCATCTCGGCGGGCAGCGTGCCCAGAAATTCCTTGATCGAAAGCCGCAAACGTTCCAGCGCGATGCGAACCAGCTTGTTCT
Source organism: Rhizomicrobium sp. (assembly GCA_035605955.1). Lineage (GTDB taxonomy): Bacteria > Pseudomonadota > Alphaproteobacteria > Micropepsales > Micropepsaceae > Rhizomicrobium. The sequence continues at coordinate 54,894 of DATNGI010000008.1, forward strand.
GCATCGAGGCCAGTTGGCCCTGATCGTTGCGGGTGGCGACGACCGCTTGATAGTCCAGCATCGTCTGCCGCACCAACGGCGCCATCTGAAGCCAGAGCGGCACGCATTGCTGCGACACCAGCGTGCGGGCTTGATCCGCGCTTCCGGCTTTGCGCAGATCGACCGCCTGCTTGAGCGAGAGATCGATTCTGTGCGCGAGCTCATAAGCGTCGCAATAAGGCACCATGAAGCCGACAAAGCCCGCGAAATAGCCGATGCGGTCGCGCTCCAGCGGTGAGGCCGCCTCGCCGGCAAGCTGGCGGAAGCGCGCCGCCGTCTCGCGCTGCCTGGCAAGAACTGTCAAATCCGGCTCGTTGGTCGCGTAATTGAAAGCCTCGCTGTAATCGCCGGTGATCTCGACCCGATTGGCGAAGCCCGATTTGTCATACGACCCCAGGAAGGTCGATGAGATGGCGTGGCGCTGGTCGCAATCGTCGAACAGCTTCGCCAAGCTTCCGGCGCGCGCGCCCGACGCCTGGGTACCGCAGAAATTCCGGTAATGCGCCGGCGCGGTCAGCCCGCCATCCCAGGCGGCGCGGGAAAAATAACTGGCGGTGGGATCGACCACGCGATGGCGCCAATGAATGCCCAACATGCCCTGACAGCCGAAATCCTTGGCGCGCTTCATGTCCGTCTCGAAGCGGCTGGCGCGGAATTGCGGGAACCACATGGACGGATCGTCTTCCAGCCATGGGATCGGCCAGCGTTCCCGGCTGCCCAGCTTGCCGAAGGCTTCGTTGGTCGGGTCCCAGCCCAGCGTGTCGTGGAGCGAGGAAAAGACAATGTCTTCGGGCACCCGCTGGTGCAGCGACTCGAAATTCTGGGTCACCCCGCCCCAACCGGCCAATACCAGCCGCTTGCCCGGCGCGTGCTTTTGCAGAAAGGCATGCGCCTGGTTGAACGGCGTCGCCGACAGCGGCACTTTCTTGTTGCGGCTTTCCCAGTTGGCGTTTTCGTCCTGCCACAGCCAGACATAATCCACCATCGGATAACGTTCCAGAAGATCGGCCAGCCGCCGCTCCAACAGATCGCGCGCAGTGTTGGATTCGATGAAGCCGTCGGGATGCGACAGCGCCTCGGGCGGCAAGGCCTTCACGATCTCCGCCGGATTCTGATAAGGCTCGAAGCCAATGCCGGTGCGGATGCCAAGCTCGCCCGCGAAATTGAACGCGCGGCGCATCATGGCGGTGGTGCGGTCGGCGATCTCCCAATTGTCGGCCGCCAGCCTGGTGGCGTCCGCGCCGAAGGTCTCCTTGTCGAAGAATTGCGCCGCGCCCATTTTGAAGCTGGAGGTCCGCTGCGGCAAATATCCCCAGCTGGTCATGGTGGAATCTTCCAGCGCGGCGCGGTGCCCTGCGCCCGCAAAGTCATAAGACAAATAAGGCTCCGCCAGCGGGCCGGGTGTGTTCTGGGTATAGACATGCATGCCGAACATGTTGAAGCGCATGCGCGCCATGGCGGCGAAATAGGCGCTGAAATCCTCGTCATTATAGACGCTGATGCAGTTCAAAAAATCCGGCCAGGGCAGAAGGCCCCTGACGGCAAAGCGCGGCGATGCCCGCCACGGCCTGCCATTTTCCGGCAAGTGCAGCCGGCTAAGATGATCGATGGGCGCGCTAGTGCCGTCGATGCCGAAGACCAGCCCCTGCCGCTCCAGAAAGTCGAACACGGCATAAAGCAACGCCTGGTCGCCCCCGGCGCGAAGCACCGCGCCCCTGCCCGACGCTGCGATCTCATAATCCTCCGCGTCCTTGATCGACGCATCGATGGCAAGCTGGAGCAGCGTGCCATTCGCAGCCGGCTCCTCGGTCGTTTGCGCGACGTCCATCGCGGGGTTGAGCAGCAGCAATCCGGTCTTCAACTCGCGCGCCGCCAGCCGCGTCTTGATGCTGTCGGGGGCTTGCACGCGAATGGCGATGCGAACGGGCCCTTGCGCGGCGGCGCGATGGGGATCGAGCAATCCGCCGGACGCGGCCAGCGCGGCTGTCTTCAAGAAGTCCCTGCGATCCATGATGCCCCTCCCGATCCAACTTAAGCCGAATGAAGCGAGTGCGCGCGCAAGCATTGCCGAAGCACTCATGGCTCGCAAGACCGGCGTGCCAAGAGCCCCCATTGCGGGATAGCCATCAGGCGCAAGCCGCCCTAGCATGGACGCGAAGCCTGGCGGGGGCGTCCATGAGCGGTGACCAAGTCTTCGGCAAATGCGCCCGGCGGCTGATCCCCTTCATGCTGCTGCTCTATATCGTCAATTACCTCGACCGGGTGAATGTCGGCTTCGCGGCCCTGACCATGAACCGGGATTTGGGCTTTTCGCCTGAAATTTTCGGCTTCGGCGCCGGCATCTTTTTCTTCAGCTACGCTCTCAGTCAGGTGCCGTTCGGCGTCATTCTGGAGCGGGTCGGCGCAAGGCGCGCCGTCTTCTGCATCATGCTGGTGTGGGGACTGCTTTCCGCATCGACCGCGCTGGTCGAAAGCCCCATGAGCTTCTACGCCGTACGCTTTCTCTTAGGTGTAGCGGAGGCCGGTTTCTTCCCGGGCATGCTGTTCTATCTCACGCTCTGGTTTCCGCACGCCCATCGCGCCCGCTTCACCGCGCTTTTCGTCACCGGCATTCCGCTCGCCTCCATCATCGGCGGGCCGCTCTCCGGCCTCATCCTCAGTCTGGACGGGCTTGGCGGACTGCATGGCTGGCAAATTCTGTTCCTGATGGAAGGCATTCCGGCCGCTTTGCTTGCTTTCGCCGTGCTGAAATATCTGCCGGACCGCCCTCAGTCGGCGCCTTGGCTCTCCCGCGAAGAGAAGGACATCATCGCGCTCAGCCTGAGCACGGACGGCGCCGCCAAGGAGCATAATCTGTGGGCGGCGCTGCGCGATCCGCGCGTGCTGGCGCTGGGCGTGGTGGGTTTGGGCAATGGCGCGGCGCTTTATGGCAGCGGCGTGTGGCTGCCGCAGATGATCAAGGCTGCGGGCTTTTCCGATCTTGAGACCGGCTTTGTCGTTGCCTTGCCTTATGCCGCCGCCGCGGCCGCCATGCTCCTGTGGGGGCGTTCGAGCGACCGGCACGGCGAGCGCATCTGGCACGCCGCGATCGCGTTGCTGGTCGGCGCGGCGGGTTTCGCGGGCGCCAGCGTCGCGCATTCCAGCCTTCTGATGGTGCTGGCGCTGACCTTCGCGGTGGTGGGCACGCTGTCTTATTTCGGGCCCTTCTTCGCATTCCCGTCATCCTTTTTGAGCGGGCCGGCGGCGGCGGGCGGCATCGCCCTGGTCGCGGCGATGGCCAATTTCGGCGGCTTTCTGGGACCGACTATCATCGGCATGATCAAGCAGCGCACGGGCAGCTATGCCGATGCGATGGCGGCACTGGCGATCGCGCTTACGGTATCGGCGGCGATCATGCTCTTGCTCGGCCTCGCCATGTCGGCCCGCAAGGTCCAGGCCGCCTAAAACGCGTCAAAGACTTCTTCAAGCCGGCTCGAGATAGCTCTGGAACAGACCGACATGCACCAACGCGGCGTCGGCGGAGTCCGGCCAAAGATCTGCACTCAGGAAACGCACGTCATAGGTGGGCTCGGCCTCAGCCGCCACGCCATGAGCATGCGCATCGGGGAAGGGGTAGACAGGCGTCTCGGCCACCACCACACCGGTCTTGCCCCGCACATAGCCCGGCATCCGCACATGGCCGGGCACATGTTCGTCGCGCACCCGCACCTTATCGCCGGGCTTGAAGCGCTGGCGGCTCTGGGCATTGCCACGCCCCGGACCTAAAGCCGATGACAGCGGCACCGCGCCGCCCGCCAGTCTTTCCAATTCCGCAGCCGTGACGACGCCCTTCTCCACGCACAAACTCACCAGCGCCATCAGCGAGCGCTCATAATAGCTCGCGGTCAGATAATGGCGCGGCTCCATGCGCTCGATGGCGTGGCGATATTCGTCCATGTTGAAAATGCCGGAGCGCACCGCGAAACCGTAAAGCGCGTTGACGCGAATCTCCCAAGCCGCGTGAAAGGCCTTGGCATCGGTCGTGTAACGCACCGGGCCGAAACCCTGCCTGCCGCCCAGATCATGCATGCCGTCCATGGGGCACTCCTAAAGCCGCGCTACGCCGATCATGGCATCGCGCGTGACGATGGCGGCGAGTTTCTCTTCCGGCCAGCCGATGGTTTCCGGCGGCTGAAGCGGCAGCACGATATAGCGCGTGTCGGCGGTGGTGTCCCAGACGCGGATTTCCATGTCCGGCGGCAGATCCAGGCCCATCTCTTTCAAGACCGTGCGCGATTCCCGTACCACCCGCGCGCGATATTCCAGATCCTTGTACCAGTCCGGCGGCAAACCGATGATGGTGAAGGCGGTGCAGGAACATTGGGTGCAGCAGATCACATTGTGAATATCGGCCGTGTTCTCCAGCAACACCAGATGGCGGTGATGCGGCGGCATGGTCAGCCCCATTTCCAACGCCGCGGCGCGCCCATCCGCCATCAGCCGCTGGCGAAACGCCGGATCGCTCCAGGCTTTCGCCACCAGCCGCGCCCCGTTCTCAGGGATCCACTCTTCCACCGCGCGTTGCGCCAGCTCGGCAGTGCCCGCGCTCACATCCAGTCCTTGCGCCTCAAGCACGGTCTGGATGGCATCAAGGCGGCGGTCGAAAGAGGCCTGAAATTCCGTGTCGCGATTGGGTGAGGTCATGGCTTGCTCCCGCCGCCCATGTTGCGCTGGCGGCTCAGCCGGGGTCAACCGGCACGCCGCCTCAAAGGCTTAGCAGGCATGGCCGCTTTTCGCCTTGACGTCCGAACCGCGCCCGGGCTGCATGGGGCGATTGATCGCCGGAGGGAAACGCATGTCACGTGTGGCCGCAACAACCACCTTGCTTCTCGCCGCGTCCATCGGCACCGCCTTCGCCATCGACACCAAATGTTTCGACAACGTCGCGGCCACGCGTGGTTACACGCTGGGACTTCCCGCCAATGCCGAACCGACGCCGGACGGCAAGGCGGTGCTTTTTCTGCGCAGCGGGCCGCGCGACACGGTGCAGCATCTTTATGAATATGACCTGGCGGCGCGCAAGGAGCGCGAGCTGGTCACGCCGGCGGCGCTGTTGGGCGGCAAATCCGAGAATCTCAGCGCCGAGGAAAAAGCCCGCCGCGAGCGCGCCCGCATCAGCGTCAAAGGCTTCACCCATTTCGAATTGTCGCGCGACGGCAGCCTTGTACTGTTGCCGCTGAACGGGCGGCTCTTTGTGGTGGCGCGCGGTCAATCTGGGAAGTTGGGCGGAAAGATCACGCCGCTCCCCGGCGAAGGCTGGATCGCGCCGCAATTCTCGCCCGACGGCGCCAAGGTGGCCGCGCTGAAGGACGACGATCTGCATGTCATCGACATCGCCGCCGGCACCGACAAGCAACTCACCAAAGGCGCGGGCGAAACGCTGCGGCATGGCGAAGCCGAATTCGTGGCCCAGGAAGAGATGGGCCGGCGCGAAGGCTTCTGGTGGTCGCCGGACTCGCGCTTCATCGCCTATGAGGAAGCCGATCTTTCGCAAGTCTCGCCCAGCTATATCGGCGATCCGGCGGAGCCGTGGCAGAAGCCGGTGCAATTCCGCTATCCCCGCGCGGGCACGGCGAATGCGGTGGTGCGGCTGGGCGTGATCGCCGCTGTCGGCGGGCCTACGGTTTGGATTCCCTGGGACAACAAAGCCTACCCCTATCTGTTGCGCGCCAGCTGGCAGAAGGGCGGGCCGCTGGCCTTCTTCGTGGAGAACCGGGCGCAGACGGAAGGACGCTATTTCGCCGCCGATCCGCAAAAGGGCACCACGCGCCTGTTATGGACCGAACGCGACGCGGCCTGGATCACGCCTTCGCCGCCCGAACCCAAGAAGGTGCCTTATTGGCTGGCGGACGGCAGCGGCTTTCTCTGGATGACCGAGCGCAATGGCCAGGCGCAACTGGAACGCCACAATCCCGGCGGCAAATTGCGCAACGCCGTCACGCCCACCGATTTCCGTTTCGAAGCTTTGCTGGATGTCGATGAGAGCAAAGGCACGGCGATGGTCGAAGGCGGACGCGATCACCTATCCCGCGGCATCTTCGAAGTCCCCCTTGCCGGCGGCGCGCCCAAGCCCGTGGCGGCATCGGCGGGAACCAACAGGGGCGATTTCGGCGACCAGCATGCCGTGTTGGCGCACCGTTACAGTCTCGCCGACGGTTCGCAAGGCGTGGATGTGATCGCACGCGACGGCAGGAAGATCGCCGATCTGCGCTCAGTCGCCGAGACACCGCCTTTCCTGCCCAGGCCGGATCATTTTGTGGTGGGTAGCCCCGGTTTCGACGCGCTGGCGATCAAGCCCCGCGCGTTCGACGCAAAAAAGAAATATCCGGTGATCCTGTCGGTCTATGGCGGGCCTGCCGGCAAGACGGTGTGGGCCAGCCCGCGCCGCTATTTCGAAGAACAATGTATGGCGGACCAGGGCTATATCGTGGCCGTGTCCGACAATCGCGGCACGCCCGGCCGCGATCCCGCCTGGATGCGCGCGATCAAGAACAATGCCATCGACATTCCGCTGGCCGACCAGGTCGAGGCGCTCAAGGCGCTGGGTAAAAACGTGCCGCAGATGGATCTCACCCGCGTCGGCGTGTTCGGCTGGTCGTTCGGCGGCTATTTCTCGGCCATGGCGACAATGCGGCGGCCGGATGTGTTCGCGGCCGGCGTGGCGGGGGCGCCGGTGGTCGATTGGCAGGATTACGATACCCATTATACCGAGCGCTATATGGGGCTGCCGTCCACCAATGCGGAGGGCTACCGCAAAAGCAATGTCTTGACCTATGCAGCGGATTTGAAGCGGCCGCTGCTGATCGTGCATGGTGTGACGGACGACAATGTCCATTTCCAGAACACGATGCAGTTGACCTTGGCGCTGCTCAGGGCCGGCAAGCCGTATGAGCTGCTGCTATTGCCCGGCACGCATATGCTGGCCGACGAAGTGCTGCGCGCCCGGGAAACCGAACGGCAGATGAATTTCCTGGCGCAGAATCTGGGTGCGCCGATCACAAACGCGAAAGATTGAGCCAAGCGCGGTCGCCCAGCCACACGCGATCCAGAGCTTTGCGCGCCGCCGCCGCTTCAGCGCTGGCGCCGCGCGCCTGTTCGCTCTCCGCCAGGCCGTAAAGCGCCCAGCCGTTTGACGGTGTCTGCACCAGTGCCGCCAGGAAGGCCAACACCGCTTCTTCCGCTTTTCCCGCTTTCAGCAGCGCCGCGCCCAACGACTGATTGACCGGATAATACCAGTAGGAAGGCTCCTGATAGGGGATCTTGTCCTCGATGGCGATGGCGGCGCGATAATGATCCGCCGCCTCGTCAAACTTGCCTTTGGCGAAAGCCAGACGCCCTTGCGCCACCCTGCTCGCCAGCGCGATCAGATCGGGCACCGGTACGCCTTGCGACACCAGATCGGCCACGCCGGGCGCGTGGCTGAGCGCTTTCATGGCTGCGACCTCGCGTGTGACGGCGGCATCGTCCTTCTTCTGGGCGAACGCCACCGCGCGGGCATAATGGCGCATCGCCGCCGCATAGGGCAGCCGCGCGTTGGGCTCCGGCATCGCTAAGATCGCCTCAGGCGTTGCGAATTGCGCCATCGCCAGGAACGGCGCCGCGTCGATGGCCTGCACCCATGCCATCTTGGCGGAGATTTCGGGATCCAGCACGGTGCGCAGCCGTCCCGCTTCCGCGATGGCGGTCTTCATGTCGCCCAGCATCTGCGCCGACGTCACGATGAAATGGATATTGTGCGGATAATAGCCATAGCGCAGCAAACTGTGATCGTTGGTGGCCTTGATGAAAGCCTCGTCGGAATTGGCCGCCGCCACATTGACGCGGATGGAATCGGCATGGCGGCCCACCAATTGGTAGATGTGCGCTGGCATGTGGAGCAGATGCCCCGCATGCGGCACGAAGGCGGCCGCCAGGCGATCGGCGGCGGCTTCGGCGCGGCGCGGCTGGGCCGCTTCCATCAGATGGATATAGAGGTGATTGGCTTGCGGATGCTTGGGATTGCGCGCCAGCACCGTCTCCACCAGGCGCACGGCGGTGCCGGAGCGGCCAACCGGCGTCTTCTTGTCGGCCTCCCAGTAATTCCAGGCGGTGGTATCCATGATCGCTTCGGCGGTCAGCACCGCGACATCATCATCGGCGGGGAATTTGCGGGCCACGTCCATCATCGCATCGGCGTAAGCCGCATCCAGCGCCGCCCGGTCGCGCTTGGGGTCGTTGGAATAACGCTTGGCCAGCGCATCGATCAGCGCGCGTTCCAACGGCGAGGCTTTGTCCTTCAACTTTTCGGCGTGCGCCACGGCCCGGAGCGCCGCACCCCGGTTGCGATCATCCATCGGCGCATTGATGTTAGGCCCCAGCGCCAGCGCCTCGCCCCACCAGCAGAGCGCGCAACCGGGATCGAGCCGCTGCGCTTCCCGGAACGAACGCACCGCCCCGGCATGATTGAAGCCGTAATTCAGCATCAGGCCCTGGTTGAAATAGCGCCGTGCCACCTCGACCGATGTGTTCGCGGAGAGATGCGTCACACTGAGATCGCCATAAAGCGCCAGCGGCATAGTCTCGGCATAGGCGGGTGACGCGACCAGGCTCGCCAGCCGCAGATGCTCCAGAAGCAGATTCCGGCCGCCCCGCGCGCTGCAAAGCGCTTGCGCCCAGCGCACCGGATCGAACGCGACGCCGGCAGGCGGCTGGTCCGCCGGGCCGAAGCTGCCGAACAGCAGCCCCGCCCCGACCAACGCGCCAAACGATGCCAGCGCCAATTTACGCATGTCGCTCCTCAGGTATGCGGTACATGCAACGACGCCAGCACCTTCTCCAGCGCCGGATTGATCAAGGCATAGCCTTTCTCGTTGAAATGTTCGCCGTCCAGGAACAGCTCCGGCGCGATCCGGCCATGGGCGTCCTTCACCGGCGCATCCATGTCGAAATATTTGAAATTGGAATCCTTCTTGGCCTGCGCCTTGCCCAACTCATTGTAGCGGTCGATAGCCTTGGGTTCGCCAGGATTGGCAAAGGCGGAATTGGGCGCGTGCTTCATGCTCAGGAACACGAACGGCGCCTTTGGAAAGTCCGCGCGCACCTTGCGATAGACCTGCATCGCCAGATCGAAGGCATGATCGGGATCGCCGCCGCCGGTGACGTCATTGTCGCAATAGAACAGCACGGCGGAGGGATGATATTTCCCGATCACGTCCTTGTAGTAATAGAGCACATCCTCGGTGACCGAGCCGCCGAAGCCCCGGTTGATCACGCTGAATTTGGGAAAGGCTTCCGCCGTCCGCCATTTCATGATGGTGGAGCTGCCGACAAACAGCGCCGGATCTTTCGGCTGCGCATTCTTGGCATCGAATTCCTTGAACAGTTCGATGTCCTTGCGGTAGCGCTCCGGGTCCGGCACCGCGAAGGGGCGCGCATAAAGCACCTGGTCCTCATGGTAGAGCGCCATCACATCGGCGTAATTCTCCGGATGGTTGGTGTAATCGAGCCAATGGTTGCGCCAATAAGCCCCGGCGGTCTTGTAGAAAGCCGCGACTTTATCCTTGTCGCTGCCGGCGCCGCTTTTGGCTTGCACCAGAAAATCATGGAACGCCTGCTTGTCGCTGGCATCGTCGGCCTTTGCCGCCGTCGCCAGCAGCAACAGCGGCGCAAAGGCCACGCTCGCAAATCTACGCATCGTCTCTCTCCCCTATTGTAGGTATTATAGCTCCGCAAAGACCACTCGCATATCCCGATCACCCCGCTTGTAGCCAGCCCGCGGTGCATTTGAGGATCGCGATGTTAGCGTGACAGAGCGGACCTCATCGAGCCGTAGTAGCCTCCAGCCCAGCCCGCTTTTGGTATTGCTGCCGCCTTCGACCTGCCATACCCGCATCACGGCATGTCCGGCCGTGCTCTCGCCCACCGCATGGACCTCGACCAGCCGCATCAAGCCATCATAAATAAGCTCGAGGCACACGGCTTTGTCGATGGCATCTTTCGCGGTCGTCCAATGCATTGAACCTATCCTAACAGATAATCGACCCGCTCTATTATTGCTGCCAACTCTCCGAATTGAACGCCCCGCTCGGCCAACATTCCCAACATGAAAGACGCTGAGGCTGGGAATTTCAAACAGACGTCAGGTTGGATATGGAAGCCCTCTGCCACCTCCCTCGACACGCTATCAAATAATTCCCTTCCCGCCTTCTCAGAAACGTAGTCTTCAAGTTTGTAGTCCCATGCCGCATATCGATCAAAGATACCTTCGGGCCAATCTTCGACTTTATCTGGCGCGACGCCCCCCAGTCTCTGCAAGATATGATTGGCTTTAATGCTTCCAGGTTTTCCCTGCCCCTCACCTCTGTCATTATCGAAAACCCAATAACAGGGAATATCCAGTTCGTCGAAGATCACTATGGGCTTATCCAGGTTATTCTTTCCCGTAACATCGACTATAACGATCCCTTCTGCGTGCGGATTCCGCTTCGCAATAGAATAGGCCGCGTTGAGCACTGCCTTGTCGCCCACACCTTCCACCAAAACGACACAACGGGCAAAAAAGCCTTCAGCAATTTCCGTGTTAAAAGTATGAAGCTTCGCGGCGTATAGTTCAGCGCTCCAGGCATCTTGTGGTCTGCGCCCCGAAACTTCGGCAGATCTAAGGGAGCAATCGGTCAAGCTAATCTCGTTAGCCACAACATTTCGCTCCCCCTCGACGGAGACATGTCGCACCAATCGAATGGCGTCCGTTTGTTCGTTTTATTTTCTTCATTCCGACACTCGGTGAAGGCCGGATTAACTCGCGCAGAGACAAAATACTGACCGTGTTCTTTTCCACCACTCGCGAGCAGTTGTCGCGTTACCACCAACTCTCCATCCAACAGATTGGCGCTGAATTCGTCGCGTTCGTGAGGAGTGAGATCACCGAAGTGGACCGATATGTTAATCGGCTCGTTTATGTTGTCGTCAGAGAAGTCCTTTAGCTTGACGCGCGGACTCCCTGAGAAGAACAGGTCGAGTGCTTTAAGGAACGCAGACTTGCCGCAATTATTCTCACCTATAAGAATGGTAGCGGGCGAGAAGTCGAGTGCGACTTCTCGCAAAGCTCGGAAATTGCTAACGTGAAGTGTTCGGATTCTCATCGAGCACTAGCTCCTGGATTTCGGTATGAAATCACACGAGCCTGATACTCATCTCGGCAACGCCCTGCGCTGTTAGGTTCTTTTACCTCAACTTTGGATTAGGGGGCCAGCTTTGGATGAGGAGAAAATGCGGCATCACGGACAACCCGTCGGCTTCTTCCAGATCGCGACCAGGGGAAATGGCTTGATGATAACGTCCTTTTCGGACATACGAACATGCGCTTTGGCTCGCGCGTCAATGATACCCGAATGGCGACGGTGAAGCGGCGTTGGGACATTTCGCCCCTACCCGTCTCGCCACCGCTTAGACGCGATTCAGAACCAGTTCTGCCAGAGAAACGAACTCAGTTCGAACAATTCCAGGAACCGTTCGCCCGGGGGCGGCGGCGCCAGGCGGCGGCATCGATTTGCCTGGCCGCCCGGCCTCGAATTGCGCCTTGAAATCATTGGGAGTCCTAAAAGCTACGCGCTATAGACCGCCGTGCCGCCCACAAATGTGCGCACGATGGGGATATCCTTGATCCTGTCCGGATCGACGGCGTGAAGATCCCCCGCCATCACCACGAAATCCGCCAATTTGCCCGGCGTGATGGAGCCTTTGATCGCCTCTTCATGCATGTAATAGGCGCCATGCATGGTGTTGATCAAAAGCGCTTCGTCCAGATTGATGCGCTGGCGCGCGCCCCAGGTCTCGCCGTTCCAGCCCTTGCGCGTCACCATGCTCTGGATGCTGATCCGGGGATCGAACGATCCCGGCGGATAGTCGGTGCCCGTCGCCACCGGCACCTTGGCGTCCATCCAGGTGCGGAACGCCATGCACTGGTTCAGGAAATCCTCGCCATAAAGGTGGAATTTCTCCGCGTCGGTATAGAGGTAGACGGTGAAGGAATTGGGCACCACGCCGCTCGCCTTGATGCGGCGCACGATGTCGTCATTGATGTTGGTGCAATGGGTGATCTTGTGGCGGACATTCGGGCGCGGCGCCAGTTTCAGCGCGCGCTCGTAGGCCGTCAGCACCATCTCGATGGCGGGAATGCCGTTCGCATGGCAATTGCATTCGATGCCCGCCCGCTGCAGCCGTTCGGCCCAGGCATTGAGGTCTTCCTGTGTGGTGGTGATATTGCCATAGTAAGGTGGATTGGAGCCCGCGAACGGCGTCTTGCGCGACATGGTCCGCTCTTCGAATGAGCCATCGCAGATATGTTCGAACGTGGCGCCCAACCGGATCCACTCATCGCCGAACCCGGTACGGATGCCGGCAGCGATGAAGGCATCAATCACGTCAGGATCGGCTTCATAGTTCACCCGGTGCAGAAGCTGGCCGCTTTCCCGCACCTGCTGGAGCGCGGTCAGGTTTCCATCTTGGTGGGCGACGCTGGTCACGCCGAAGCGCACGAACTCTTTGGAGATGAATGCCACCGCGTCACGGTCGCGCCGCAACTCTTCTTCGGGAGTGAGGACGGGCCGCTTGACGGTCTTGTTCACGATGTCCATGGCGTTGTCGGTGGCGCGGCCGTTCAACGCGCCTTTTGCGTCATGGTCGAAGGTGCCGCCGGCCGGGTTTGGCGTGTTCTTGGTGATGCCCGCCATTTCCAGCGCTTTGCTGTTGTAATAGGCCGAATGTCCGCCGCCGTGATAGACCACCACCGGCAGATCCTTGGACACCGCATCGAGGTCGGCAACGTTGAGCGGGCGGCCATCCAGCGCCTTGGTGTCGTCATAGAAGAAGCCTTCCACCCAGATGCCGGGGGCGGTCTTGGCGGCTTTGGCGCGCAGCTTGTCCTGGATGCTAGCGATGCTCATCCGCTCCGGCGCATAGGGATTTCCCAGAATGACTTCGTTGCGCAAAATCTTGCCGGCATCTTCCGCATGATTGTGGCAATCGATGAAGCCGGGCGTGATGGTCATGCCCTTGGCGTCGAATGTCTCGGTTCCCCGTCCGATCAAGCCTTTCATGGCATCCGTGGTGCCAACCGCCATGAAGCGACCGTCCTTGACGGCGAAGGCCTCGGCGCGGGGCGTCTGCGCATCGACCGTGATGACGCGCGCATTGGTGACGACAAGATCGGCCTTGCCAGGATCCGATGACGCCGCGAGCGCCGAAGTCGTCAGCGATCCGGTCAGCGCGGCCGTGGTGCCGCCCAAGGCGGCCATGCCGGCCAGACCCATAAAGTCCCTGCGATTGCGCCCTTTGTTCGAACCATACGTCATGTTGCCCTCCCCATGGTCTGTCGAATAAATCTGCCGGCTCAACCGGCGTGTATCAGCGTTTCATAAAGCTTGGGATCGGTTGCGCCTTCGGTGTTGATCAGAAACACGCGCGCGTGCGCGCCGAGCCCGATCTGTTCGCGCAAGGATGAATCCTTCGCCGCTTTCATCAGCGCCGCTAGCCCCACGCCGCCGCTCTCGCCTGCGACAATCGCTGGATCGCCGCCGCGCGGGAAGGCCAGTTGCTTCATGGCGGCGACGGCATCCTCGTCCTCGACGGTCATAAACGCGTCGGCGGCACGGGAAAGAATGCCCCAGGCAACTAGCGAAGGCTCATGACATTCGAGCATCGCCATCACGGTTGGGCGGCCATGGGCGATCTTGACCGCCCGCCCGGCTTTGGCGCTTTCGAACAGGCAGGCGGCACGGGACGGATCGACCACGGTCAGGAATGGCCGCTGGTCTCCGAGAACCAAAGCAAAATGCGCCGCCACGGTGGCGGCGATGCCGCCGACGCCGGATTGGACGAACACATGGGTGGGCAGCGCCGGCATCTGGGTCAGCGCTTCCCGAAGCAGTGCGGTATAGCCCTGCATCACCAGACGAGGGATGCGTTCATAGCCTGGCCAGGAGGTATCGGAAACGACGGTCCAGCCATTCACCTGCGCCGTGCGCGCCGCCTCGGCGACGGAATCGTCATAGTCGCCTTGCACGCGGACGATCCGCGCCCCGAAGCGGGCGATAGCCTCGCGCCGTGCTTGGCTGACGCCTTCATGGACAAAGATCACGCAGGACGCGCCGATCAGCTGAGCGCCTTGCGCGACCGAGCGGCCGTGATTGCCGTCGGTTGCGCAAGCGACCGTCATGGTTGCCGCCACCTTTGCCACCTCCGGCGATCGCCATTGTGCGAGATCGACGGGGCGTCCCAGCACTTGCGCCGCGCGCTCGACCGCAAGGCGGATGGTGGCATAAGCGCCGCCCAGCGCCTTGAAGCTGCCAAGGCCCAGGCGCTTGCCTTCGTCCTTGATATGGATCCCACCCACGCCAAGATCGCGCGCCAAGCCTGAAAGCGACAGCAGCGGGGTCGGCGCATAATCCTTGCGCAGGGCCAGAAAATCGAGGACCTCGCCCGCTGCGTCCGGTCCAAGCATCTGGACGTCGGAAGGGTCCAAGGCTTTGCGATAATCCGCCGAACTGTTGCGGATCAAGGTGCGGTTTCCGGTCTCTGCGTGCATGCGTTAGAAATAACTCGGAACGAAGCGGCATTTTGCTGTATTTTGCCCGCTATAACGCAGATTTCGCTCGCAAGAGGGGCATGAGATGAATGATCCACCCGCAGGAGCGGTTCCAGGAGCCGGTAGCGGCAGCGTACCGGCGGGCACCGTTGGTACGCTGGCGCTACCAACTCCGTCCGGAACCACGACCAAACAAAACGTCATCGATAATTTCGATCTGGCGATCCTGCGCGAGCTTCAGCGCGACAACCAGACGCCTCAGCGCCTGATCGCGGAGGCGGTCGGGCTGTCGGCGCCGGCGGTGCAGCGCCGCATCCGGAAACTTGAGGACAGCGGCGCTATCCAGGCCAATGTCGCCGTGATCGATCCCTTGAAAGTCGGCCAGCACATCACCTTGTTGGTCGCAGTGGAAATGGAAAGCGAGCACAGCGAAATGCTGGATGCCGCAAAGGCGAGCTTCGCAGCCGCGCCGGAAGTTCAGCAATGCTATTATGTAACCGGCGAAGCCGACTTCATGCTGATCATCGTCGTGCCCAGCATGGCCGACTATGAATTGCTGACCAAGCGCCTCTTCTTCGCCAACAACAACGTCAAGCGGTTCCGCACCAGTGTCGCGATGGATCGCGTGAAGGTTGGACTGAGTGTTCCGATTGGAATGACGGGCCCATAGTTGGAAATTGGAACGATTCAGAACCAGTTCTGCCAGAGAAACGAACTCAGTTCGAACAATTCCAGGAACCGTTCCCCCAGGGGGCGGCGGCGCCAGGCGGCGGCATCGATCTCTTTGGCCGCCCCGGTATCGGTCTCGAATTGCGCCTTGAAATCCTTGGCGGTGCCGACACCCAGAACGATGGCGTCGACTTCGTCATTGAAGACGACGCTGCGAGGATCGAAATTCGACGAGCCGATGGCGGTCCACACCCCATCGATGGACGCGGTCTTGGAATGCAGCACCGCATTCTGGATCTCATAGATCTTGACCCCCGCTTCCAGCAGATAGCCGTAATGCGAGCGGCCGATGGCCAACGCCATTTTGGAATCGCTGTCGCTGGGCAAAAGCAGCCGCACATCGACCCCGCGCTTGGCCGCGCCGATCAGATCCTCCTCCTCCTGGTCGGTGGGCACGAAATAAGCCGCGCTCAGCCACACATTCTTTTCCGCATTGCGGATGGCGGAGAGGAGCGTGACATAGAAGCGGGGCGTCTGTCCGTCCGGCGTGCTGCCGACTATGCGCACCACTTCGGTTCCCTTTGGCGAAAGAGCAGGAAAATAGCGCTCCCGCTCCAGCGCGGGGCCTTTCTCCTGCGCCCACTGCTCCAGGAAGAGGGTCTGAAGCTGCGCCACCACCGGACCTTCGATCTCAAGATCGGTGTCGCGCCAGTGCTGGGCCGGCTTGCCCGGCACACCGCCTGAGCCTGGGGCGCCACTGCCGCTTTCATAATCGGTGCTGAGATTGACGCCGCCCACGATGGCCTTCGCGCCATCCGCCACCAGGATCTTGCGGTGATCGCGATTGCTGAGCGTGATGGGATTGAGCGGGTTGACGGGATTGAAATCGACCAGATTGATGCCGGCCTCCTTCAGGCGCTGGAAGAAAGCCTGTGGCGTGGCGGCCGAACCATAGGAATCATAGATGATGTTGACGGCCACGCCCTCCTGCCGTTTGGCGATCAGAAGATCGCCCAGATGCCGGCCACCGGATTCGATGTCCTGGAAGGTATAATATTCGAGATTGATGGTATCCTTGGCGCCGTCCATGGCGGCGAACATGGCGGCGAAGGTCGCGTCGCCATCGATCAGGATATGCGTGGCATTTCCCGCCACCAGGGGCGTTTCGGCCACCGCCTGCTCGATGGCGAGATGGCGCTTGAGGATGTCATTGTCGCCAGGCTCCGGCGCGATTCGATCAAGCAACGCCTTGCTTTGCTGCGCGGTCAGCGGCCCCTTGGCGCTTTGGATTTCCGGGGACGCTTGCGGCGGCGGTGTGTCATTGACCTTTGGGACGGCGGCGCACCCTGCAAGGCATCCTGCAAGACCGGCGCAAATGGCCAGGACCATCGGCCCCCGCATCGCTTTGCCCATTCCAACCACCTTCCGTCCGAACGAAAACGAGAGGGATGACGAAAAGTTCCTCCTCGCATGCTAGCGTCCGCCTTCCGCATGGGTTTTGGGATCATCTGCGAGCAACGGCACGCGGGGGGAATTGATGAAAGACGCATCGAATTTGCCCGACTTCTCGCGCCGCGGCCTGCTTGCCGCAATCGCGTCTGCGCCGGCCCTGACCGTGGCGCCCGCTGCCGCCCAGCCTGCCATCGGCGCAGCGGAGACAATGAAAGCGGCCCTGCGTGCGCCCGGGGGCACCAAGCTCGCAATCCTGGGCAGCGGCGGCGGCCCGGGGCCGGGCCGGATGCGCAAGATGACTTCGCACGTGATGCTGAGCAACGGTGTGGCCTATGTGCTCGATTGCGGCCTCGGCGTCACCGACTCTTTCGCCCAGACCGGCATTGCGTTCTCCGCCCTGAATTCGATTTTCATCACCCATCATCACCCCGACCATAATATCGAGTATGGCCCGTTTCTGGTCGTGGGCTGGGTCCAGGGCATGAAGCCGTCCGTGCGCGCCTATGGTCCCCCGCCCTTGAAGGACATGACGGAGGGATTTCTTCGCGCTTACAAGACCACCATCGATTTCTGGGCCGAGGACTTCAAGATGAAACCGCTCGGCATGATCGAAGTGGGCGAAATCTCGGCGGCCGGACCGGTGATGCAGGACGCCAATGTCAAAGTCTCCGCGATCCTTGTCGATCACCCGCCGGTCAAACCGGCGCTCGCCTATCGCTTCGACTTCCAGGATCGCGCCATCGTATTTTCCGGCGACACCGCGCCGCTGGAAGCGGTGGCCCGGCTGGCCAAAGGCGCGGACGTCCTGGTGCATGAGGCCATGGATGTGCCGGCCGTGGAGGGTTATGTCCGCTCTCTGATGGCGGCCCGGTCCTTGAACTTTGACGCGTTCATGGCGCACATGAAAGCCGATCACACGCCGCTCGAGGATGTCGGGCGCATCGCCGCGGAAGCCGGCGTCAAGACACTGGTATTGTCGCATTTGACCCCGGCGCTCGACGGCATCAGCGACGAGACCTGGCGCGCGCCGGTGGCGAAGTCGTTCAAAGGCGAGATCATCGTCGCCAGGGATTTGACGGTCGTCTGAACGACCCACGCCGGGCGCGGGCCAGGACGGCCGCTACTCGATGATCTCGGCGCCCTGTTCCTTCAACCGCTTGAGATTGTCCTTCATTTCCTGAAGCCGTTCGGGCGAATGGGCCTGCCAATGCGCCACCTCGCCCGTGACACGCAGCGGCGCCTGCGAACGATAGGAGCGGGTGGGATTGCCGGGATATTTCTTGTCGGTGAGATTGGGGTCGTCGAACATCTCCCCGGTCGGCTCCACGATATAGATCCGCCCCCGCCCCTCACCGGCCGCCAATTCCGCGCCCCAGATCGCCGCATCCAGGGTGGCGGTGAAATAAACCCAGATCGACTTGCCGCGCGCACCAAAGTTGGATGTGAAGCCCGGGGCGATGAGGTCGCCGATTTTCAGGTCGGCGCGCGTGCCGTGATAGAAAAGCCCGTCCTTGCTGTCGTTGGCCGGTGTGACCATGTGTTGCCGCTCCTTTAATAAGGGCGGCGTCTGTGGGCCAGACCCGGGGGCTTGCGGCAATCCCCCCTCTATATTAGATACTTCTTATGGTTGGCGCCGGACGCCGCCTTCTTCATACAACCCGACCGCCGCTCGCGCCCCGCGCGATCAATCGCTTTTCGGCCAGGCCACGAATACCGCCTTGCCGTCCACCACCGGCACCGAGAAATGCTCCAGCACGATCAGCCATTTGCCGCCGACCTTGCGATAGCCGTCGGTCATGCTCATCAGTTGTTCGTGATGGAGGCCGTTCTTCCTGGCCGTCCAGCTGATGTCGGCGAGATGGTGGCTGAAGGCGGCGTCGCCCACCACCGTGACGCCTAGGTCCTTGACTTCGTATCTGGCGTCCTTCGTCACGGCGATGAATTCGCCCCAATCCTGTTTGAAGGCGTCCCACCCCCTGTGCTGGCGCGGCAGGTCGCTGTCGAACACGAACAATTCGTCGCCGGGGATATATTCCTTCATCACGGCGTCCAAATCGCGGGCGGAAACCGCCGCCGCCACGCGGCCTTGCAAAGCACGGATCGCCTGTTCGTCGTCACGCGGGCTGGCGGCCGCCGCAGCAAAATGCATCCCGATGGCGATAACCGCGATCATGCACGGCGCTGCCAAAAAACGAATCCTCATCGCCTTTTCCTTCCCTGTTGCGGCCAGTGATGAAGGACGGCAGCTCAACTTGAAATAGCCACTTGGCGGCGTTTCGATATGACCACTTTCGCCAAATCAGTGGACATAGTTGATCGCCACCACCGGCGTGGCCAAAGCCCTGGCATTGCGCCCTGCTGCGAACACCCGCGCGCCGAAAATGACGCCCAGCGTGCTGCTGAGATTATATTCGATGGCGGGCGCCACATAGAGCATGCGGCTGACGCCGGAGTCGAAAGTGACCGGCGCGGCGGCGTTGCGGCCTTCGATGCGGACATTGGCGTCCTGTTCGAGCCAGAAATCGATTGCCGCGACCCAGTTGCTGGTGATGCTGTATTCGAACGCCAGATCGCCATAGGCCGAGCTGGTGGGCCGCGCGTGCCCCAGAAACCCGGCCATGGTGCCATACACGCTGGCACCCTCAAGCCCCACGCCGCTCGACAAGGCATAAGACAAGTTCAGCCGCGTGCGCACAATGCGGCCGGTGGGCATCCAGAAATAGCTCTGCGAATAAAGCGACAGGATGGTCGTATAGGCGCCCGCGCCGAGGCCATCGGCGGACCGGTCCAACCGGTCATAGTGCCCGATGGGAAATGTCTCGCCGAGATTGAAGGAGATGGTCGGCATAAAGCCGCCTTCCTGGAATTGCGTCAACTGATACTGGCCTTGCACGGTCCAGTCGCCGAGAGCGACGCTGGCACTGCCCCGTCCCGCGCCGCCATCGTCATAGCCGAAGCGCGGGATCAGGCCGACCGTGAAGCCATCCGTGAGCCCGTAGAGAATATAAACGAAGGAGCCGAAATCATTCTCGTCGGCCGCGGGATGGGAGCGGCCCTTGGCATCGACATGCGCGAAGGGTTTGGAGTCGTAGAAATAAGGCTCGAACAGGATATGTCCTTGCGGCAGCGAGCCCGCATTCGCGGCCAGCAGCGGGCCAGTCCACCAGGCTTGGTCGAGCGTCTCCCGCGCCCCGTCGCTTGCGCGCGCGCTCGGCATCCAGCAGACCGCGCACAAAAGGGTGGCGGCGATGCGCAAAAATCTCACTGTCATTCCCTGTCAGGGTCCCCGCGCTCTTGCGCCGCCGCCCGGGTTGGTAGAACCTCAAGTGGATCGCCTCAATGACCACTTCCCGGTCAAATCATATGACCACTTGAAATGCCCACCCACGCCACCGGCCAGACCTGGACCCGTTCGGCCTTCTTTCCGCCAATCGCGCTCGATCGCGACGGCGCGGTCCCGATCTATCGCCAGCTCTATGACTGGTTTCAGCGCGCTATCATCGGCGGCCGGCTCAGGTCCGGTCAGCGTGTCCCCTCCAGCCGCAGCCTGGCAGCGGAACTGAACGTCTCGCGCATCCCGATCCTCACCGCTTATGAGCAGCTTTTGGCGGAAGGCTATCTGGAGGCGATCAAGGGCGCGGGTACGATCGTGGCGGCCTCGATCCCGCAAATGGAGTTCTCGGCCGCAAGCCGCTTGCGCAAACCGAGCGAACTTCCCGCGCGCCCATTGCGGCTTGCCCGACGCATCGAAAAGGCGATGGCCGCGCCGGTCGAGATTGTGCCGCCGCCGGGCACCGCATTCGGCGCCTGCCAGCCCGCCTTGCGCGAATTCCCCATCGAGATCTGGTCTTCGCTGATCGCGCGCCACGCCCGCGCCATGCCGGCGGCGGCAATGGGCTATGGCGATGTCATGGGAGAGCCCGGGCTGCGCGAAGCAATCGCCGAATACCTGGGGGCGGCGCGCGCGCTCACCTGCGATGCCTCGCAGATCATGATCGTGGCGGGTTCGCAGCATGGGCTTCAGATCGCCGCGCGCACGCTGTTGAACGAAGGCGATCCGGTGTGGATCGAAAATCCCGGCTATCCGCGCGCCCGGCGCGCCTTCTTAATGGCGGGCGCGAAGTTGACGCCGGTGCCCATCGACCGCGAGGGTCTCGATGTCCGCGCGGGCGAGCAGCGCTGCCCGCACGCCCGGGCGGCCTACATCACGCCGTCGCATCAATATCCCATGGGCATGACCATGAGCGCGACGCGTCGCATGCAGCTTCTGAACTGGGCTGCTCGCGCCAATACCTGGATCATCGAGGATGATTACAACAGCGAATTCCGTTTCGCCGGCCGCCCCGTTGCCGCGCTGCATGGCCTCGATGGCGACGACCGGGTGATCTATGTCGGCACCTTCAGCAAGATCCTCTTTCCGGCTCTCCGCGTCGGCTATCTGGTGATTCCGAAGGCGCTGGTGAAAGCCTTCTGCGTCGCCCGGGACAGCATGGACATTTTCCCCGCGCCGTTCCTGCAAGGCGTGCTCACCGACTTCATTCGCGCAGGCCATTTCGCCCGCCATGTGCGGCGCATGCGCATTCTCTATCTGGCGCGGCAGCAGACACTGATCGCGGCCCTTTCCTCCGCGCTGGGGAGCCAGGTCGAAATGATGGGCACCGATGCGGGGCTGCATCTGGTCGCCCTACTTCCGGACACTATCGACGATGTGGAAATCAGCCGCAGGGCGGCGGCATCCCGGCTGGCCGTGACGCCCCTCTCCAGCTGCTATCTGGGACGGCGCAAGCGGAAGGGACTGATCCTGGGTTACGGCGGCGTCGACCAATCCACCATCGAAAGAGCTGTCAAACAATTGAGCCGGCAAATGCACAAGGCTGCTCCGCAAGCATGAGCCTCGACAGGGACCGCATCCTGTTTCATCCTTCACGCCCATGGATTCCACCGGCCACCTCGACGCGCGCGCCTTGGTTTGTGTCACGGTGGCGATGCTCACCTGGTCGTCGGCCTATGCCGCCATCTCTTACGCGCTGTCCGCCCTCACGCCGGGCGAGGTGGCGCTGGCCCGCCTGGCGCTGGCCTTGCTTTGCTTCCTGGGCTTTATCGGCCTGCGCGGGATGAAGTTGCCGCCCTTGTCGCAATGGCCGCCGCTCTTGGCGCTGGGCGTGATGGGCTTGACCATCTATCACCTTTGCCTCAACGACGCGGAAACCAAGATCGCCAGCGGCACCGCCGCCATCATTCTGGCGTTGTCGCCGGCGGTGACGGGCGTGGCCTCTGCGCTTTGGCTGCACGAACGCCTGTCGCCGCGCATGATCGCCGGCCTGGCAGTGGCGTTGGCCGGGGTGGTGCTGGTCACCTTGACCAGCGGCCAGCGCCTCAGCTTCGAGCCCAAGGCGGCGCTGGTGTTGGTCAGCGTGGTATGCACCTCGCTTTATTTTGTGGGGCAGAAGCCGTTCCTGACACGCCACAGCGCCATCGCCGTCACCACCGTCACCTTCATGGGCGGCGTGGCCGCCGCGATCCCCTTCGGCCTCGACCTGCCGCACGCCGTCATGGCGGCGCCGCCCGCGAAAGTCGCGGCGCTGTTGTGGCTGGGCCTGGCGCCGACCTTCATCGGCTACCTGACTTGGAACATGGCCATTCAGCGCGCCAGCGTCAGCAAGGTAACCAGCTTCATCTATTTCTCCACCCCCGTCGCGCTTCTGATCAGCTGGTTGTGGCTGGGCGAGCAGCCCGGGCCGCTAACCCTGATCGGCGCCGCCATTGTGATCGCGGGCGTGGTCTTGACCAACACGCGTGGCTTGCCGCGCCGCACGGGGTAATACAGTCTTATACAGGTTGAAGGAGTGACCACCATGCGTGCACTCATGCCGTTCGCCGCGATGCTTCTGCTGGGCGCGGCGGCGCCTCCACCTGTCGACATGGCGGCCCGTGTGCTGCCGCAAGCGGCCGCGCCCGGCAACGACATCAAAGGCTTCGTCAAAGTGGCGGCAGGTTCGGTGGCGCTGACCCATGTGCGGGTGATCGACGGCACGGGCGCGGCGGCGATGACCGACCGCACGCTGCTGATCCAGAGCGGGCGCATCGCGGGCGTTCAAGCCGGCGGCGACGCGGTTCCTGCCGGCTATCAGGTGATCGACGCCACCGGCAAAAGCGTGATGCCCGGCCTCGTCGGCATGCACGACCATATGTATTACATCGCCCGCCCCAATCTGGATTCCACCGGCAAGGGCGATGAGCCGCTGATGGTGCCGCAGATGACGTTCTCGTCGCCACGCCTCTATCTCGCCGCCGGCGTCACCACGCTTCGCACCACCGGCAGCGTCGAGCCTTACACCGATCTCAACCTCAAGCATGAGATCGACGCCGGTCATATCCTGGGCCCGCATATGGATGCGACCGCGCCCTATCTTGAAGGGCCCAACAGCCCCTTCATCCAGATGCATCAGCTGGCCGGCGCGGCGGACGCGCGCGCGACCGTCGCCTTCTGGGCCTCGCAAGGCGCGACTTCGTACAAGGCCTATATGAACATCACCCGCGCCGAATTGGGCGCGGCGGTCGAAGAAGCCCATCGCCACGGCCTGAAAGTCACCGGCCATCTCTGCTCGGTGAGCTATCCCGAAGCCATCGCGGCGGGCATCGACGATCTGGAGCATGGCTTCTGGGTCAACACCCAGCTCGATCCCGGCAAGAAGCCCGACACCTGCTCGGAGGCCGAAGGCGACGCCACCTTGGCCGCCATGACGCCCAATGGCGACACCGCGAAAGCGCTGGTCGCGTCGCTGGTCGCCCATCGTGTCGCGATCACCTCGACCTTGCCGGTGTTCGAGAGTGCCTCGCCCAATTATCGCACCTTGCCGCCGCGCCAGCTGGAATTGATGAGCCCGGAGGCGCGCCAGGATTATTTCTATTTGCGCGGGCTCAACCTCGCCCATTCGGCCGAGCGCCGCGCCAACGACGCCAAAATGTGGAGCAACGAGTTGGGCTTGGAGCGTGAATTCGTGGGCTCCGGCGGGTTGTTGCTGGCGGGGCCCGATCCCACCGGCGCGGGCCAGGTGCTGCCCGGCTTCGGCGACCAGCGCGAGATCGAGCTTCTGGTCGAGGCGGGCTTCTCGCCCGTCGAGGCGATCCGCATCGGCACGCTCAACGGCGCGACCTATATGGGTCTCGACAAGCGCATCGGCTCCATCGCGGCAGGCAAGAACGCCGATTTGGTGCTGGTGAAAGGAGACCCTTCCACCACCATCGCCGACATCGAGAATGTGGAGATCGTGTTCAAGGATGGCGTCGGCTATGACCCCGACGCGATCCTGAAAACCGTGCGCGGGCATTACGGGCAGTATTAGGAGCATCCGCCCCGCGAAGTTGAAGACGTCGCGTCAGGCGGTGCGACCATTGAAAACGGAGCATCCGCCCCGCGAAGTTGAAGACTTCGCGTCAGGGGGTGTGAGTATTGAGGCGGGGCGTCATGAGAGCTGCAAACAGAGTCATCCTGATCGCCTTGCTGATCGCGGGCGGCATAAACTTCGCCTCCGCCCAAACCACCACGCCGCAACAAATGTCGCGGCTGGCGCAGAGCCATGGCAGTGCGAGCGAACCCTCGCCCACCTACCGGCAGGTGCAGCAGCGTCTGGCGCAAGGCTGGAACAGCTGGGACGTCAACAGCGTGACCACCGAGGTGCTCTTGCCCGACGGGCTGGCGATCCATGCGGGCCTGAAACACAACACCACCGAAAGCAGCGACGCATTCCTAAAAGATGCGCTGATCGGCCGGCTGGAGCTGGGCGCGGAGCAAGTGTTTCCCGGCCCGCATTCCTGGGACGGCGGTTACACCGAGCTGAAACTCACCTGGAAGGGTCACAGCTGGCGCATGCAGGGCGCCAACGACAATGGCATGCTGGTGTGGCTGGCGACGCCGCTGCCGTCGAAAGCAACATCCGCGCTTCCCGCCACCATCGTCTTCTCGGTGGATTATCTTTGGAACCGGCCTGGCGTGGCGACCAAGCGCGGCGATGTCATCGAAGCGCGGGGGCCATCGCGCACCGTGCCGGTCTATTGCACCTGCGCCAGTCCAGCCCAAGACACTTATATAGACCAGCCGCTGGGCGGCCCTTATTTCGCGGCCGACCTGGTGCAGCCGGTCGGCATCAGCTCGGGCAAGCGGCTGACCGTGGCGGAAATCCAAGCCGTGATCGCGCGGCATCAGAACACTTATCGCCAATCCATCGCGGCGGCGGGGCAGAACGGCCCCATTCTGGACGCGATCGAAACCACGTTGGGTTGGGACACTATCTATGAACCCAGCAAGAGCCGCGTGGTGTCGCCGGTCAGCCGGGTGTGGAGCGTGCGCTGGGGCGGCTATGTGATCTTCGATTGGGACACTTTTTTCGCCGCCACCATGGCCGCGATCGGCGACAAGGATCTGGCTTATGCCGACGCCATCGAGACCTTGCGCGAATCCGCGGCGCAAGGCTTTGTCCCCAATTATGCCCGCGCCGGCGGCTGGAGCAGTTTCGACCGGTCCGAGCCGCCGGTGGGCGCGATCACGGTCTTGGGCCTTTACCGGCGATATCGCGAGCGCTGGTTCCTGGAAGATACCTTCACGCCGCTGCTGCGCTGGAACCGCTGGTGGGCGGGCCATCGCGACATTCAGGGCTATCTCACCTGGGGCAGCGACGGGGCCAACGCGCCGGGCAATCTGGACGACACCACACGCGGCACCCGCGCCGGCGCGATCCTGGAATCCGGCCTGGACAACAGCCCCATGTATGACGGCACGACCTACAATACGAAATCGCATCTGCTGGAATTCGCCGATGTCGGCCTGATGAGCCTGTACATCGCCGATTGCGACGCGCTTGCCGAGATTGCGCAGGCGCTCGACGCCCACGCCGAGGCGAAAGAGTTGAAGGACCGCGCCACGCGTTACCGCGCCAAGCTTGCCACGCTGTGGGATGAGCGCGCGGGCATCTTCCTCAACAAGGACCTGCACACGGAAAAATCCGGCACAAGGCTTTCGCCCACCAATTTCTATCCCATGCTGGCCCATGCGGCGACGCCGGCCCAGGTCCGCGCCATGATCGAAAAACATTTGCGCAACCCGAAAGAGTTCTGGGGCGACTGGATCATCCCCTCCATCGCGCGCAACGATCCGGCGTTCGGCGACCAGGATTATTGGCGCGGCCGCATCTGGGGGCCGATGAATTATCTGGTCTATCTGGGCTTGCGCAATTATGCCGAGCCCGCCATGCGCGCGGAGTTCGCGCAGAAATCCTATGACCTGTTCTTGAAGGAATGGACCGGCAACGGCCATGTCCATGAGAATTACAACGCCAAGACCGGCACGGGCGACGATGTCGCCAACAGCGACCGCTTTTATCACTGGGGCGCGCTCTTGGGATATATCGCGTATCTGGAACGCGCGGCCGTGACAGACGCGTCAGGGCCTTCGCCCAAATAGCGCTAGAGCGGTTCCAGGAGCCGGTAGGTTCTAAGCGGCAGCGAAGAACGCGTACCGGCGGGCAGCGGTTGCCGCGACGCTGACGCTAGGCAACTCCGTCCGGAACCGCGACAATTCAAAAAGCTAGAGCATTTTCGCGATTCGACGAAAAGCGAAAATGCTCTAGCACCGGGTTGTAGGCGCTACACCCGGCCCAAACCCGCCGAGCAAGGGCCCCAGGGTTCCATCCCGTACAAAAACAGCGCGGTTTTCCGCCCTTTGCGGCCGGGACAAGCCTGTCTAGGTTGCGATTTCTTAAAGGTTACCAAATAGGTTAGCGGGGATGTCATGACCCCGCCAACCACAATTCGATCGCGGTCCTCACGACTGGTCGCAGGTCTCGCCGTCGTCGCCGCCGCGATTCTCGGCGTCAGCGTGCTCGTTATTCTATGGGCGCTGGGTACGGCATCGTCCGACATGGACCGGGCGCAGAATGCGGGTCAAACCCAGTTGGTTGGCGCCATCCTCAAGACCAATCAAGATGGCATCGTCTCGGCGGTTGCGGACTACACGTCTTGGGACCAGCTCTACAATTATCTTAAAGGTCCCCGCGATCTAAAGTGGGAAACCGGCGTTCTGGGACCTTATCTGCAAGAGACCTTCGGCACCGACGCCGTCTTTATCGTCTCCAGGTCCGGGCGCCTCGCCTATAGCTACAACGTGCATGAGCCGGCGGCGGCGCGCGATGCGCCGCTTGCCTCCCCGATGCTGCGCCGGCTGGCCGAGGCCGCCTTCGCCGCGAAGGATCAACGCAAAGGGATATCGGGGATCATCTCCTTGGGCGGCATGCCCGCGATGATGGCGGCAGGACCCATCGTGCCAACCTCCGAAGCGGGACCGGCGCAAACAAAGCCTGCCCAGTTCGTGCTGATCGAAGCGCAGGAACTGGATCGCAAGACGATCGATGCGCTGGGGCGAAAGTACGGAATCTTGGATCTGAAGATCGACCGTTCCCAGGGACCGGGCATTCAATTGATGGACCCGCAGCGACGCCCCTCGGGCTTCCGGTTGAGCTGGGTAGCAACCGCGGATGGCCGCCTGCTTTTCAAGCAGGTCCTACCCGTGATCCTGCTGATCGGCCTTATCGCGGGTCTGGCCTTTGCCGGCGTCGGGGTCACCTGGTGGCGCTTTCTCGATCACCTGAAGGAAGGCGAGAGCCGTGTCCTGGCGGCGGAGTTGGAGGCGACCCGGGCCGAGGCGCGCGCCGCCGAGGAAACCAGCAAGAGCAAAAGCGCCTTCATCGCCAATATGAGCCACGAACTCAGAACGCCCTTGAACGCCATCCTGGGTTTCTCGGAGGTTCTGCAGGCCGGCACGTTCGGGCCGATGCCTTCAGGCAAATACCGCGAATATATCGACGACATCCATACCAGCGGCAAGCATCTGCTCCGGCTGGTCAACGACATTCTCCAATTGTCGAAAATCGAAGCCGACAAGATGGAGACGGAAATCGGCATCGTCTCCGCCCATGACGCCATCGACGACACAATGCGCGTGGTGAAAATCCTTGCCGCCAAGCGCAATGTCCGCATCCAGATCCATCGCGATTCCACTTCGCCGCAGGTTGTCGCGGACAAGAATGCGCTCGAGCAAATCCTCCTCAACCTGCTGTCCAATGCGGTCAAATTTTCCGAAGATGGCGGGCTAGTGGAAATCCGCTGCGCCCACGCCGGCAGCCATTGCGTCATCCGGGTCAGCGACCGGGGCTGCGGCATTCCCGCCGAGACGCTCGCCCAATTGGGAAAACCTTTCGTCCAGGCGGAAGGCGCCTTTGCCCGCAAATATCAAGGCACCGGCCTGGGACTGGCCATCAGCTTCCGCCTGGCGCAGATGATCGGCGCATCGCTGGAAATCGACAGTATCGAGGGCGACGGCACGACAGCGAGCTTGACGCTGCAGCAGGCCAGCCTGGACGCCAACGTCGCCGCCTAAACCTCACCTTTCCAAAATCATATCGGTCGATGCGCCCGGCTCTTGCGGCGTCTTGTAGAAGCCGCCCTTGACCTCGGCCGGGAAGGCGAAATGCTGCCTGAGATGCGGGATATGCTCCAGGAAGACCAGCTCATGATCCAGCGCGATGTGATTGAACAGCACCAGATGCTGATGCAGCTGGCCCATGTCGCCGACATGGGGAACCAGCGGGCGGCCGAACTTTTTGGCCATCAAGCTGACGGTGAGGAATTCGCCGACCCCCGCAAGCCTGGTGCAATCGGCCTGCACGAAATGCACGCCGCCATAACCCAGGAAATTCTTGAACAGCACGCGGTTGGGAATGTGTTCGCCCGCCGCAATCTTGACCGGTGCGATGACGCGCGCCAGCTCGGCATGGGCATGAACATCGTCGGGATGGGTGGGTTCTTCGATCCAGAGCGGATCGAGCCTGGCGAGTTCGCGGCACATGCGCTTGGCATCAGGCAGGTTCCAGCGCTGATTGGCGTCGAACATCAAGCTGCCCGCATCGCCGATCACCTCGCGCAGCATGGCGGCGCGCCGCAAGTCGCGCGCTTCCTCCGCTGAACCCACTTTCAGCTTGAAGGCGCGAAAGCCCTGGTCCATCGCGCGCCGGGTCAGGTCGCGAACCTTGGCGTCGTCATAGGCCATCCACCCGACGGAAGTGTCGTAACCGGGATAGCCGCTCTTGAGAATCTTTTCCCGCCCCGCCCGTGTGGGCGCGGCCTCCTTGAGCATCGCCAGGGCCTCGTCCCGGCTGAGCACGTCTTCGACATAGCTGAGGTCCAAACAAGCGACCAATTGCTCCGGTGTCAGATCGAGCAACAGCTTCCACAAGGGCAGGCCGCGGCTCTTGGCCCAAAGATCGAAAGCCGCATTGGCAATCGAAGCCAGCGCCAAATGAACCACGCCCTTGTGCGGCCCAAGCCAGCGCAGCGAGGGATCGTCCGCGATCTGGCGGGAGACTGCGCCGAAATCCGCCATCAGTTCCTCGATGCCGCGGCCGGCAAGCGACCCCGCCAACAGATCGATCGCATCGCAGACCAGCCGGTTGCCGTCGCCCAGGGTCAGCGCGATCCCGGTTCCTACGAGGCCATCCTCGGCGCCAAGCCGGGTGATCGCCATGCCATATCGCGCCTTGGTGTGAACCGCGTCCGTGCCCGCGCCGTCCGGAAGTGCAAAACGCGCATCGATGGTAGAGACGGACCTGATGGCGCGACCCGGCATCGGCTTGCTTCCGCTAGAATCCGCGATCAGGTTTCATCGGGCGCCCGCTTTTCCCAATTCTCGCGGGCGGTCTTGGCGAAGCGCTCCATCGCTTTCTTCATATATTGCTCCACCAATTCCGCTTCGCCTTCGCGCACAAGATCGATGATGCGCTGATGCGTCTCCAGGTCCTGCTCCCAGGCCGAAATGTCCTGGCCGCTGGCGGCCACGCGCATGCGCACGAACGCGAAGAAGGGCAGCAGGATGCGCCGCGCATGCGCCAGAAGATGCGGATTGCCCGACAATTCGCAAAGCTTGAGGTGAAAGAATTGATCGCAATCGAGCACCGCATCGCTGTTCCCCGCCTTCGCGGCCTCGCGCATCGTGTCCAGAATGGATTGCAACCCGATCAGGTTCGGCCGCGCCGATGCGGCCAGCCGCGCGGCCAGCCCTTCGATCGCGCCCCGCAATTGATAGATCTGCGCCACATCGCTGGCGGTGAGATGGACCACACGGGCGCTGCGTCCCGCCGGCTTGGACACGAACCCGGCCTGGGCCAGAATGTTGATGGCTTCGCGGATGGACGCCTGGGCGACGCCGAATTCCGCGGCCCATTTGGCTTCCACGATGCGGGTGCCGGGCGCAAGCGCGCCGCGCACGATCTCGCCGCGCAATTTGTCGGCGAGCGCCTCCTTCACCAGCTCCTGATTACTGCGTCCGTTTTCCAAACCCATTTTCAAGCGCTCAAAATTGTGATAGCGACCCTATTTGAGCAATAATCGTGCGGTCAAGCCGAATTTGAGCGCTTAAATAGGCAGGTACGATGAAGCGATATGGCATGGTGATCAAGCTCAAGCCCGGCTCAGAGGACGAATACCGCGCCTATCACGCCCGGGTATGGCCGGAAGTGCTGGAGAAAATCCGCGACTGCAACATCGCCAACTATTCCATCTATTTCAAAGACGGATTTCTCTTCAGCTATTTCGAATATCATGGCGCCGACATGGCGAACGATCAGGCGAAAATGGCGGCCCATCCTAAGACCCAGGAATGGTGGGCGGTGATGAACCCGATGCAGGAACCGCTTTCAACCCGCAAGACCGGCGAATGGTGGGCGGAGATGGAAGAAGTTTTCCATCTGGACTGAACGCGCGACTTTCGCGATGCGCGCCGAAATCAGGCGCGCTTCTTTGCCTTCTTCACCGGCTTGCTTTTCGGCGCGGCTTTGACCGGCTTCTTTGCAGCGGGCTTTTTCGGCGGCGCCTTCACCGATTTCGCAGCCGGCTTCGGCTTCGCGGCCGATTTCGCTTTGGCTTCAGGCTTGGCGGCGACGCGCGCTGTTTTCTCGGGCGCAGGCTTGGGCGCGGGGGCTTCTGCGACGACAACCGGCTCGGGCTCCGGCACGGCTTTGCCGCTCAGCATGGCGGCGATGCGCGGCGAAAGGGTTTTGGGCTTGGGCGCGGCCGTCGCCTGGTCGCTGCGCAAAAAAGCCCGGACCTCACCTTCGGTCTTGCAGATCCGCGCCTGGCCCGACGCGACCAAGACCGGCCCATTCAGAAGCGCGGGATGTTCGACGATCGCCGTCCAGAAATCCTGGTCGGTGATGAAACGGTCATCCAGCTGAAGCGCGAAAAACAGGGGATCGTAACGGCGCACCAGACTTTGGCCGGTCAGCATCTGCGACAGGCGCTTCAGCTGGTCGGCGCTGGGTGGCGTGGTCTGGGTATCCTGCAGCGCCAGCGTGAAGCCCAAGGCCCGCACCGCTTCCACAGCATCAGCGGTGGCGTCGGCGCTGGCGTCGCCATAGATGGTCACGCGCGCAGTGGCGGGCGCCGGCACTTTGGCGGGCGCCTCGCCCACCAGCTTGAGCGACACGATCTTGGGACCTTTGGTGTCAGGCGCCTGCTCGAAGGCGATGCGTTGGCCCGGCTTGATCGCGGTCGCGCCGGCGGCCGTGACCGCGGCGGCGGGAAGAAAGATGTCAGCGCCGCCGCCATCGGGCGTGACAAACCCAAAACCCTTGGCGGCGTTGAAGAACTTGATAGTGCCTTGACTCATGCCAACTCGAAAGATCGGTGACGCAAATTCATGACGCAGGATTGGCCCCGGCTCACGGGGACCGAGGGTCTAGAGCATGTCACGTGAAACGGCAAGTCCGCTATTTATGCGTAAATGTAATCACTAGAACGTCCCGTATCGCGGGCTTTGCAGGATCGAGCGGCGCGATCGGTGTCACGCCATGAAACACCCGCGCATCGTCGAGAAATACCGCGTCGCCGGCATCGCTCAAGGTGAAATGTCCCAGCGATGTTCCATCCGCATTGACGATCTCGGTCACGCCGCTCAAAACATTGTCGCGATGGATCAGCATCACGAAAGCGCCATCCACCCCATCGCGATGCATGCCCTCCGGCGTGGGGCGGCCCATCGTCGCCGCGCTGGCCTCGATGCGGAACTGGTGCAATTCCACATGCCAGTTGGTGGAAGGAACGATCGCGGCGAAAATCTTCGCCAGCCTCTCGATCAAGGCCCGGATGATGGGATGCTCGCCGATTGCGGGCGTGACGGGATCGAACCAACGGTCCAGCCCGCCATTCAGCCGGTTATAGGTCTTGGCCTGGTAATGCGGCTGATGCGGCGCGCGCAGGATGGCGCCTGCCGTCATCTCGAACACCGCATAGCGGCGGCGGCGATAACGCCCGCCATCGGCCATGTGGTGATCCTCGCCAAGATCGTTCCAGCTGGCCGCGAAAGAGGCCCAATCGGTCCAGGCCGGCCCCAGCCAGGCGCGCATGGCGTCGCCGGGGCGAAAGACAAAGCCCTGGTCCTGCAGCGCGGGAGAAATCGGGTCCATAAATCCGTTAGCGAGAGCGGACCCTGCTACAGTCGCCAAGACCGCGCCGCCCCGCAATCGCGATAATCGCATGGCTGCAATTCTGCCGCACGGCCGCGCCCCAAAATGTTTTTGGGCAATCTCATGGAATATCGAGCCGTCCCAGCGTTTTCGCTCTAATTCACCTTGTTCTTCATAGGCCCCGCAACAGGCTCGCGATGCTTTACCGTCTGCAACTCGCGCGCGATCATTTCCGCCAGCATGCGGCGGCGGGCGGGGTCGGAGGATTTCACCATGAGCGCGCGATAACGCGCGGCGGCGCCTTCATACAGGAATTTCTTCTGGGCGCGCTCAGCCATTGGCGGCCACCAAAAGGCTCAAGAGGTAAATTTGCGCCAGGGTCTGGTTCAAGGAATCCACCATATCCGACCAGCCCAACACCATGACGAACAGGATCAACACCGCGGCAAAGATGCTGACAACAAAGGATCCGGCGGCATTTGACGGCGCCATTCGCACGGCGTCCGGCGCCGAAGCGTCTATGTCCGCATCGTTATCCGCATCGCCCAAGAAATCCGCGGCGACGGACTTGGCTGGCATTTTCGTCGAAACCAGGCCCGCGATTTCCTCCCGCAGCTGGAGCCGGCGCTTTTTCAGCCGGGCGATCATCAACTCGTCCTGAAGGTCCGCGCCGGTAAGCGCCTCCATCGCCGCGCCAAGATCGTCATGCTCGAGACTGAGCGCGGAAATCCTGGCATGCGGAATTGGGCTGTCGAATTCGCCAAGCCCAAGGGGACCGTGCGCGACCGGAAGAGAAAGCATAACCGCATCCTTTCGGAATGAGTCTCTGCTTCCCTGTTGGCACCCCACTGTGCCCTACTTTCGCCACCGGTTTTCCGGCTGAATTGGCTGAAAGCAATGGTTAATAAAGTGTTAATTATGGATTTAAAAGGTTAATGTCAAGTTCCTCCGTATACGTAGTGGTTTATACCTAATGCTTTAGAGCCGCCCCAGCACCGCCTGCGCGATCACAAGAGTCGCCGCGAAACCGGCCGCGAATGCCAAGGTGCGGACGACCGGAATGCCGGCGGCATAAACAATGTAATGGAGCAGCCGCGCGCCGAGAAAAATCTTGGCGGCCGTCACCGTCGCGGGTGTGCTCGCGCCCATCAAGGCCAGGATGACGACCATGGGCGCGAACACGGCGAGATTCTCCACCGCATTGGCATGGGCGCGCCGCGCGCGTGTCGCCCACGCCGGATCGGCTGGCGCGTCGGATCGGCGGGATCGCCCAAAGTCTTGAAGGGACCGCGCGTCAGGATTCGCGCCGCCATATAAGGAATCCACATCAACGCGGTCGCTATGGCGACAAGCGTCAAATAATAAAGCTCTGGCGTCTTCATGGTTTCAGGCCTTTCGTGGCAAGAGGACCTGGCTGTCTCACGGAACAACCAGGCCGCTTGGATCACTTGCTTTGGATCATTTGCTTTGGATGAGACGGCCGAGCGGCGCGAGCGGCCCGGCAGGAATGAAATCGTAGGTCATGTTTCCGCCATGC
Organism: Rhizomicrobium sp.; assembly: GCA_035605955.1. Lineage (GTDB taxonomy): Bacteria > Pseudomonadota > Alphaproteobacteria > Micropepsales > Micropepsaceae > Rhizomicrobium. The sequence continues at coordinate 88,702 of DATNGI010000008.1, forward strand.
GTCAGCGGCAATTCGCTGATCGTGGCCTTGGCCTCGTCCACCGAGGGCGCATCCATCAAAAAGATCACGCCCAACCTGTCCTGGCGAAACCAGAATTGCTCGATCTTTCCGTCCAGATAATGCTGCAAGGTGGCGGGCACTTCCTTGGACAGGATGGCGTCGCGCGCTTCAGGCGAAGGCGGCGGTGTGGTGATCGCGCCGATGGCAAAGACTTTCATGGCAACTCCTGTGCTCACTTTGTTGGCTCGCATATCTAGGCAGGCCGCGCCAAAAGCGGTATTGTCGTAAACGACAATATTAGGGTCATTCCCGACATGCGCCTCGCGGTCCTCGCCCTTGACGGCTGTTTCGACACCGGCCTTTCGGTCATCCGCGAAGCTTTTGGCATCGCCAAAAAGCTCAGCCCCTTGGTCGGCATCGATGCGCCCAAACTCGAGATCACGCTTGTCGGCGTGCGCAAAAAAGTCCGCTCGGCGCTGGGTCTCAGCGTGCCGGTCGAGCCCGTCACGCCCAGCCGGAAACCGGATTGGATCATCGTGCCGGCTTTGTATGCGCCCATGCCGGAGGAAATGATTGCGGCCCTCGCCCGCCCGGACGTGAAAGACGCGAATGCGGCTTTGCGGAAATGGCACGGCGATGGCGCGAAAATCGCCGCGTCCTGCATGGGCACCTTTGTGGTGGCGGAGACGGGATTGCTGGACGGGCAGACCGCCACCACCACTTGGTTTCTGGCGCCGCTGTTCCGCCAGCGTTATCCGCAAGTCCGGCTGGACGAGACGCGCATCCTGGTGCCCAGCGAGATCGGCGTCACCGCCGGGGCCGCCATGGGCCATCTCGATCTGGCACTCTGGCTCATCGCCAAATCGAGCCCGGCCTTGGCCGACATGGTCTCGCGTTATCTCTTGGCGGATATCCGCTCATCGCAGGCCGCTTACATCATTCCCAACCATCTGGCCCGCGCCGATCCGGTCATCACCCGGTTCGAGCAATGGGCGCGCAAGAATCTCAAGGCCGGCTTTTCCTTGAACGAAGCCGCGGACGCGCTCGCCATCACGCCGCGTTCCTTGCAGCGAAAATGTGAAGCGGTGTTGGGCAAATCGCCGCTGTCTTATTTCCAGGACCTTCGGGTGGAACGGGCCCGCACGCTTCTGCACGGCAGTGGCCTCAGCGTGGACGCCATCGCCGCCGAAGTGGGCTATGTCGATGGCGCGACCTTGCGCACGCTGCTCCGCCAGCGGCTGGGGCGCGGCGTGCGCGAATTGCGCGCCGATCTCCGCTGACGGCGGACGCTTACTTCAGCAACAGCCCCAGATCCACGCCGGCCGCCATGGCGCTGTAACCCGCATCATTGGGATGCAGATGATCGCCGCAATCGTAAGCGGCGCGCATGTGGCCGGGGCTGGCGGGATCCTCCATCAGCTTGTCGAAATCGATCACGCCATCGAAGCGGCCGCTGGTCCGGATCCATTGATTGACGGTCCGGCGGATCTTCTCCTTCTCGGGCGTGTAATAGCCTTCGGTCGGCGTGCCCACATTGGTATCGGCGAAAGGCGTCAAGGTCGCGCCCACGATCCGCGCGCCCCTGGCATGCACGCGGTCGATGATCTGCTGATAGCCCACGATGATGTCGTCCGCGGTGGGCTCCTTGTCGGCGGGCGTGATGGCTTTGTCGCCGGGCCAGCCGATATCGTTGATGCCCATCATCAGCACCACGGTCGAAAGACGCGGCTGGCTCAGCACGTCTTGATTGAGCCGCGCCAGCGCATTGACCCCCATGCCGTTGACCAGCACGCGGTCGCCCGAAAAGGCTTCATTGACCACGGCGATCTCGCCATGCCCGCCACGCTGCAGCCGCTCGGCGATATGATCGGGCCAGCGGCCATTGGCGTCGGCGGTCGAGCAGGCGCCGTCGGTGATGGAGTCGCCGAAGAACACCACCGCCTTGCTGGCCGGCTTGGCATCGACCTGGATGCCGCTGAGGAACAAGCGCTGCTTGAGCGTGCTCGCCGCCTGGAACGAGGCGGAGGATGTGAAATCGCCGCTCCCGGAAATATAGCCGGTCTGCGCCCCGTCCCAATGGACGGAAGTAAGGGCGGTCTTCCCCGGCAGATAGATGCTGACCGCCAGGCTGGAAAGCGGCGCCACGGTCATATCCAGGGGATCGCTGACGACGGGTGCGCCTGGCGGCACCACCACCGAGCCTTTGCCGCCCCAGGTCAGCCGCGCCGCCGGCCCCGCCAACGCGCCATTGGCGCCCGCCTGTGCCACGCTGCCCGCGCCGATCGTCATGGGCAGGCTGCCATATTCATTGGACAGAACCACGCGGACCTTGCCGCCGCCGACGCTGAGGCGCGCCACCTGGCGGATGGTCACGCCGTCCAATGTTTCCGGCACGCCATAGGCCGCGGGAACCTCGCTGCCCCAGCGCGGCGCGGGCGTCGCCGCCCAGCTGGTGATCCAGCTATCGCTGCCCGCCATCGCCGCATCCGCCGGCCGCTCGCCCGCGAGCGCCAGCATCATGAGCGCAGCCATGCAAGCAGCCGTCATGGTCCGTGTACGGATTGATTTTGCGCCCGTCATGCCCCAGCCCCGCCCTGTTCCCGGCCCGACTTAAGCATGGCGGCCTGGCTGCCCGCCAGAGAACCACGGTCAAGAGAACCGCCGGATCAGGAGACCGACCAAATCAGAAGAACCCCAGGCCCGCTGTCGCGTTACCAAGACGCGGGCTTTCCCCCTCGCCCGCGACCAGACCTTTGGCCCAGCGCGCGACCCCCATGCCGCCTCCACTGGGCCATTTTTTCGCCCATCAGGAAGCTGTAAGCGGGCCGGCTCAGTGCAGGGGATCGGTCCCCGGCGCGCCTTGTGCGCGCAACCGGACCAGGGCGGCCCGCGCCCGGTGCAGCCGGCTCCGCACCGTGCCGACGGCGATGCCCATTTCCTGGGCGCGCTGGGCATAGCTGCCCTGGGCGCGCAGCGCCGCCTGCTGTTCGGGCGGCAGCTGGGCGATCAAATCTTCATCGCCTGGCAGGAAGTCGAATCTGGCGAATTTCTGCTCCCGCTTCTTCGTTTGAGGGGGAAAATGCGAAGGAAGTGTCCGCGTATCCATGGCTCACCTGTCGGCCGAATGCTTGCCCCCTTACCCTCAACGGAAAGCGGCAAAGAGAGTTCCGAAAAGCGGACCATAGTCTTCCCGTTCCCTGTTGAAGGAAATTTCATGCATTCCGCCTTATTCGGCGCGGCCCGGACCAGATCCCGGGCTTTTTCTTTGGTCGTTTTATTTTCTACCCATGACCGGCGTTGGCTGCGCCCGGCGGGGCATTTTTTCGCCACACACAAGGCGTACGCCGATATCCTGGCCGGGCAAAAGCATGCCATGAACGCGCGCCAGGACCTCCGGGCGGGCCTCCCTTGGGGGATGAAAAGATGTTCGTCGAACAGATGCTGTTACGGGCTTGCGAGCGGCTCGCCGTCATCGATGCGGAGGCTTCGGTCAAGGACGCGGCCAATCTCATGGCTGAGCCCGGCACCGATCTGATCGTCGTCTGTCGCAACGGGGTGGTGAGCGGGGTTGTCACAAAGTCGGACATTGTCGTTCAAATCAGCCGCGGCTCCGACTTGGGCGCTTCGGTGGACACCATCATGAACCGCGACGTCGCCACCTGCCGATCGTCCGATCCGCTCAGCGACGTGCTGCAAGCCATGAAGGAGCGCGGCGTCCATCGCATTCCGGTTGTCGATAACAAGCATAATCCGGTCGGCATCGTTTATGCGCGCGATGTGCTGCAATGTCTGCTGGAGGAAGTTGAAGTCGATGACGCGTTGCTGCGCGACTTCATAACCGGCGTCGGATACCGCTGAATAGCCGCTAAATCCAGGAAAATCGCGCCTTTAGATTTTGTTCGTCATTGCCCGGCCATCATGGGGCGATGCGGGGGGCGGCGTTGCAAAACATCAAATCCATCTTCGGCGTGGCCAAAGCCGTGCTGCCCGTCCTTTATTGCGGCTATCTGCTTTATTATTTCCTGGATGTCGGCGGATCGGTGCAGGGCGTGGAGGAAACCGGCCTCGGCCCGACGGTCATCGGCCTGGGCGCGGTGGGCGGACTGTTCTGTATTCCGCTGATCCTGAAGATCGTGCGGCTGATCCGCGCCTTGCGTTCACCGGGATCGGGCGGCAGCGCGCCGGGAGGCGGCGACAGCGACGATGGCGGCGCGGCAGCCGACGCGGTCATCGCCCGCTACATGGCCCGCAAGTCGGCGGAAGACGCCGCCAGCAACCCGGCGACCGCCACTCCCCTTGCCGGCGCCCTGCCCGCACGCGCGCAACCGCAAAGCAGCGGCATTGCAAAACGCCCCGGCTTCGGCCGCAGGAGCGGCTAGCCACTTATCTCAAAACACTTTCGACGGCCGCGCGCGCCCGGGCGTTGTCCTCCACCGTTCCGAAGGACAGACGCGTCCAGCGGTCGGCCGGCGGAAAAACCCGCCCCACATCGACGCCCTTCTTCAACATCGCGGCGGCGAATTGGGCATGCGGGCGCCCGGTCTCGAAAAACACGAAGGCGCCGCGGGAGCGCGCATAGTTGAGCTTCAGCCGCTCAAACAGCTGAAACCATTTTTCCCGCTCTTTGTTGGTGATGTCGCGGATGGTGGCGACATAATGCGTGTCGCCCAGGCAGGCCATCGCGCCAGCCACCGCCAGCCGGTTGATCTCGAACGGCGAGCCCAGCCCGTTGGCGGCCAGCGAAGCAGCCAGCGGCTTCGGCACGATGGCATAGCCCATCGAAAGCCCGGCCTGGCCGTACATTTTTCCGAAGGTGCGGAACACCACCACATTGGCGCCTTGCCGGGTGAAACGGGCCACCGTCCGTTCGGCATAATCGTCCAGGAAATCCAGATAGGCCTCGTCCACCAGGACCAGCGTGCGGGGCGACACATCGCGGATAAAAGCATCGAGCGCGCCCTTCTCGCTGACCGTGCCGCTGGGATTGTGGGGACTGACCAGATAGACCGCGCGGGTCGCGCCATTCACGGCCGCGGCTAATGCTGGAAGATCGTCTTCCTGCCGCGCATTCAAGGGGACCGCGACCACCTTGCCGCCGCCCGGCGCGACCGCGCCCACCAGGGCCGAATAGCCGGGCTCGGAATAAATGAATTCGCCGCCCGGCCCGCCCAAGAGCGCCAGATGAAGCCCGAACACTTCAAGCAATTCGCCCAGGAAAATCTGTTCGGGCGCCACCCCTTCCAACTGCGCGACCTGGGCGCGAAACGCATCGCCCACATCTGAAGTATAGCGGCTCAGCGAATTCATTTGGGCGCGTATCGCTTCTTTTGCGCGCGGCGACGGCCCAAGCGGATTTTCGTTGAAGGAGAGCCGGACGGGCGTGTCGCCGGTCGCAGCCTTTGCGCCGCTTTCCAGCCCCGCGGCAACGCCCAAGCCCAGCGCCGCGCCAAGCCAGTCTCTGCGATTCAGGGAGGGATCAAACTCAGCCATGTCGTTCCCCATTGCGCGAGCGGAAGCGTGACGACGAGACTCGCGGGTGGAGAGTTGACCCGGAAAATCCATGCGCTGCAATTGGGCGCACGCCTGGATAGCACGCCTTGCCGGTGCGGCACGGCGCGCGAGGCGTGGATTCTGGCGGCGCGCTAGTGTCGCTCGACGTTACCGCTTGGCGACGGCCGGTTATTATCAAATTCCTGCCGCGACACTTGCTCGTGCCAAGCGGATAACGCCCCTGCCCTTCCTGAGCGTTGAACGAGGCGAACATAAATTTGGAAATAGCGCTCGTAGCCCTCGCTATCTTGATTTTGGAGACATTTCGCGGCGAGATGAAAAGCCAGGCTGATCGCTTCGCATCCATGTTCGCCAATGAAATTATCGGCGAGACGATCGATTTCATGCGGCATCAATTTCCACCCACCATGAGAATTGCCTTTCGGCTTAGGGACCATCCAGCGTCTAATTCTCTTCTATCGGGCGGACCCTTGTTGGGGCGGCACCTGGCTTGGTCCAGATGGAATGGCCCTGGCCCTCTCCCTTCACGTGCCGGCAGACCAGCCCGCGACGCTCAAGCATCCGGAGCCCTTCTCTTGTGGCAACAATTGCGGCTTGCGATTGATCGTTGGGAAATACGCGCAGAGCAATCGAATTGGTATTGAGCATGGCGCCGCGTTTTGCCGCCCGCTCAAGCGAATCCAAAATGCGCTGCTCGATGAACCCCATGGCGTGAAGGATCAGGCTTGCGCGCTTACAAGGCGGTTAAGCCGATCAAATCAATTCGAGGTACCGCTTGCCTTTGTTTTGCCTCAATCCAATAAAAATCAAACCAGAGAAAACAACCCCGGCGGGCGGACTGCACAGAGAGAAGTAGCTCGGGGAAAAGGCGCAAGCACTGATTGCGCCACCACTCTTTGTTCGGACGTTACCGGCAGCAGTCGGCAGAAGTGCCGCCGCAACAGGCTTTCGCCCAACAAAAAGCGCCCCCGTGTGAGCGGGAGCGCGTTGAGGTTTTCGTAACGCTTGCCGGCGCCACTCGCTAAGGCTCGCAGCGTTGGCTTAGGTTTTCTTGGCGAATGCAACGAGCCTAGAAAACCTTGCCCCTCTTCGAGCGTAGCGAGGGAGGCGCGGCTCGAAACGATGCACTGCATCGTTTCGCCGCCTCCGGCGTCGCCACTCACTTGGACAAATTCGTCTTGATTAGCTGAAAAATCCCGAGGCTGACGCCGACGATCGAAGCGCCCGTCAAGGCAAGCGCCACGCCTACGAATATGGCCGCGAGCGAGTCGCCCACGACGGGTATGTTGGTCAGCGACTTTCCGCCCAGAATGAGTATGACGGTCGCCGTGTAAACCCTGAGCCGCAGATCCGGCGGATTGTTGATCGCGCCGATGCCGCCCAGGATCAGCAATCCGGCGGCCGACCACGGTATGTGAACGAAAGGGCTGACGATGGCGAGAATGACGGCGAGGAGGGTCGAAATCGTGTAGATCTTGTTCATTTCTTTCTCCCTTATGCGGTGCGCTCCTTATGCGTTGCGGTCGCCGGCGCGACTTATGATCTTACTCCTGTGATTGCCGGTTGTGGGCATAATCGCGGGTTGGTTATCGCCCGCTTTTGGTGTTTTTCCTGAAAGCACGCGTCCGGACGCCCCGTTGCGGCCGTTCTAGACGGCTTCGCGGTCCGCTTGCGAACTGAGAGCATTATATCGCTGCGCGGAGCCAGCGCCAAAGCCGAAGCGTCGCCCCGGCGCTCAAAAGGAAGCGTCTCGGTTTATTTGGCGGGAAACGCCTTGGTCAGATAAGCGGTGATGGCGGCAAAGTCGTTGTCCGTGCCTTCGGCCATTCTGGCCATCTCGTCCACGGTCTGTTTCCAGCCTTCCGCGTCCAGATCCTGGCTCGCCAAGAGGCCGGCGTCGTGGCATTTGCCGCAGACCCGTATCGTCGCATCGCGCCCCGCCCCCGGCGGCAAACTGGCGGCGCCTGCCATGCCGGGCGGCGATGCGGGAACCGGTGGCGCCGTCTGGGCCGCTGCCGCCAAGGCGAATAAACCCAGCGTGAAGAGATAAAATCCAGCGGCGGTGAAAAAGATGCGATGCATGACCGGTCCCGTCGTCCCGATCTTGAGCGTAGCATCGCGTGCGGACTTTTGAAGAGCCGAAGCCGCCCGCCGGGACCATCGCCAGGCGGATGCCCCCCACCGCGCGCTTTAAGAACAGACCGGGCTTTCGCCGTGTTCGTCATGCAAAAAGCGCGCCCCGGTTACCCGGGAGCGCGCCAGCTTTTGTTGAGTAGAACGAGCGTGAGCCGAGCGAGCTTCGGCAAGCCACGATACTGCACCCCGGATCGAGTCAGTTCAGGTACATGCCCAGCATCGCCATAACGGAGTTGGCGGTAAGCGGTTCATACTTGATCCCAAGGTCGTCAGTCGGACCCTGCACATCGTAGAAGCGATATCGCAGACCCAGATAGCTCTGGTCATTGATCGCCACGCGCAAACCCGCGGTAGCCGAGAATGCGAAGTTCGAACCGGCATTGCTGATGATCGCTGTTCCCAGCCCGACCCCCAAATAAGGCCGCACAGGTCCAAGCATCGGAAAACTGTAATATGCGTTCCCCATCAGGACATGCACGTCATTGTCCAGGGCTGAACCCGCGCCTATGGACGTAAGATCCGCCCGGGTGAACGGGAATGAACCAGGCGTGCCGTTCACCGTTCCCACGACTTGGCCGTCGCTGAATTTGGCCTGGAGATAATCGTAACTCAGGCCGAGGCGAAGCTCCGGAATGCCGACGCCCGCATATCCGACCTCCGCGCCGGCGGCGAGACCGGTGTCATAGTTGAGGTCGATTTTTCCGATGGCCGTCGTGGTGCCGCTGGTGAGCGTATAGGTCTTGGTGCTCTCGGACGGCGCGAAAACGGCGCCGACACCAAGCTCTATATAGGGTGCCGGAAGACCTTGCGGCTCTTGTGCGAAAGCAGGCAGCGCTGAAGCCAGCAGAAATGCCCCGCAAAATATACGTTTCATGAATTGCCCCCTGTGATGTCGTCTATCGGCGAATCGGTTGTCCGACTACCTAACGTTGGTTGTAGTGCATGTCTACAACTTATTGGTTAACAAGACGCGCAAGGTCTTGCGCCAACTTATCCCGCGGCCATCAGGTGCCGGGCTTCTTCCTCGGCCCGGCGCAGCAATTCGTGCACAGACTTGAAGTCCGGGCCCTTGGTGCAGACGCGCAGCGAACGCAGCACGCTCACCACATGCTTGGCCAAGGCGGCAGTTTCCGGCCGCGCGTTCAACGCCCCTGCTCCAGGACTGCGAGCCGGCGCTCAACGCGTTCCACTTCCTCCGCCAGCTGCTCGATCGCTTGGAAGAATATTTCCATGTCGCTTTGCTGCTGCTTGTTCGCAAAAGCATCGGCAAGGCGACGGCCATAGCGATTGATTTCGCACTTCAGGCTCACGACACGTCTCTCGGAAGAATTCGCGCCGAAGCAGCATAGATGCGCGCCGCATGTCCACGCCCTTTTGGTCGCAGCTCTTTATCTTTGCTTCATTCTTTTCGTCGCGGGCGGGCTAACCGTCTCTTTTCCCTGGGCTTTAATTTAGGCCTAAACCATTCCCGCCCTGGCATATCTGGCATGCTTTAGCGATAAAGTTGTCGCGCCGGTAAAGTCTGACGGGAACCGGATGTTTCACGAGCATCATGATTCGAGCCGCATCGGCCGCGATTGGGGCCTAGCTATTTCGAACTTTTGCGACATGCGCCGGCCAAACAAAAAGCGCCCCCGGGAAACCGGGGGCGCCTTGATGTTAAGTCCTCATCCTGAGCTTGTCGAAGGATGAGGGTTGCTCCAGAAGTGTGCCGTCCTCGTGCTTCGACAAGCTCAGCATGAGGCGTGTTTATTCTATTTCAACGTCAGCTTCTGCACGTCATACATCGACGCCGAGCCGATATAGACCAAGTTCGGGCTCCGGCAATCCAGCGAATGGATCAGATCGCCCGTGTCTTCCGAGCCATGATCCTGGCCGGTGACGGTCATGCCCAGCACCTTGCCGGTCATGTCCATCTTGTAGAGCTTGCCGTTGCCGTCGCCCGAGAACATGTACTGCGTCGGGCCCTGGGTGATGCAGAGCGCCCAGGGCGCGCCGATGCCGGTGATGGTGCGCTTGTAGTTCAGATCATTGTCATAGACCTGGATGCGGAAATTGCCCCGGTCGCCGACATAGACATTGTCCTGAGCATCGACCGCGATGGTGTGCGGCGTGTTGAACTGGTCCTGCCCGCTGCCGAAAGTGCCCAGCATCTTCAGCCAATGGCCGTCGGGAGAAATCTTCACCACCCGCGAATTCTCATAGCCGTCGGGGATGAACATATTGCCTTTGGAATCCCAGCCGATGTCGGTCTCGCGCCCGAACTCGCCCTTCCTGCCCACGGGGCGGCGGTTGAACGCCACGGTGGGGTGGGCGAATTTCAAGATCTCCAGATTGGCTTCCAGATAGTCGATCGCCTCGGGCGTACGGCCCAGCCAGAAATCCTGCTCGCCTTTCGGGTTGTAGCGAATGATCATGCCCGAGCCTTCGTCCACCGGCCAGACATTGTCATGCGCGTCCACGCGCACGGCATGGGCGAAGGAGGCGCCATAGCTGTGCGGGCCCCACTCCTTAACATATTTGCCGTTCGCATCGAATTCCCACAGCATCGCCGCCGCGCCGCCGCGCGCGATGCCTTGCGGATTGGAGCGCGAATAGACGAACAGATGGCCCTTGGAATTGGTGGCGACCCCCATGGTCTCGCCCATGGAGTAGCCGGGGATCTGCAGATGCATATATTCGTCTTTGACGACGTTGAGCTGCGGATAGGTTTTCTCCAGCGCTTCCTGCTGGGCGCGGAATTCGGCGGTGCCGTTGATGCCTTGGCTTTGGCCCGCGGTGGTGCCGGCCAGCAATATCGCGAGCATGGCGGCGGCGTTGCGAATTTTCATTTGGATCGTTCCCCCTTAAGAAATAGAGGCGGGATAGTTCCACCAGGCCCCTAGCCCGTCAATCGCCACTGCCCTCGCCACGACAGTCCGTTACAGATTGATCTGCCTACAAAAAACGCCCCTGCGAGGCGGCACGCCTGAGGATTCGGGCGCGTGAACCGTCTAACGTGCCGCAGAGTCGTCACCCCCTCCGGCCGTGGCAGCTTACCTTTGCGCGTCGGCTTGCGCCGCCTTCGCCGCATCGCCCACGCCCCGCGCCCGCGGTTCGGGGAATTCCCCCGACAGATCCGAAATCACCGTCGCCGCATCATAGGATACAGCGGCGACCATGCCCGGTTCGCCCGGATTGCCCAGCTTGACGAAGGTAGCCTGGAACTCCTTGCGCGACGGAAACAGCTCGAAGGATTTCTGGTTTCGCGACTGGGCCAGAAGCGCGGCGTGCATCAAAAGAGCATCGCCCGCCGCCACGGTGATTGTGCGCGGGCCGGAAAACAGGCGCGGCCTCCCAAAGGGCATGACCAGAAGCTCGCCGACGTAATTTTCCTTTGCCGTCTTCTGGTGCAGGAAGACGGAAGATTTGGTGTCCCACACATCGCCGGACCAGTCGCGATAAATCTCCATCGTGAGCGGCGGGCGGATGAGATTGTAGAGCGCGGCGTCGGCGCCGCTGGCCTCGGTGATGGCGCCCGCGCTCGCCGCGATCGCGTCGGCGCGCAGGGTGGCGGGATCAGTGGCCAGCAGTCCGGTCAATTCCTCTGGCTTGGCGCCCTGGCGCAACTGCGCCGCAAGCGCCGCGACCGCGGGCGCCGGGGGCGAGGTCCAGCGCGAGCGGGCCGCGAATTTCACGCGCGCCGCGCTGGCGCGCCCGGCGGCCAGGTCGGCGACGACGTTTTCGAAATCCAGCGCCGCTTCCGCAGAATCAATCGAGGCCTGCATCAGGCCTGCCTTGCCCGTACTGGACAGGGCGCGGATCACGGCCCTTGTATCGTCAGCCACTGTGGCCGCCTCGTCCAACTTGCCTCCCATCGCCAGCATCACCGCGCGCATCGCCATCGCGTCTGGCGGCGGCGATGCCCCGCTGCCGGGCTGCGCGAAGGCGGCGCGCACATCGATTATGCTGGCATAATCGTTGGCGGCATCGAGATAGCGGCCCACCCATTGATAAGCCAGGGCGCGCGTAACCAGCGCGTCGGGGAAGATCTTCACCACCCGGTCCAGATAAGCCTGCGTTTCCGGGCTGAGCGTGCCAGTGAGATGGGTGTATCGGCGCACGCTCGTCTGCGCGGTTACATCATAGGGCGCGGCATCCGCCAGTTTCAGCGCCGCCGCCTCGGCTTCCGCGAATTTTCCGTCGCGCACCAGCGCGGCTGCCTGCAGATCCAGCGACGACAGCAACAGGCTGTGGCGGAAGCCGTAATCGTCGGCCAGAGCGCCGGCGAGCGTGGGCGCCGTCCGGGCATCTTCCACGGCCAGACCATATTGCTTGCTTTCGATATGGTGGATCGACCGCGCCAGCATCAGCTGCACCTTGCGGATCGGATCACGCTCTTCCATCAGCGCCGCGTCGCAGGCCTGAACCCCGTCGATGCCGTTGGCGCGCTGCGACAAATCCTTGTGCGGCGGGGCGCCCGCGATCCCCATGGTCGCGGTCAAAAGCACCACCCGGCCCAGCAATTCTCCCGCCGAAATTTTGGCCGGATTACCGTCGCAGCGGATGAAGGCCGAGGTGCTATCGGCCGCCTCGGCCGGCGATACCGCCAGCGCGCATGCAAACAGGGCCGCCAGCCCTGCGGATTTCAATCGCCTCATGTCCCCCGACCCCAGCCCATACTTTCGCGTGCGGACACTACCATTTGGCCTACAACCAGCAAGAGTGCTGAAGACGCGTGAGGCCGACGCGATGCCGATCATCCGCTATGACGTGCAGCCCGAGCTGGACGGCTTTCAGAAGCGCTATTGGGCAATCACCAACACGCCCATCCTGGACGAGGGCGGTTTCGTGCGCTGGATCATCAACCGTGCCGAAGACGCCACCGAGCTGGCTGTCCTGCGCCAGCAGCAGAAGCGGATGCTCAATCTTTGACGACCTGTTCCGCCCGCACTTGATCCCCCCAGGAATTCGTGCGGCGCCGGTGTGGCGGGAAGACAGTGAGAGGGCCGAGATCGGGCACATGGCTCACAGCCGCGCCGTCGCCGCGCCAGCGGCCGCACAAGGCCGCGGCAAGCACCTGGCCATCGGCAGCCACCAGATGGGATGTGGGTGTGACGCGGGGATTGAGCTCCAGCAACTGCGCGTCTCCACCATCGGCCGGCGCGATGAAGTCGAAGCCGCACAAGCCGGAAAGCTTCAACCCGGCCACCATTTTGCAGACCGCCAGGAACATCGCGGGATCGTCGATCACGCGTACCAGGGTGGCGGGGCCGGTGAGCCTGTCGGAGGCCAAAACCTCCACCATGACAGCGGCAAGAACTTCGCCTTGCCAGCACGCGACGGCGGCATTGGCGCGGCGGCCTTCGACATATCTCTGCAGGCTCAGCGCTTTTTTTTGACCGCCAAGGACCTGCTGCATCAACCGCACATCTTTGTCCCGCAGCAGACGCTTCAGGGCGCGCGGGAAACCCGGATAGGCCCGCAATCGGGCGAAGGCGCGCTCGGCCTCTGCGGGGGTCCTCACGATGGCGACGCCGTTTCCGCCCCAGCTTCTATCGGTCTTCAGAACAGACGGCAGGCCGAGCGCATCCAGTTTGCGCCAGAAATCTGCTCGGTCGATGACCGGCACGGTTTCCGGGCACGGAACATCCATCTCCCGCGCCAGGCGGCAGACATCCACGCGCGAAAGCAACAGCGGAAAATTGTCCGGATGTCCCAGCGAAACCGTCAGCAATTGTTTGAGCTTGCGATCGCCCGGTGCGGCTTCATGGAGCTGATGCAGCAACGATGCGATGTAGTCGTCGCAAGGGATCACCAGGTCCGGCGCCGCCATGGCAATGGCCTGGCGCAAGGATGCGAGCGGATGCGGCGTCGAATAGGGATGGACTTTTCTCACAAAAGGCAGCCGGGTCATCGCATTGCCCGGGGGACAAAGCACCTCGATGGCGGCACCCGCGTCATCGAGCGCCTGTGCCAAATACTCCGCCGCGTCGAACGCCGTCATCAGCAGCACGCGCGGTTCACCCGTCCGCAGCCGAGGCGGAGCCACAGATCGCGCGGGATCAGCGGGCGAGGCGCCGGCTGATGGTACGTGCAGCAAAATCGGCTCCATACATGAAGCGCATGAGCGGGCCAAAGCTTCCGGCGGCGGCAAGGCCGGTGAAATAAAGTCCGGGGACCGAGGATTCGAATCCGGTCGACAGCGCGGGCATTGTCCGCGCCCCGCGAATGCGGCGGCGAAGCGTCTCGTCCAGGACCGCCAGCCGGTCCAAATCGGCGCGAAAGCCCGTCGCCGCGATGACATGATCGGCTTCGACGCGCCGGTCTGCCCTGCCGTCGCGGTTCAGGCTCAAGACCACGCGGCGTCCTTCGATCGCGGCTTTTTCGATCCCGAAGCCTTGCACCAGATCGACTTTGCCGATCACGCGATCGCGCATGTACCAGGGCGAGGATGGACCCAGATGGCGACGCACGATGCTGAGCCGCAAGGCCGCCGGCAGAAAACGGAAAAGATGGGGCCAGTCACAGCAGAGACGCGATCGCAACCCCGGGCCAAGCCCGGAAGGCGGGTGACGAATTTTTCGCCAAGAACTGCGCCCGCCGCCGGTCCCCGGCTTTGACGTGAATCTGATCCTTTCGGCCCGGGTGACGAGTGTCACGCGCGCGCCGCATTCATGAAGCGATGCTCCCAGATCGATGGCGGATGCGCCGGCGCCGATGACCGCGACGTCGCTGCCGCGGAAGCGTTCGAATGTGTGATGGGCGCTGCTGTGCGAGACATATAGCGGTCCCAGCCCGCCAAGGATTTCCGGCATATGCGTGAAATGCGTGACGCCCACCGCCATGACGACCCTCTTC
>DATNGI010000009.1:0-32566 GCA_035605955.1 Rhizomicrobium sp.
CGCCTTTCGCGCCCGGGACAGCGCTAGGCGAAGCCTTGCTGACGCCGACACGGCTTTATGTGAAGAGCGCGCTGGAAGCCTTGCGGGTGGGTGGGGTGAAAGGTTTCGCCCATATCACCGGCGGCGGCATCACCGAAAATCTTCCCCGCGCCTTGCCCGAAGGGCTGGACGCGGAAGTCGATCTGGATTGCTGGACGCCCTCACCGGTCTTTGCCTGGCTGGCCGGCACGGCGGGGATCGCGGCGCCGGAAATGCTGCGCACCTTCAATTGCGGCATCGGGTTGGTGGCGGTGGTAGCGGAAAAATCTTCCGGCCATGTCATCGAGGCCTTCCAGCAATCGGGCGACAAGGCCCTGCGGATCGGGCACCTGATCGACGGCAGCGGCGAGGCGAAAGTCGTCTATCGCGGGGCGCTCAAGCTTTGAAGCGGGTCGGCGTTCTGATTTCCGGCCGGGGCAGCAATCTCGGCGCGCTGATCGCCGCGCAAAAGAAAGCGCCCTACAGGATCGCGCTGGTGATCGCCAACACCGAGGGCGCGGAAGGCCTCGAACGGGCGGCGCAAGCCGGCATCCCCACCGCGACGATCCCGCACAAAGGCAAAAGCCGCGAGGAATTCGACGGCGAATTGGACGCGGCCCTGCGAGCAGCGAAAATCGACATCGTCTGCCTGGCAGGTTTCATGCGTATCCTGTCGGACGGCTTCACGCGCACCTGGGAAGGGAAGCTGATCAACATTCATCCCTCGCTGCTTCCCGCTTATAAGGGCATCCGGGTGCATGAACGAGTGATCGAAGCAGGCGAAGTCTTGTCGGGCGCTTCGGTTCATTTCGTGGTGCCGGAGCTGGATGCCGGTCCCGTGATCGCGCAGGCCAGTGTGCCGGTGCATCCGGACGATTCACCTGAAACGCTGGCCGCGCGGGTTCTGGAGATAGAGCACACGCTTTATCCCGCGGCGCTGCGCCTTCTGACAGAAGACAAAGTGAAATTGGAAAAGGGCCTGGCGGTTTTTTCCGAAGCCTAACTCAGCCCAGCAATCTCAAGCGATTTGCGCCAGAGAAGCTTGGTGGCGTCATCGTCCCGCGCCGCTTTGGACGGCGTGTCCATTTTGCATTCGTGGAAATATTGGCCGTTGACATTCGCGACCTCCGGTGACGAAGCCAGATAGACGATGGTCCTGGCGCCTTCCTCCTCGGAGAGAGCCGTGAACCGTTTGGCCAGGCGCACGCCCCAGGACAGGATGCCGCCGGACTGATCGCCGAAGCGCGTGGCGACAAAGCCCGGATGCAGGCAGTTGGCGGTGATGCCCGTGCCCTCAAGCTTCTTCGCCAATTCTCGGGTGAAGAGAATGTTGCAAAGCTTGGATTTGGCATAGACGGGAAAGCCCCGATAGCCGTGGCGGCTTTGCAGATCTGTGAAATCAAGCTGCGCGCGCCGGTGCGCGCCGGACGCGGTCGAAACGATGCGCGCGCCGGGCTTCAACTTCGGCAGCAAGATATTGGTGACCACGAAATAGGACATATGGTTGAGAGCGAAAGTCCGCTCCAGCCCATCCACCGTCTCGCGGCGATAATTGAACAAGGCTCCCGCATTGTTGATCAGAACATCGATCGCCGGTTCGGACGCGATCGCGTCCGCCACCCGCTTCATCTCCGATAGTAACGAAAGATCGGCCAGATGCACGGCGTGATCGGCCGCGCGATTGGCCTGCCGCAATTTCCACAAAGTCATGTCGGCCCGCTTTTGGTCGCGAGCGGTGAAGACAATGCGAGCGCCGGCTTCCGCCAAGCGGATGGCGGCAACCTCCCCGATGCCCGAGGTCGCGCCGGTTATGACGACAGTCTTGCCGCGCAAAGAAAAGGCTCCCCTCCGGTTGGCACGGGAGCCTTATACAATATCCGGCGCCAGCGTCTTAGCTATGGATGTCGAGATCGCTGAAGAAGAATTTGATCTCGTTGACGGCGGTCTCCGGCGCGTCCGAACCGTGCACCGAATTGGCCTCGATGCTTTCGGCGAATTCCTTGCGGATGGTCCCCGGGGCGGCATTGGCAGGGTTGGTGGCACCCATCACCTCCCGGTTCTTGGCGATGGCGCCCTCACCTTCCAGCACCTGCACGATCACCGGCCCCGAGGTCATGAAATCCACCAGGCTGCGGAAGAAGGGCCGTTCGCGGTGCACGCCGTAAAAGGCTTCCGCCTGGGCGTTGGAAAGACGGATGCGGCGGCTGGCCACCACGCGAAGCCCGGCATCTTCGAATTTGGCGATGATCTTGCCGGTCAGGTTCCGGCGCGTCGCGTCGGGCTTGATGATGGAAAGGGTGCGCTCGACGGCCATAAATTGTCTCCAAAAAAGAGCATTTCCAGGCGAAGTGGGCCCACTGACTTTATGCAGTGCGGTTCGCCGTCCGGAAATGCGACCCAGAAAAAGTCAAAACCGCGCGCCTTATGCATGGAGCTTCAAGAATCTTCAAGCCGTGCTATACGCCCGCCCCAAATGCTGGCAATCGACAATATCGTGGTGCGGATCGCGGGGCGGGAAATCCTCGCCGGCGCCACCGCCAATCTCCCCGCAGGGCGCCGCATCGGCCTGGTGGGACGCAATGGCGCGGGCAAATCCACCCTGTTCAAGGTGATCCTGGGACAATTGCATGCCGATGACGGCCAGGTGAGCTGGCCCAATCTCTGGCGCGTGGGCGCGGTGGCCCAGGAAGCGCCCGGCACCGATGTGAGCTTGATCGACACCGTGCTGGAAGCCGATGCCGAGCGCACAAAGCTTCTGGCCGAAGCCGAACATGAAAGCGACGGTCACAGGCTGGGCGAGATCTATGCCCGGCTGGATGCCATTGATGCCTATACCGCGCCGGCGCGGGCGGCGGAGATTCTGGCGGGCCTGGGCTTTTCCGCCGAGGATCAATTGCGGCCTTGCAAGGAATTCTCCGGCGGCTGGCGCATGCGCGTGGCGCTGGCAGCGATCTTGTTCTCGGCGCCGGATCTGCTTCTGCTCGACGAGCCCACCAATTATCTCGACCTGGAAGGCGTGCTGTGGCTGGAGAATTTTCTTCAGCGCTATCGCGGCACCATCGTAATCGTCAGCCATGACCGCGACCTGCTGAACACGGCCTGCGAGTTCATCCTGCATCTGGAGCGGGGCAAGCTCACCCTCTATACCGGCAATTACGACACTTTTGTTGAGACGCGCGCCGCCAAGCGGGCGCTGGACGTTGCCTTCGCCAAGAAGCAGGAAGCCGCCCGCGCCCACATGCAGGCCTTTGTCGACCGCTTCAAGGCCAAGGCGTCGAAGGCTCGTCAGGCCCAGAGCCGCATGAAGATGCTGGCCAAGATGGCGGTGGTGGATGTGCCGGTGGACGAGCATGTCGCGCCCATTCGCATTCCGGAAGCCACGCCCGCAAGCCCGCCGCTGATCACCATGGATCGCGCTTCGGTCGGGTATGAGGCGGGCAAGCCGATCCTCACCGGGCTCTCCTTCCGCTTCGATCCGGAAGACCGCATCGCGCTTCTGGGCAAGAACGGCAATGGCAAATCCACGCTTGCGAAATTGCTGGCGGGCAAGCTCGAACCCATGGGCGGTGAGTTCGTGCGGGCGCGAAAATTGGTGGTGGGTTATTTCGCCCAGCACCAGCAAGAGGAACTCGACACCACCATCACGCCGGTCGAAACTTTGTCGCGCCTGCGCCCAAAACTGACCATCGAACAGGTGCGCGGGCAGCTGGGCGGCTTCGGCTTTTCCGCCGACAAGGCGCTCACCAAGGTCGGGCAATTGTCGGGTGGCGAACGGGCGCGGCTGATGCTGGCATTGGCGACGTTGGATAAGCCCAATCTTCTGATCCTGGACGAACCCACCAACCATCTGGACATCGACGCGCGCAACGAACTGCTCACCGCGCTCAATGATTTCGACGGCGCGGTGGTGCTGGTGAGCCATGACCGCCGTCTGATCGAAGCCACCGCCGACCGCCTGTTGCTGGTGGCTGACGGCAAGGTGAAGCCGTTCGAAGGCGATCTAGACGATTACCGCCGTTTTCTTCTGTCTGGCGACACTGCGCCCAGCCGCCGCACCGAACCCGAGGCCAAACCGAGCAAGGAACTGGCGCGGCGAGGCGCGGCAGAACGCCGCCGGGAACTGAAGCCGCTCAAAGACCGCATCGAATCCGCCGAGTCTCAGATCGCGGCGCTGCACGCCGAACTGGTGAAGCTGGACAAGGCATTGGCCGATCCCCTGCTCTTCTCGCGCGATCCTGCTAAAGGCAGTTCGGTCTCGAAGAAACGCGCCGACGCGGCGCGCAAGCTTGCGGCAGTGGAAGGTCAGTGGCTGGCGGCGCAGGAAGATTATGAAACAGCGCTGACCAGCGATTAAGGCAAATGATTAAGGCGCCGATTAAGCTGCCGCCCCAACTCCCGGCTGCGTGATTAACCCTCATCATTTGGCTTGGTCAGGGTGAAATCTGTGTTAGCGTCCTTGGGGGCACGACGCGGGGAACATATGTCGGATAACCGCTTTTTCCAGGCGGATGGCCCATTTTCTCTGGGCCAAATCGCTGCACTGGTCGGAGCGGAGCTTCTCCACCCCGGGCGTGAAGACGATGTGATTCGCGGTGTCGCCGAATTGGCCGACGCGGTCGAGGGCGATTTGGCGGTCTTCTGCGATCCGCGCCATGCCGCTGCCTTCGCCGAATGCCATGCCAGTGTGGTCGTCACCAGCAAAAAACTCAGCGCCTATCCTCATAATGGCAGCGCCTTGCTTTTGGCGGACGATCCCCGCCTGACTTTCGCGCATATCGGCCGCCTCTTTTATCCCCGCGTGGAACCCAAAGCCTCTATCCATTCCCACGCCTTTGTGGCCCAGACCGCCACCGTGGGCGAAGGCACGGAGATCGGCTGCGGCGCCGTGATCGGCGAGAAGGCGCAGGTCGGCGCCGCCTGCCGCATCGGCGCGAACACGGTCATCAGCGACGGCGTCACCATTGGCGACCGATGCCGGATCGGCGCCAATTGCAGCATCAGCCACGCCCTGATCGGCGCGGACGCCAATATCGCGGACAATGTTTCGATCGGCGGCGAAGGCTTCGGCTTCGTGCCGGGTCCCAAGGGACCGGTGCGCATGTCTCAATTGGGACGCGTCATCCTGGGCGACCGGGCCGAGATCGGCAGCAACAGCGCCATCGACCGCGGCACGCTGGGCGACACCGTGATCGGCGCCATGAGCGTGATCGATAATCTGGTCCAGATCGGCCATAATGTGAAACTGGGAAAAGGCTGCGTCATCGCCGGCCAGGCCGGTGTGGCGGGATCGACCATATTGGGCGATTTCGTAATGGTAGGCGGAGCAGCCTCGATCAGCGATCATCTCACCATCGGCGACGGCGCCCGCATCGCGGGCAAGAGCGGGGTCATGCGTGACGTTGGCGCGGGCGAGACCGTGGCGGGCTATCCCGCCGTGCCGGTCCGGCAGTGGCACAAACAGACCGCCATGCTGGCACGTTTGATCGGGCGCGCCTGGGGCAAGGCCTGACGGCTACTTCAAATTCTGTTTGGCGATCTTGACCCATTCCGCCTGGCGGCGGCGGTAATAGCTGGGCGCGCCTTTCACGGAATCCAGAACTTCGCGGAACAATTGTTGTGCCCGCTGCGCTTGGCCCAATTCAAGCAGCAGAAGCGCGAAGCGGCAGCGCGCCTCTTCGCCGGGATAACGCGGCACCACGCTTTCATACTGCTTCATCGCGGCGTCGGTCTTGCCTTGCAATGCCAACGCGCGGGCATAATCCAGCTCCGCGTCGGCGTCGGTGGCGTTGGGATCGACCTGCTTCAATTGCAGAAACAAGGCTTCCGCCGCCGCGCCCTCACCCGACAGCATTTTAGCCCGCGCCAGGCCTTTCAGCAGCGTAGGGTCCTGGGCACCCAAAGGCCCCGCCATGGCGCTTTCATAAAGCTCCACCGCATCGGCGAAGCGGCCCATCTTGATGCATTCCTCCGCCAGCGCCCGCTTGGCGTCGGCAGAGCCCACCATCACCACCTGACGCTGCTTCTCGCGGTAGCCGCGTCCCGGGTCGGCGGCGTTGACCACATTGTCGGCCAAGCGGCGGGCCGGCGCGCTGGTCCACATGTCCGGCAGGATGGCGAAGAAGACATAGGCCGCCCAGAGCGCGAAATTGGCCAGGATCGCGAGGCCTCCCACAACGAAGCCCGAGAGCGAAAGCAGACCCAGCGCGGCCAACCACATGGGTGAACGGCCGGTGCGGAAGACATGATAGACCAGCGCCAGATTGATGATGAAGATTCCGATGGTGATGGGATCGAACAAACCGAAATCCTAATTCTGCTTTTCAAATTTGCCGGAAGGCGATTCCTTCCAATAGGTGACGTCATGGCCGGACGCCTTGGCGTCTTTCCAGGCGGAGCGCGCCTGGTCCAGCATGGCGGCGTCGCGCCCGTCGAACAGCAGCACCACACGGGCCAGTGCCGAAAGCTGGGCTTGGCGCCAGTCGGACGGCGACGCGCCGCCGACGCAGAACAGGATTTGCGCACCATTGGGATTTTCGTCTTCAACCGTGATCAACACCGGCTGACGCGCCGCCTCGCCATCGCCCGATTGCGCATGGGCCAGAAAAGACTGGTCGTCATAGGTCCATAACAGATTGTCGAGGGCATCCGAGCGTTCCGAACTGTCGGTCTTGATCACCGAGCGCCAGCCGCGGCCCAAGGATTTCTCCACCAGGCCCGGCAGCACGTCTTCGAGCGCGCGGCGCTCCAAGTGATAGAACAGAGTTTCCGTCACGACTCGTAGTGCTCGCGCACCAGGCGATCCAGCAACTTGACGCCCCAGCCCGTGCCCCAGCTGGGGATCATGGGCTTCTGCTCGCCGTCCTGCCAGGCGACGCCGGCGATATCCAGATGCGCCCACACCGTGCCCTCCTCGACGAAGCGCATCAGGAATTGCGCCGCGGTGATGGAGCCGGAATTGGCGCCGCCGATATTCTTTACATCGGCGATCTTGGAGCGGATCATCTTGTCATAGGCGGGGTCGAGCGGCAGCCGCCACACCCGCTCGCCGGTCCGGCGGCCCGCATCACTCAGCCGTTCCGCCAGCTTATCGTCATTGGCGAAAACACCGGCATGCTCGAAGCCCAGCGTCTGCACGATGGCGCCGGTGAGCGTCGCCAGATCGACAATGAAACGTGGCTTGAAACGGCGCTGGGTATAGGTCAGCGCGTCGGCCAAGACCAAACGGCCTTCGGCGTCGGTGTTGAGCACTTCGATGGTCTGGCCCGAAAGCGATGTCAGCACATCGTCGGGACGAATGGCGCCGCCATCGGGCATATTTTCGACCAGGCCGATCACGCCCACGGCATTGACGCGCGCCTTGCGCTTGGCCAGCGCCATCATCACGCCCGTGACGGCGGCGGCACCGCCCATATCGCCTTTCATCCCCATCATGCCGGCGCTGGGCTTGATCGACAATCCGCCGGAATCGAAGCACACACCTTTGCCGACAAAGGCGACCGGCTCGCCCTTCTTGCGCGCGCCATTCCATTGCAACACCACCAACTGGCTTTCGCGTTCGCTGCCCTGGCCCACGCCCAGAAGCGCGCCGAAGCCTTGTTTCTTCATTTCGGCTTCGCCCAGCACCTCCACTTTCACGCCCAGCTTCGACAACGCCTTGGCGCGGCGGGCGAACTCCGCCGGATAAAGGATATTCGGCGGCTCGTTGACCAGATCGCGCGCCAGGATCACGCCATCGGCCACCGCTTCCAATCCAGCCCATGCGCGCCGCGCCGCCGCCGCGTCTGCCGTCGCGACCGACACGCTCTTAAGATGTCGCTTGAATTCCTCCACATTGCGGGTGCGATACTTCTCGAAACTGTAACCGCGCAGCCGCGCGCCGAAGGCCAGATGCGCGGCCGCCTCGCCGCCCTTGATCTTGCCGCCCCTATTCTTGCCCACGGGGGGAACTTCGATTTCAAACATTGCCGCTGTTTCGCCGGCGCTTTCCAGCCTGGCGGCAATCTGAGCGCCGATCACTTCCAGCGCTTTTGCGTCCAACGCCGAGGGCTTGCCCAAGCCCACCAGCAGAATCCGCGAAGCACCGAGGCCTTCGGGCGCCAGCACTTCCAGAAATTCGCCGGATTTTCCCGCGAAACGGGAGAATTTCAGCGCCCGCGTCAACGCGCCGCCGCTGGCCTTGTCGGCCTTGACCGCGGCTACGGTCAGCGCTTTTCCCTCGGAAGCCGCGACCACCCAACTTCCCGCTTGAACCCTGGAGGGGGGCGCGACAAAGGAAATCTGCATGAACATCTCCGGAATTTGCGGGTTGGCGAAGGGGCGAACAGCAATGCTAGTTTACGGTGAATCGTGAGAGGGGCGAAAGTCCGTGGATAGCGCCCACTCCGGGGTGAGATGACCGAAAGGCAAGAGAACGGACCGCAAAATAGCGGATCGGGGGCGGCCGAGCCACGCCGCCGCCGGGCGAAACTGCCGCAGCTGTCCTGGTATGTGCTGGGACAGATCGCGGGGCCTGTGGCGCTGCTGACCCTGCTTCTGTCCTGCGTCATTCTTCTGACCCAATCGCTGAGATTGCTGGACCTGGTGATCAACCGCGGCCAATCCGCGCCCACCTTCGTCTATCTTACCCTGCTGATCGTGCCCGGCCTTCTGGTCATCATCCTGCCGATCGCGTTTTTCTTCGGCGCCCTCTTCACCCTGTCGCGGTTGAACGGTGACAGCGAGTTGGTGGTGATGGCCTCGGCCGGATATAGCCAGCGACAATTGGCGACGCCCGTCTTCATGGCGGCGGCAATCGTGATGGCGCTCACTTGGCTTTGCGCGCTGTGGCTCATGCCCCTGGGCCAGCGCGCGCTCAACGCCAAGGTTCTGGACATCCGTGCCGATATCGGCGCCGCCCTTCTGAACGAAGGCGAATTTAATCCGCCCGCGCCGGGGCTCACCGTCTTTATCCGCCAGCTGGGCAGCGACGGACAGATTCGCGGCATCCTGGTGCATGACAGCCGCGACGCCAAACGGCCCGTGACATATCTGGCCGAACGCGGTGTCCTGGCCCAAACGCCGCAAGGCACGCGTCTCATCATGCTCGACGGCACGGTGGAGCAAAGCGCGGTGGGCGGGCAGCAATTGTCGGTCCTGAAATTCCAACGCGACGTGTTCGACCTGGATCAGTTCGCGGGGCCCGCGCGGGCAAACCAGCGCCAGACCAATGAGCGCTTCCTGGATGAGTTGCTGAACCCAAAAGAACGGGCGCTCAGCGAGCGCATTCGCAATGTCTATTTCGCCGAAGCGCACAACCGGCTGTCGCAGCCACTCTATTGTCTGGCCTTCGCCATGATCGCCCTGGCGGCAATCCTGCGTGGGAAGCGCCAGCGCGGGTCGCTCGCCATGCGGCTTACCATGGCGTCGCTGGCGGCAGCGGCGGTGCGCATCGCGGGCTATGGCATCAGCGGACCCGCCTCGGGCCACCCCTCGTTGGTGCCGCTTTTCTATATCGTTCCGCTTCTGGGCACGGGGCTGGCGCTGATGGTGCTGATGGGTTACAGCCCCAGCGCCATCCTGGCGCGCCGCCGCCTGGCGGAGGCCACCGCATGAGCTGGTCCTGGACGCTCTACCGCTATCTGGCGGTGCAATTTTTCATCGGCGTCGCCGCTGTCTATGCGGGCTTCCTGGTGCTCGCCTTCTCCATCGACATCGTCAATCTTTTGAACCGCACGGCACAGCATGCGGTCACCACCGCCGTCATTGTGGGCATGGCGGCGCTGCAACTGCCCGACCTCGGCCAAAAGATGCTGCCTTTCGCAATTCTCTTGGGCGGCGTCTTCACCTTCGCGCGCCTGTCGCGCAGCCAGGAGCTGGTGGCGACCCGGGCGGCCGGCGTCTCGGCCTGGGATTTCTTGCTGCCGCCGCTGGCCGTGGCGGTGGCGATCGGCATCTTCGCCGTCACGGTCTTCACCCCGGTTTCCGCCCGCATGTTCTCCGAATTCGCGGCGCTGGAGGCGCGTTACGTCAAGGGCGAGGCATCGCAACTTTCCGTATCGCAGAACGGGCTGTGGCTCAGACAGGGCGACGAGAAGCAACAATCGGTGATCCATTCCCTGCGCGTCGCCGATCAGGGCCAGCATCTGGAAGACGTGATCGTCTTTCTCTACGGCGCCAATGATCATTTCCTAGGACGCATCGACGCCAAATCCGGCGATCTGCAGGAGCAGGCCTGGTTGCTGCGCGACGCCTGGGTTTCGGACACGAATGGCCGGCCGGTTCATCACGACACGTATCTTTTGAACACGACACTGACGCCCGAGCAGATCCAGGAAAGCTTCACCGCGCCCGACACCCTCTCCTTCTGGGACTTGCCTGCCTTCATCCGCGCCGCCCAGGCCGCAGGGTTTTCGGCGATCCGTTATCAGCTTTATCTTTATACGCTCTATGCCCTGCCCGCTTTGTTCGCCGCCATGGTGTTCATGGCGGCGAGCTTCTCGCTGAGGCTTTCGCGCGAAGGCGGCGTCGCCAAGGTGATCCTGTTCAGCGCGGCGTGCGGCTTCGGCGTCTATTTCTTCTCCGATCTCACACGCGTGCTGGGCCAGTCGGGCACGGTGCCGGTGCTTCTGGCCGCCACGGCGCCCGCCATCGCCGCCATCCTGATCGGCATGACGCTCCTGTTCAATCAGGAGGACGGATGAACAGGCGCCGTCCGGCGCTGCTCAAGCTGTTATTGCTGGGCGCCGCGCTTTCTCCCTGGCTGGCGCAGGCGGCGGCACAGACAGCCACACAGCGCGCGCGGCCGGCCGTCAAATCCGCGCCCTCGGGCGACCGCCAGATCCTGCTGCAAGCGGATCAAGTGGTCTATGACGGCGATGCGCAGACCGTCTCCGCCGAAGGTCATGTCGAGATCGTCGACCAGGGCCGCATCCTGGACGCCGACAAGGTCACCTATAACCAGAAAACCGACCAGGTGACCGCGGACGGCCATGTCAGTATCACCGATACCGCCGGCAATGTCGCTTTTTCCGACCATGTCGTCTTGACCGATCATATGCGCGACGGCGCACTCAACGGTTTCGGCGCCTTGATCGGCAAGAACGGCCGGCTTGCCGCCGCCAGCGCCCAGCGGGTGGGCGGCACGATGATCATCGCGCATCAGACGGTCTACAGCCCTTGCAAGATCTGCAATCAACCCGGACAGAAGACGCCGTTGTGGCAAGTCAAGTCGGAGCGCGTGGTCTATGACCAGGTCAAGCATCGCATCCATTTCACAGATGCGACACTCGATCTGTTTGGCGTGCCCATACTCTACACGCCTGTCCTGTCGGAACCCGATCCGACCGTGAAATACGCCAGCGGATTTCTGGCGCCGGATTTGGGCAATTCCACCAAGATCGGCTATTTCGCCCGCATCCCTTATTATTTCGCGATCTCGCCCACCAACGATCTGACGGTGGCGCCGCAATTCTCGACTCTGGGCGGCGAATTGGTGGAAGGCGAATATCGCGCCCGCTGGGACAATAGCGGCATGTGGCTGCAAGGCTCCCTTGCCTACAATCCCAATGGCGGACTGGGCGGCACGCCGGGGTCGCAGACCTACGATCATCTCTTTGGCTCAGGCCGTTTCGCCCTCGACAATGGCTGGGCCAACAACAATGGCTGGCGGGCGGGCTTCGATACCGAACTGACCAACAACGCCGCCTATATGCGCTTCTACGACATTTCCTACCTCGACCGGCTGGTGAACGACCTCTTTATCGAGGACGTCAATGGCAGGAGCCGCTTCGCGCTCACCGGCTATTATTTCCAGGGCCTGCGCGCCACCGACGTGCCGAGCATGATCCCTTATGTGCTGCCGCAGCTGAACTATACCTTCATCCCCACCGGCAAAGTGGCGGGCGGCCGCTTCCGGCTCGATGTGAGCAGCGTGTCTTTGACGCGCAGCAGCGGTCCCGACAGCCAGCGCCTGACCACCGAACTCAATTGGCGCTTGCCCATGGTGTTCGGCGGTGGCCAGCTCTGGACCCTGATCGCGGACGCGCGCGGCGATCTGTTCCATGTCGACAACAACAATCCCATCGATTTCCCGGACGTTCCCGACAAGAGCCGTTATGTGTCGCGCGGCGTCCCCTATGTGGCGCTCGACTGGCGCTGGCCTTTCGTCAATCAGACCAGCAGCGGCAATTCCTATGTACTGGAGCCGCTGGCGCAAGTGATCGCTCAACCTTATGGCGGCAACCCCAAGGGACTGCCCAACGAAGACAGCGACGCCTTCGAATTCGACGCCAACAATCTCTTCAGCGTGGACCAGTTGCCGGGTTACGATCTGATCGAGAGCGGTCCGCGCGCCAATGTCGGCTTCATCGCCGACGCCTTGTTCAAAGGCGGCGAGATCCAGGGCCTGGTGGGCCAGACCTATCGCCTGAAACCGGATCCCATTTTCGCCGCCTTAACCGGCGAGAACGGCACCGCTTCGGATGTGATCAGCCGCATCTCGCTCAAATTTCCGCATGTGGATTTCACGGATCAACTGGATTTCGATCGCGGCAATGGCAGCGTGCGACGTCACGAGGTTTACGTGACGGGCACTTATGGCCGTTCCTCGTTGCAGATTGCTTATGTGCAGTTGCCCGCCGAAGCGCTGACCTTGGGGCTTCCGTCGCGCGAGCAGGTTAACGCCCAGGCCGACATCAATTTCTACCAGAACTGGCAAGCCTTCGCCGCCATCGAGCGCGACCTTCTGGCCGGCCAAATGCTCGATACCGAGTATGGCCTGGGCTATGAGGATGAGTGCCTGGCGATTTCCATCGCTTATCGGCGCAAATACACCTTCGACGCCATCCAAGGCGTGCCGCCCTCGACCTCCGTGATTCTCAGATTTTCGCTCAAAACCGGCGACCAGCCGGTCCAGCCCTTCAGCCTGTTCCCCCAGAATGTCTTTGCCACCAGCCATCCTTAGGAGCTTGGGCCTAGGACTTTTGCCCTAGGCTTGGCCTAAACTTGATCGGGCGGCGAAATTGCTTATTCTCCGGCGTGGGTTAGGGGCGACCGGCGATTTCGGGGAGCCTGAGCCATCCCTGTGAACAAAACAGCGGCAAAGACCAAACCTTGACCATGCGTATCGTCCCGCCAGCCTTGCTCGGCCTCGCCCTATTGATGTGCGCCCCCGCTTTGGCGCAGCAGAACATGGCCGCAGTCGCGCCCCAACCCAGCGCGGATGCGGCGCCGACCGCGGATGCACCCGCCCAGACCCCGCCTGGAGCACAGCCGGCGCCGGCTGCTGCCGCCCCCGTCGCCGCGCCGCCCACAAGCTCGGCACCGCTTGCCAGCGCAACACCCGCCGCGCCCGCGGCGCAAAAGACACAAGCCGCCAAGCCGGAGCAAAAAAGCGCCGCGCTTACGCCCAAGCCGAAGATCTACAAGCCCGCCTTTATCCCGCAGGAAGCCGACAATGCCGATAGCGACGGCATCGCGGCGACCG
Source organism: Rhizomicrobium sp. (assembly GCA_035605955.1). Classification (GTDB taxonomy): domain Bacteria; phylum Pseudomonadota; class Alphaproteobacteria; order Micropepsales; family Micropepsaceae; genus Rhizomicrobium. The sequence continues at coordinate 13,481 of DATNGI010000009.1, forward strand.
TCAACGATGTTTCCGTTTCCGAATTCGAAGTGCGCCAGCGCATGGCGTTGTTCGTCGCCACGGCAGGCATACAGCCCAACGAGGAAGAGAAGAAGCGCATTCGCGGCCAGATCCTGGAGCAACTGGAAAACGAAAAGCTGGAACTGCAGGAAGCTATCAAGAAACACATCACGGTGGCGCCCGGCGAAGTCGATACCCAGATCAATCGCATGCTGGCCGAAGGCCACATCACCATGGCGCAGTTGCGAGAAGTCCTGACCAATGCGGGATCGAGCCTGGAGGCGCTGCGCACCCAGATGACGGCGCAGATCGCGTGGCAGAAGACGGTGGCGCAGGAATATCAAGACCGCATCAACATCACACCCCAGGAAGTGGACGCGGAACTGGCGCGGTATGCGGAAGGCGCCGACAAGCCGCATTACCTGGTGAGCGAAATCTTCTTCATCGTGGACAATCCCGACAAGGATGCCGAGGTGCTGAAGACGGCGCAGAGCGTCGAGGATCAACTCAAATCCGGTGGCAATTTCGCCCAGATCGCCCGACAATTCAGCCAGTCGCCTTCCGCGGCTTCCGGCGGCGATATGGGGCTGGTGCATGAAGGCCAGTTGGCCCCCGAACTCAATGCAGAGTTGACCAAGATGGCGGTCAACAGCGTCTCGCCGCCGATTCGCTCCATCGGCGGCTATTACATTCTGGCGTTGCGCGGCCGGCAGGAAGCGATGGGCACCAAGCTCAACAACCAGGAAGAAATCAAGGTCACGCCCGACACGACCCTGCCCCTGGTCAGGCTGCTCCTGCCGCTGAGCGCCTCCTCCAGCAAGGACGTGACGGAACAAGCGATGAAGGTCGCCAACAATCTGCGTGCCGCCTATCAGGGCTGCGAGATGTTCGAGAAAGTGCCGGCGCAATTGCCCGGCGCGGTCTTCATGAATCTCGGCAACATGAAGGTGGGCGACCTTAGCGAGGATATCCAGAAGGCGCTTGCCGCCTCCCACGCCGGCGAAGCGGCGGCGCCGGTCATGTCCAACCAGGGCATAGAGTTGATCGGACGCTGCGACAAGAAGATCCAGGTCCAGACCGCCTACAAGATGCCCACACACGACGATGTCGAGAACCAACTCTTCCAGGAGCAAATCTCGGCCATGGCGCGGCGCTATATGCGCGATCTGAGACGCGGCGTCGATGTCGAAGTCCGGTAATCCGGAACAATCACCGCCCATTCTCCTCACGATGGGGGAACCGGCCGGCGTCGGGCCGGAAATCATTCGCGCGGCTTTCGATCAATTGGGCGGCCGCATCGGCAACCGGCCGCTGAAGATCGTGGGCGATGGCGCGCTGTTTGCCGATCACGCGCCGCATCTCATCGCCACCCGGGCGCATGTGAAAGCCGTTCCCGGCAAACCCGATCCCACCAACAATGAAGCCGTGATCGAAGCGATCGAAATCGCGGTCAAGGCGTGCCTTGATGGCGAAGCGGCGGCCGTGGTCACCGCACCCATCAACAAGGCGGTCCTGATGCAGACCGGCTTCCCCTTCCCCGGCCATACCGAATTTCTGGGCCATCTCACGGGCGCGGGCCGCGCCGTGATGATGCTGGCCAGCGATGCGCTGCGCGTGGTGCCGCTGACCATCCACACGCCGCTCGCCCAGGTGCCCGCCGCCGTCACGCGCGAGGCGATCCTGGAGACCGCAGAGATCATGCTGGGGGCGCTGAAGCGGGATTTCGGTGTGGCAGCGCCACGGCTCGCCATTGCCGGTCTTAATCCCCATGCGGGGGAAGACGGCAAGCTGGGCCGCGAAGACGGCGAGGTCATCGCACCTGCAGTGGCGGCGCTGAAAGCGAAAGGGCACCAGGTGCGCGGCCCCCTCTCGGCCGACACCCTGTTCCATGAAGAAGCCCGCAAGAGCTATGACGCCGTCCTCACCATGTATCACGACCAGGGCTTGATCCCGATCAAGACCTTGTCCTTCTGGGATGGCGTCAATGTCACCCTGGGGCTTCCCATTATCCGCACCTCGCCGGATCACGGCACGGCGTTCGACATCGCGGGCACGGGCAAGGCCGATATGCGCAGCATGATCGCAGCAATCCGCATGGCCGCGATGATGGCCGATGCGCGGGCCAAGACGCGGTGAGTAGGAGCGCGACCAGGAAAAGTGTGAAGCGTTGGCACGCTGCCGCTACCAACTCCGAGCGGCGCCGGAGGCGCCTATCAATGAATCGGGCGCATCCGCGCCCGAGGTCGCGCGACAATAGAAATGTCTGATGGGCTGGCGCCCTTGCGGGACGTCATCGCGCGTCACGACCTCAAGGCCAAGAAGGCGCTGGGGCAGAACTTTCTGCTCGACCTCAACCTCACCTGCCGCATTGCCCGTGCTGCGGGCGCCGGGGATGGCGGAGTATTTTACGAAGTGGGACCTGGGCCCGGCGGCCTGACCCGCGCGCTTTTAATGGAAGGCGCCGACAAGGTCATCGCGGTCGAGCGCGACATTCGCTGCCTGCCGGCGCTGGCGGAAATCGCCGCCGCCTATCCCGGCAAGCTCGAGATCATCAATGATGACGCCATGGCGCTTGAGGAAACCAAGGTGCTGCCGGCGGGCGTGCGGATTGCATCCAACCTGCCCTACAATGTTGGGACGGCGCTTCTCATAAAATGGTTGTCGGCTGATACATGGCCGCCTTTCTGGGTGAGCCTCACCCTGATGTTCCAACGCGAGGTGGCAGAGCGCATCACCGCCAGACCCGGCAGCGAGCATTATGGCCGGCTATCGGTGCTGGCCGCCTGGCGGGCAAAAGCTAAGATTCTGTTTGACGTCAACCGCAGCGCCTTCGTACCGCCACCTTCGGTCACCTCGTCTGTCGTGCGACTGGAGCCCTTGGCCGAGCCCGCCGCGCCCGCGGAACTGAAAAGGCTGGAAGCCGTCACCGCCGCAGCCTTCGGCCAGCGGCGCAAGATGCTCAGGCAAAGCCTGAAGCCGCTGGGTGGCGAAGCGTTGCTGGAAAGGGCCGGGATCGATCCGACGGCGCGGCCGGAACAGCTTGATGTGGGCGCTTTCGCGGCCCTGGCGCGGGCGCTAGCTGGTTAGCTTGCCGACAAAAGCGGGAATGCCGGTCTGGCGGCCGCGCTTCATGCGTTCGGCCGCCAGGATGGTTTTGATCTTCGCAAGCGTGCTGTCGAGATCGTCATTGATCACGACATAATCATATTCCGCCCAATGGCTGATCTCGTTGTCGGCGCGCGCCATGCGTTGCTGCACCACATGCTCTTCGTCCTGGGCGCGGGCGCGCAGACGCCGCTCCAGCTCCGCATGGCTGGGCGGCAGCACGAAAATCGAGACCAGATCGTCGCCCGCCTGCTGACGAAGCTGCTGGGTGCCTTGCCAGTCAATGTCGAACAGCACGTCCTGGCCCTTCGCCAGCGCCAGCATCACAGGCTCCTTCGGCGTGCCGTAATGATTGCCGAACACCAGCGCATGCTCCAGGAAAGCGCCGCCTTCGATCATGCCAGTGAACATGCTGGGGGAGACGAAGAAATAATCCTTGCCTTCGACTTCGCCCTGACGGGGGCGGCGGGTGGTGGCGGAAACACTCATCGCCACTTGCGAGTCGGAATCGAGCAGCCGTCGCGACAAGGTGGTCTTGCCTGCGCCGGATGGCGAGGACAGAACCAGCATCAGGCCCCGGCGCTGCATCTCATTCGACATGGGGCTCACTCGACATTTTGGGCCTGCTCGCGGAACTGGTCGATCACCGCCTTCAAGGCCAGGCCCACCCGCGTCAATGCGATATCCGCGGATTTGGAGCAAAGCGTGTTGGCCTCACGGTTGAATTCCTGGGACAGGAAATCGAGCTTGCGGCCCACCGCCTCGCCGCTTTTCAGCAACATTTGCGCGTCATGGACATGCGCCTTGAGCCGGTCCAGCTCTTCGCGCACATCCGCGCGCGTGGCCATCAGCGCCACTTCCTGCACCAACCGGTCTTCCGGCAAGGGCATGCCGTTTAACAATTCGGCGACCTGCGCCGCCAGCTTTTGGCGGAGCGCCTCGGGCTGGGCCGCGGCAAGCTGTTCGGCTTCCTCCACCAGCCGCGAAACCTCATTGACCTGCGCCTGGAGCAACTGCGCCAGCTTGGCGCCTTCGGTAGCGCGCGCCCTGCCCAGCGACTCGAAGGCCAAGGTCAAGCTTTTCAGAATCTGCGCATCGCGATGACCGCGCGCCACCGGGTCGAGTGCGCCCGCCTCCTCCTGCACCACGACGCCCTTCAGCGCCAACAGGCCGTCGACCCGGGCCGGGGCCAGCCCTGTCTCGTCCGCGATCTCACGCGCCAGCTTGATGGCACTGGCCAGCGCCACGGGATCGATTTTCAAGCCGCGCACGGACTCTTGCGCTTCGACGCTCAGATTGAGCTGGAAATTGCCGCGCCGGAACCGTTCCGCCGCCAGCATACGCACCGGCTGTTCCAGGGATTCGAAGCCCGGCGGCATGCGCAGCCTGAGATCGAGGCCGCGACCATTGACGCTCTTGGCCTCCCAGCGCCAGCGCAGCCCTTCGTGACTGCCGCTGCCTTCAGCGAAGCCGGTCATGCTGATGATGGTCATAGGAGAAACTCCGGAGATGCGGAAATCTAGACGGCGTGTTCGCGCCTGTCACCTTGCGTGACGCTTGCGGCGCGCGGGCTTTGCGGCGCTCTTGCTTGCCGCTTTGGCTTTGGCGGCAGGCTTCTCGGGTTCGATCGGCGGAAGTCCTTGGCTCACCCGTTCGGCGGCGCGCCAGGCCGCCACATTCTTCTCGTGCTGCGCCATGGTGGCGGCGAAGACATGCCCGCCCTTGCCATTGGCGACAAAATAGAGGTCGGCGCTGAGCGCCGGCTTGAGCACGGCCGCCAGCGAATCCTTCCCCGGATTGCAGATCGGCGTCGGCGGCAGGCCGGTGATGGCGTAGGTGTTGTAGGGCGTCGCGTCCGCGATCTCGCTTTCCCGGATGCCGCGCCCCAGGGGATAGCCCTTGGTGATGCCATAAATGATGGTGGGATCGGATTGCAGCTTCATGCCGGCGCGTAAGCGGTTGATGAAGACCGCGGCGATATGGCGGCGCTCTTGCGGCAACGCGGTCTCCTTCTCCACGATGGAAGCCAGGATCACCGCCTGTTCCGGCGTTTCCAGCGGCAGTCCAGAACTCTTCGCTTTCCATTGCGCATCCAGAAATTTCTTCTCCGCCTCCTGCATGCGCTGGATCATATCGGCGCGCGTGGTGCCGCGGGTGAAGAGATAGGTTTCCGGCAGAAGCACACCCTCGGCCGGCACGGGTCCGGCGTCACCGATCAGGACGGGATCGGCGGCGACCAGCTTGACGATCATGTCGGAGGTGAGGCCTTCGGCAGCGGTAAGCTTGTGCTGGATAGATTTGCCCTCGACCAGGATCCTGGCGATTTCAGCCATGCTGGCGAAGGGCGGCAGGGCATATTCGCCCGCCTTCACCTTGGACGCCGCGCCATGGAGGCGTATCTCGGCTTCGAACAGCAGCGCATTGGCGATGGCGCCCGTGCCTTCAATCTGTTTGGCGATGTCGTGGGTGCGGCCATGCGGCTGGATCAGCACCACCGAGGCCTGCTTGGCGGGACCGGGCTGCATCCAGGCCTCGTTCGCCCATTCGAACAGGCCCACGACGATCACCCCCAGGACAACGAGGAAGATCAAAAAGCGGAACATCAGACCTTCGAAAGGATGAGCGCGGCGTTGGTGCCGCCGAAGCCGAAGCTGTTGGACATGGCGACATCGACGGCATGCGCCTTTGCCGCCTTGGGCACCAGGTCCATTACGGTGGTGACGTCGGGATCATCCAGATTGATGGTGGGGGGCACTTTGCCGTCGCGCATGGCGAGCAGACAGAAGATCGCTTCCACTGCGCCCGCCGCGCCCAGAAGATGGCCGATGGAGGATTTGGTCGAACTCATGGGCTTGCCCGGCGCGGCATTGCCCAAAAGCCGTTCCACCGCGCCCAGCTCGATGCCGTCGGCCATGGTCGAGGTGCCGTGGGCATTGATGTAATCGATATCGGCGGCGGCCAGGCCCGCCCGCTTCAAAGCCATCTGCATAGCACGATAACCGCCATCGCCATCCTCCGACGGCGCGGTGATATGAAAGGCGTCGCCGGACAGACCGTAGCCCTTCACTTCGCCGTAAATCTTGGCGCCCCGCGCCTTGGCATGCTCGAGCTCTTCCAGCATGACAACACCGGCGCCCTCGCCCATCACGAAGCCGTCGCGATCCTTGTCATAGGGCCGCGATGCGCGCTCGGGCGTGTCGTTGAATCCGGTGGAAAGGGCGCGGCAGGCGTTGAAGCCCGCAATGCCGATACGGCAGATAGCGGCTTCCGCCCCGCCTGCCAGCATCAGATCGGCGTCATCGAGCGCGATCAATCGCGCCGCATCGCCGATGGCGTGCGCGCCGGTGGCGCAGGCCGTCACCACGGCGTGGTTGGGGCCTTTGTAACCATGCTCGATGGAAGCATAGCCGGAGACCAGATTGATCAGCCGTCCGGGAATGAAGAAAGGCGAAAGCCTTCTGGGGCCCTTTTCATGGACCAGAATGGAGCCGTCCTCGATACCGGCAAGGCCGCCGATACCCGAGCCGATCAGAACGCCGGTACGCTGGCGGTCTTCCTCCGTCTTGGGTTCCCAGCCGGAATCCACCACCGCTTGCTTGGCCGCCGCCAGGCCATAGACGATGAACGGGTCCATGCGTCTTTGTTCTTTGGGATCGACCCATTGATCGGGATTGAAGGTCCCGTTCGCGCCGTCACCATGCGGCACCTGGCAGGCGATCTTGGTCGCCAGGTCTTCCGTCTTGAATCTGGTGATACGGCTGGCGCCGGATTTTCCGGCCAGAAGGGCGGCCCAGCTTTCCTCCACGCCGCAGGCAAGCGGCGTGACCAGGCCAAGTCCCGTTACCACAACCCGGCGCATGGAACGGGGATCAGGCGTTGGCTTTGTCGATATATTTGACCGCGTCGCCGACCGTAACGATGGACTCCGCTGCGTCGTCGGGGATCTCGATGCCGAATTCCTCTTCGAACGCCATCACCAGCTCGACGGTGTCGAGGCTGTCGGCGCCCAGATCTTCGATGAAGGACGCATTGTCGGTGACCTTGTCGGCATCGACATTCAGATGCTCGACGACGATCTTCTTCACGCGTTCCGCAGTATCGCTCATGGACTTTAAAGCCTCTCCTAGATTTCAAACCCGCTAGCCGTCAGGGACGGACGGGACCTCACTTGCTTCACCAATTTGGGGGTGCTTCGTGGGTGGCCCGGTTCGTAACACAATCGCTCCGGCGCCGCCACTTCGCAGTTAACCTATTGAATTATTTACTATAACATCGCCATGCCGCCATTGATATGGATGGTTTCGCCGGTGACATAGGCCGCCTCCGGCGAAGCGAGATAGACCACCGCAGCGGCGATTTCCTCCGGCAGCCCCATGCGGCCGGCCGGGATGCGGGTGGCGATGGTCTCTTTCTGCTGATCGGTCAGGACGTCGGTCATCGCGGTCTGGATGAAGCCGGGCGCGACCGCGTTGACGGTGATGTTGCGGGACGCGACTTCGGCGGCCAGCGATTTGGTCATGCCCACCAGCCCGGCCTTGGCGGCGGCATAATTGCCCTGGCCCGGATTGCCAGTGGCGCCTACCACCGAGGTGATCTGAATGATGCGGCCCCAGCGCTTCTTCATCATGCCACGCAAGACGGCGCGCGAAAGGCGGAAAGCGGCGGTGAGATTGACCGCCAGGACTTGATCCCACTCCTCATCCTTCATGCGCATGAAGAGATTGTCGCGGGTGATGCCGGCATTGTTGACCAGGATGTCGATGCCGGCGCCCGCGGCTTCCTCCGCCGCCTTGGGCAACGCTTCGACCGAAGCGATGTCGGAAAGATTGGCGGGTGCGATGACCGCGCGCGCGCCCAGTTCCACTTTCACCGCTTCGAGCGCATCGGCGCGGGTGCCCGATAGGATCACGGTCGCGCCTTGGGCATGCAGCGCCTTGGCGATGGCACCGCCGATTCCGCCGGATGCGCCAGTCACCAGTGCGGTTTTTCCGGTTAGGTCAAACATCACAGGCCTCTTGCGAAAGCTTCAATTTCAGCGGGCACATCCAGCGTGACGGTCTGAAGCTCTTTGTCAATGCGCTTGACCATGCCGGTCAGCACCTTGTTGCCACCCATTTCCACCGTCGTATCCACGCCGAGCCCTTTGAGCGCTAACATACTTTCGCGCCAGCGCACCCGGGCCGTGACCTGTTCCACCAAAAGGCGGCGCACGCTTTGCGGGTCCGACGCTTCGGCGGCGGTGACATTGGCGAGCACCGGAACCGCCAGCGGCCGGATCGTGACTTTGGCCAGCGCCTCGGCCATCGCGTCGGCGGCAGGCTGCATCAAGGGACAATGGAAAGGCGCGGAGACGGACAGTGGGATAGCGCGCTTGATGCCTTTTGCTTTGGCGAATTCGGCGACGCGATCCATCGCGTCCTTGGACCCCGACAGCACCACCTGACCCGGCGCATTGTCATTGGCGACCACACAGACGCCGCCCTCCGCACTTGCCTCTTTCGCAACGGCTTCGGCGGCGTCGATCTCCGCTCCGATCAGGGCGATCATCGCGCCCGCGCCAACCGGCACCGCAGATTGCATCGCCTGGCCGCGTGCTTTCAAAAGCCGCGCCGTGTCCGCCAGGCTGAAGGCGCCCGCGGCACCGAGCGCGGAATATTCGCCCAGCGAATGACCGGCCACCAGACGCGCATGCCGGGCGATATCGAGACCGCCTTCTTTCTGCAGCACACGGATGATGGCGATGCTGACAACCATGATAGCGGGTTGTGCATTTTCCGTGAGAGTCAGATCGCTCTCCGGTCCTTCCCACATCAGGCGCGAAAGTCTTTGCGACAGCGCGTCATCGACTTCCTGGAAGACGTCGCGCGCAGGCGCGAAAGCCTCGGCGAGCGCTTTGCCCATGCCGACGGCCTGGCTGCCCTGCCCGGGAAAGAGAAATGCGCGAGTCATGACGGCGGCAGACAAATCAAGCGTCCGTCCCCAAGTCAAGTTGCGCGGAAGAACAGCCGGCCGATCCAGAGCGTAAAGAAGCCGGCGAAGATCAGCATCGCTGCCAGAAGCGACATGCCCAATGTATAGGTGCCGGTCTCCTGCTTCAGCCAGCCCATCAAGGTAGGGCCGAAAAAGCCGCCGAGATTGGCGCAAGAATTGAGCAGCGCCAGCCCGCCCGCCGCCGCCATGCCCCTGAGGATCGCGGTCGGCAAGGTCCAGAACACTGACAGCGCGCCATAAATGCCGAAGGCCGCGAGGCAGAAGCTTGCGATCACCAACACGGGATCATGGAACAGCACGGCCCCCAATAATCCCATCGCACCCGCAAAGGCCGCGCCCGCCACATGGCCCACGCGGTCGCCGCGCCGGTCGCTGGAGATGCCGAGCCATACCATGCCGATCATGCTCACTACGTAAGGAAGCGCCACCAGGAATCCCGTCTCCAGATTGGTGAAGCCTAGCGCCTTGATCATCTGGGGCATCCAAAGGCCCATGCCGTAAAGCCCGATCACGATCGAAAAATCCGGAATGATGAAAATCCAGATGCGCTTGTCCGCCAGCATCTCCCAGAAGCCGGTGAGCGCTTTCAACTTGGCGTCGTCACGGCGGTCATCCAGTAGCCGCTGTTCCAGGATCGCTTTGTCTTCCGCGCTGAGCCATTGCGCTTTCGCCGGCCGCTCCGGCAACAACCACAAGACGGCCACGCCCAGAATGAGCGAGGGGATGCCCTCTAAAAGAAGCATCCATTGCCAGCCTTTGAGCACGCCGTCGAGACCCAAGAGCCAGCCGGAAATAGGCGCGCCGACCACGCTGGCGGCCGGCACCGCCGCCAGGAACAGCGCGATAAAGCGCGCCCGCGTCGCCTGGGGAAACCAGTAGGTCATGTACAGGATCATGCCGGGATAGAGGCCCGCCTCTGCCAGGCCCAGCAAAAATCGGAGGGTGTAAAACGAGATCGGTCCCCGGACGAACGCGGTCGCCATGGAGATCAAGCCCCAACTCACCATGATGCGGCACATCCAAAGCCGCGCGCCCACTTTCTCCAGCATCAGGTTCGATGGGATTTCGAAGAGAAAATAACCTAGAAAGAAGATGCCGGCGCCAACACCGAAGATTTGTGCCGAAAAGCCCAAATCCTGATTCATGGTGAGCGCCGCAAAACTGATATTCACCCGGTCGAGGAAGCTCGCCACATACATCAGGCACATGCAGGGGATCAGCCGCCAGGCGGCGCGCGCCAGAATCGCGTCCGCGCGCGAATCGTCCCTATTAAGATTTGCCATTCGCCCCGCCCGTTTCGGGGAGCCCTTTCCCCGTTTATTGCCGCTTGGTAATGCCGGCATTCACGCTGTGTTCAAACTCGACGTCTTATGTTGATCGTGACAGGGCTGGGACTGTCCATGTTGCGTTAAGATCTCAGCCCGTGCCGGCAGACTATCCATTCTGGAGATCGCAATGAAAACCCTTATCGTTTCCCTTGTCGCGCTTGCCGTGCTGGGCACGACCGCCGCCAGTGCCGCGACCCGCCATCACCACCGCCATCATGTGGCGCACCATCATCACCAGGCGCATCACAAGCACTAGGTCACCGGGCCGGGCGGCGCGGGATCGTAAATTGGCGCCGCCGCCCAACTCTGTTTTCCGGCCTTTTGGGGCCTTTTCCCGCTCTGGCGGACCCTGCCGGCCAACTTTTCCTTGCTGAGGCAGGGGCTTTCCCCTATATGCCCGCCCTTCAAACGGCTGCGGTCGTTGGACGCCCGGATTTCCGGGTAGCGCGGATGGCCGCGCGGGTCCGGCGAGCCAAAGCGGTAAAGGGCGGTCCGCCCTGAACCGTTCCGCAGGCCAAGACAAGGACCGGACATGGCTCTTTACGAGCATCTCCTGATCGCGCGCCAGGACATCAGCGCGCAGGCGGTGGACGCACTCGCCACCCATCTCAAGACCATCGTTGAAGGCGGCGGCGGCAAAGTCGAGAAGCAGGAATATTGGGGCCTGCGCGGCCTCGCCTACCGCATCAAAAAGAATCGCAAGGGGCATTATGTGCTCCTTAACATCAACGCCCCGTCCGCAGCGGTGATCGAGCTGGAGCGTCAGCTCAAGATCAACGAAGACGTGCTGCGCTACATCACCGTGAAGGTGGATGCGTTCGACGTCTCGTCCAGCAAGAGCCGCCGCGACGACCGCGCCGAGAAGCCGGAAGGCGAAGCCGCCGCAACCACCGAGGAGACCGCACAATGAGTTTTGGTGGCAATCGTGAAGGCCGCGGCGGCGACCGCGACAATCGTGACCGTGGCGACCGCGAAGGCGGCCGTGGCGGCGACCGCGACGGCGCTCGCCGTCCCTTCTTCCGCAGGAAGAAGACCGATCCCTTCTCCGGCGCCAACGCGCCCAAGATCGACTACAAGGATGTGAAGCTGCTGCAGCGTTACATCTCCGAGCGCGGCAAGATCGTGCCGTCGCGCATCACCGCCGTCTCGACCAAGAACCAGCGCACCCTGGCGAACGCGATCAAGCGTGCTCGTTTCATGGCGCTGCTTCCTTACGTCGTGAAGTGAGGGCCTGAACCATGCAAGTCATTCTGCTCGAACGGGTCGAGAAGCTGGGCCAGATGGGCGACGAAGTCCGGGTCAAGGACGGTTTTGCCCGTAACTTTCTCTTGCCCAAGAAGAAGGCGCTGCGCGCCACCAAGGCCAACCGGGAATATTTCCAGACCCAGAAGGCGCAGCTCGAAGCCCATAATCTGGAGCGCAAGAAGGACGCCGACGCCATCGCCAAGAAGCTGGACGGCAAATCCTTCATGCTGCTGCGCCAGGCGGGCGACCGCGGCCAGCTTTATGGTTCGGTCTCGCCCCGCGACGTGGCGTCCGTGGTCGAAGCCGGCGGCTTCACCATCGACCGCCATCAGGTCCAGATCAGCCAGGCGATCAAGGCCATCGGCCTCTTCACCGTTCCGGTGGTGCTGCACCCCGAAGTGCGGGTGAACATCACCGTCAATGTCGCCAGGAGCGAGGACGAAGCCGAACGCCAGGCGCGCGGCGAAGACGTGCTAGCCGAACGCACGGAACAGGAAGAAGCCAAGGCCGCGGCCGAAGAGATGTTCGAGGAAGGCGCTGGTCCCAAAGAGGAAGGCGAAGGCTCGGAACAAGAATCTGCCGAGGCCTGATCCGCTTCGCATAAATGGAAAAAGCCCGGATTAATGCCGGGCTTTTTTATTTGTTCAACATTCAAATTCACGGTCAGCAATCCGCGCGGGATGACGAAGCGGCCGCTTGTTCTGATCCAACTCCCATGTGTGCCGCACCCTGGGTCCCCGCCTTCGCGGGGGTGAGCCGCGACCGTGGCGAACGCTTTTCTAGTTCGCCTTGCTCACAAGAAAAGCTAGGCGGTTTTTCTTTTTCACGTTCGGCCGATCAATCCACCAGCGACTGCCCCAGCCTGTCCATCAGCAAATTGGTGCCATGCTCGCGCGAGCCGGCATCGTCATAACCGTCGAGATAATCGCCATATTCGGTCAGGACGAATTTGGCGCCCTTCCCTTCAGAACGGATCTCGATGGCCGCCTGAGACACGGAAATCTTCCGGTCGTCCACGAACATGTTGTAGGTGTAGATAATCCGCGCCTCACCTTTTTCGGTGGGCGGCACGATATCGCGATAGACGCATTCAAAGCGCGTCACCATGCCGCTTTCCCACCGCCCCGCCAGCGTTTCGATGCCGCCTTCGCGAAAATCGAAGCTGCGCGACACCAGCGTCCATTGGCCGGGCCCGGAAAACCATTTGTCCTTGGCTTTTTCGTCCGCGAAGGCTTGAAAGACGCGCGCGGGCGCCGCGTCATAGACTTTGGTGATGGTGAAGCTGGCATGGACGATGGAACGGCTGGTCATGATTTTTCTCGCTGGGATCGTTATTGGCGGACATAATGGAAGCGCATCACGTGGGGCTCGAAGCGTTTAGCCTCGGCGATGCGAAAGCGGCTTTTGTGGGCGCCGTCGAAAAAGCGAATGCCTTCGCCCAACAGCACGGGATTTAGAAACATCCAATATTCGTCGATTGCGTCCAGCGCCTGAAAGCTTTTGACCAGTCCGGGGGCGCCAAAGATCAAAAGGTCTTTGCCTGACTTTTCCTTCAGCGCCAGAATGTCGTTGGCATCGCGATGAAGCTTCGTGTTGTTCCAATCGCATTTGTCCAAGGTGCGGGAGAAAGTAATCTTCTCGACATCCTGCACCCAGCGGGCATGGGCACGCCGGTCCTCTGGCGCCTTCTCGTCATCCAACACGGTCGGCCAATAGCCACGCATCATGCCATAGGTGGTACGGCCATAGACCGCCGCTCCCGCCGTTGCGATCACACGGTCTGCATCCTCGAAGATGGCAGGATTGACCGTGATCCAATCCATTTCCCCCTTCGGACCGGCGCAAAATCCATCGAGCGACAGATGGATCAAGGAAATCAATTTTCTCATTTTTCGGTCTCCGGTTTGGTCTGATCCAAGAAAGCGCCCAGGCGATCGAGATTGCGTTCCCACATCTGGCGGCGCTCGGTGATCCAATGTTCCGCTTCGGACAAGACATTCGGCGCGAGACGGCAGGTACGAACCCGCCCCGCTTTCTCGCTTTGGACGAGACCGCTCTCCTCCAAAACTTTCAGATGCAGCATGACGGCCGGCAGCGACATGGGCAGCGGCCTGGCCAGTTCGCTGACGCTGGCGGGCCCCGCGGCCAGCCGGTCCATCATGGTCCGCCGGGCGGGGTCCGCCAGGGCCTGAAACGCCAGATCAAGATTAGCCTGATAGTTAAGCATATACTTAACTATCAGGTGCGGAAGCCTTTCGTCAAGCCCAAGCAGATGCGCCTTGTCCCGCGCGGCAAGATGAACCTTGGGCCGCATTGCGCGTCGGCCCCGGAGCGGGCTAATTAGCGCGCGGGCTCAAGGGCTTCCCCGAAAATCGGGCCAGCGACAAGGATTTTCCATTGAGTGACATTTTCCGCGAAGTCGAAGAAGACGTCCGCCGCGAAAAATTAGAGAAATTCTGGAAGGCCTATGGCGACTATGTCATCGCCCTGGTCGCGCTGATTATCGTGGGCATCGCCGGCTTCGAATTGTGGCAGCGCTATCAGGCGAGCCAGCGGGACAAGGCTTCGGTTGCCTTCTCGGCCGCCCAGCGCATCGCCGACCCCAAAACCGCGGCTGTCGCCTTCTCCGACCTGGCCAAGACCGCGCCCAGGGGTTACGCCCTGCTCGCTAAGCTGGAGCAGGCCAACAGCATGCTGGCATCGGGCCAGCGCGACGGGGCGCTGGCGCTCTACAAGGAAATCACGGAGCAGGAAAAAGGCGGCACCGGCGCCGTGGCCCGGCTGCGGCTGGCCTGGGCCCAGGCCGACACCCTGTCGCGCGCCGATCTGGAAAATCTGCTAGCGCCGCTGCGCACCGCGGGCAGCGTGTGGAAGCCCAACGCGGACGAGATTCTCGCCTATAGCGACTATCACAACAACCAGACCGCCAAGGCGCTGGAAGAATTCGACGCGCTGGCCAAGGATCCCAACTCGCCGCAAACGCTTCAGCGGCGCACGCAAGCCATGGCGGCTTTCCTGAAACAGGGCGGGGCCAAGGATTTCGGCACCGTGCCGCCGCCGCTGCCCACCCCCGCGCCCGGCGCGGTTGCTCCCGCAACGCCGGCGGCGCCGGCCACACCAGCGGCACCCGCCACGCCATGACCCTGTCCTCCAAGCGTTTGCGGATTGTCTCAGCGCTCGCGCTCGCGCTTATGGTTAGCGGCTGCGAAACCTGGGAAGACATTGGTGACACGGTGGGCGACTGGTTTGCGCCCAGCAACAAAAGCAAACTCAAGGGCGAACGCATTCCGCTGACCGCGCTGGACGATGCGTTGAAGCCCGATGCAGCGTTGAACAGCACGCCGGTCGTATTGCCGCCACCCTATCGCAATCCGGAATGGACGCAGCCCGGCGGTTTCGCCTCCAACGCGGTCTATCATCTGGAAGCCAATGGCCATCTGCGCCAAATCTGGGATGCCGATGCCGGCAAAGGTTCGGACTCGTCATCGCGCCTCACCGCTTCGCCGGTGGTGGGTGGTGGGCGAATTTTCGTCCTGGATTCCGAGGCGCATGTTTATGCCTTCGACGCCCGCAACGGTGAAGCCGTCTGGGACAAGCGGCTAGCGCCTAAGAACGGCACCGACATGCCCACGCTCTGGGGCATGCTGGGCAAGCCCAACACCATCCAGCCGGTGACAGGTATGGGGGGCGGCGTCGCCTATGATGCGGGCAAGATCTTCGCGACCTCGGGCTTCGGCGTCCTGATCTGCATGGACGCCGCCACCGGCCGCGAAATCTGGCGCCGTGACCTGAAAGTGCCCATCGTCAATGCACCCGTGGTCAATGGCGGGCGCATATTCTTTTCAACCCATGACAATCATCTCTATGCCTTCGCGGAAGCCGATGGCCGCACTCTGTGGGACCAGCAGGGCGTGGCGGAATCGGCCGGTATTCTTTCCTCCACCAGCGCCGCGGTCTCCGGCCAGTTCGTGATCGCGCCTTATACGTCGGGCGAATTGTTCGCGCTGCGTGTCCAAAACGGCCAGCAGGCCTGGAACGATGTTCTCTCGCACAGCGGCCAGGTCACCGCTTTGTCGGAACTGGACGACATCGCGGCGCGCCCCGTGATCGACCGCGACATGGTGTTCGCCATCAGCCATTCCGGCGTCATGGCGGCGATCGCATTGGCATCGGGCGACAGGGCCTGGACGCGCGACATTGGCGGCACGCAGACCCCATGGGTGGCGGGCGATTATGTCTATGTCCTGACCGGGGACGAGCAATTGATGTGCCTCAGCCGCAAGGAAGGTCGGGTGCGCTGGATCCACCAACTCCCCAACTTCCGCGACGAGGACAAGCGTCACGCCATCGATTGGGCGGGGCCCGTGCTGGTGTCGGACAAGTTGATCCTGGTTTCCTCCAACGGCTATGCCGAAGCCATCTCCCCCTATACCGGCCAGCTGATGGGCCGGGTGGAGATTCCCGGCGGCACCAGCATCGCGCCGGTGGTGGCCGACGGCACGCTTTACATCTACACCAACAACGCCGAATTGGTGGCGCTCAAGTAAAGGCGCTCCGATGTCTTTGATCTTAGCTATCGTCGGCAGACCCAATGTCGGCAAATCGAGCCTGTTCAACCGCATCGCCGGGCGGCGCATCGCCATCGTGCACGACACCCCGGGGGTGACGCGCGACCGCCGCACCGCCGAGGTGGTGTTCGATGACATGGAGTTGCGCCTGATCGACACGGCCGGCTTTGAGACTGCGGCCCCCGACACGATCAGCGCGCGGATGACCGCCCAGACGGAAGCCGCCATTGCCGACGCCGACGCGTTGCTGTTCGTGATCGACGCCCGCGCCGGGGTGACGGCGGGCGACGAGATCATCGCCCAGGCGCTGCACCGGGCCGGCAAGCCGGTGATCCTGGCCGCCAACAAATGCGAGGGCCGCATCGAGCCCGCCGGGTTGGCGGATGTTTTCGCGCTGGGGTTTGGCGAGCCGTTGAAACTCTCCGCCGAGCACGCGCTGGGGATGGATGCCTTGGCGGCGGCGCTGGAGCCGCTGGCGCCCCGGATGCGCGAAGATGCGCCGGAAGACGATTTCGCGGACCAAGCGGATGAGACCGAAGAGCCCGATTTCGATTACCGCAGCAAACCGCTGCGGTTGGCGATCGTGGGGCGGCCCAATGTTGGCAAATCCAGCCTGTTCAATCAATTGCTGGGCGAGGCGCGCTCCATCACCGGACCGGAAGCGGGGCTGACCCGCGATGCCATCGAGGCGCCTTGGAAGATCGAAGATCGGGACGTGTTGCTCCACGACACGGCGGGCCTGCGCAAGAAAGCACGCGTGGCGGGCGAAACGCTGGAAGAAATGTCGGTGGCTTCGGCGCTCGACGCCATCCGCTTCGCCGATTGCGTGGTGGTGATGATCGACGCCACCCAACCTTTCGAGAAGCAGGACCTTGCCATCGCCGATTTGATCGCGCGCGAAGGCCGCGCCATCGTCTTCGCCGTCAACAAATGGGACCTGAAGGACAACAAGAATGGCGCGATCACCGAATTGCGCGAGATGCAGGACCGGTTGTTGCCGCAAGTCGCGGGCGCCGAGCTGGTGGCGATTTCGGCCCGTACAGGGGAAGGCCTGGACCGCCTGCCGCCCGCCATCTTAGCCGCCGACCGCGCCTGGAACACGCGCGCGCCGACCTCGGCCATCAACCGCTTCCTGGAAAGTGCGCTGACGCGTCATGCCCCGCCCGCGATACGGGGGCGGCGGGTGCGCATCCGCTACATGACCCAGACCAAGGCGAGGCCGCCCACTTTTGCGCTGTTCGGCAACCAGCTTGATGCCCTGCCCGAGGATTATCAGCGCTATCTGATCAACGGCCTGAGAGAGAATTTCGGTCTCAAAGGCACGCCGCTGCGCCTGATCATGCGCAACACGAAGAATCCGTACGATACGAAAAAGTAGATCTGGATCCCCTTCCCTCGCGCCTGGACGGCGCTCGCCGGGGATGACCTGCTTCGCAGGTCACTTCCTGAACTTGATCAGCTCGCCATGTTTGTCATTGGCCGGCGAGAGCGCGTCCAAAATCATGGGCGTCAATTCTTCCGGGCGGGGCAAGGTGGCGGGATCCTCGCCCGGCATCGCCTTGGCGCGCATGATGGTGCGCACCGGCCCGGGATCGAGCGCATTGACCTTCACCGAGGTGCCGTTGCATTCGGCGGCATAGGTGAAGGTGATCATTTCCAGCGCCGCCTTGCTCATGGCATAGCCGCCCCAGAAAGCCGTGTTGCGGCGCGCTGCCGCCGAACTCACCATCAGCACCCGTCCCGCCTCCGACTGGCGCAAGAGCGGGTCGAAGGAACGGATCAACCGCCAATTGGCGGTGACATTGATGTCCAGCAGCTCCTGGAAGATCTTGGGGTCGAGATGGGTCAGCGGGGTCAGCACGCCCAAAGTCCCGGCATTTCCGAAGAAGGCGTCGAGCTTTTTCCAGCGTTCGAAGATGGACGCGCCCAGCCGGTCGATGGCGGCGAAATCCTTGAGGTTCAGCGGCACCAGGGTAGCCGTGCCGCCCGCCTTCTGGATGGCGTCGTCGGTTTCTTCCAAGCCACCCACGGTGCGAGCGACGCAGATCACATGCGCGCCTTCGCGTCCCAGCGCGATGGCGGCGGCGCGGCCGATGCCGCGGGAAGCGCCGGTAACGAGTGCGATCTTTCCGGTAAAACGCTTGTCAGACATAAGAACCGTTAAGCGACATCCGCCAGGAGCGACAATTGACGGTCTCGGGCGCCGCCGGAAATGTCAGTCAACTCGATCGGATACTCGCCCGAGAAGCAGGCGTCGCAAAAGCCGGGCGCACGCGCGTCGCGTGCCGGCCCGCCCATGGCGCGGTAAAGCCCGTTCATGGAGATGAAGGCGAGACTGTCGGCGCCGATGAAGCGGCGCATGCCTTCCACATCCATGCGGTGGGCCAGAAGATCGTCGGTGTTGGGCGTGTCCACGCCATAGAAGCAGGAATGGGTGGTGGGCGGACTGGCGACGCGGAAATGGACTTCGCGCGCGCCGGCGTAGCGCACCATCTCCACGATCTTCTTGGAGGTGGTGCTGCGCACGATGGAATCGTCCACCAGCACCACGTTCTTGCCCTTGAGCTTGGCGCGGTTGGGATTGTGCTTGAGGCGCACGCCCAGATGGCGGATGCGGTCCAAGGGCTCGATAAAGGTGCGGCCCACATAATGGTTGCGGATAATGCCGAGCTCGAAGGGAAGCTTCGCTTCATTGGCGAAGCCCAACGCCGCGGGAACGCCCGAATCCGGCACCGGGATCACCATGTCGGCGGTGACCGGCGCCTCCTGCGCAAGCACGCTGCCGATGCGCTTTCGCGCTTCATAGACGTTGCGCCCTTCCATGGTGGAGTCAGGGCGCGCGAAATAGA
>DATNGI010000010.1:0-4532 GCA_035605955.1 Rhizomicrobium sp.
GACCCAAATCGTTCCTGCACGCGATAGCGAGTGCGTGCCGCCTTGCCGCCTCCGCGCAAGACCGCCATGCGTTTCCTGTCGAAGGGGTTGCGTCCGATCTGGCCTTCGATCACGCCCTCGCCCAGGCGCGGACTTCCCCACACAACGGCATGATAGGCGCGCTCGATGGTATGATTGGCGAATTGCTTGGCCAGGCTCGCCATCGCCCGTTCGGTCTTGGCCGCCACCAGCAATCCCGACGTATCCTTGTCCAGGCGATGGACAATGCCCGGCCGCTGCTCTCCACCAATGCCGACCAGGGAATCGCCGCAATGGGCGATCAGGGCATTGACCAGCGTGCCGTCGGGATTGCCCGCCGCGGGATGCACCACCAGGCCGGCCCGCTTGTCGATCACGATCAGGTCCTTGTCCTCGTAAACCACGGTGAGCGGAATATCCTGGCCCCGCGGCGTGGCGGGAACGACGGCGGGCAGCGCGATCTCGTAGCTCTCGCCCCCTTTGACCCGATGATTGGCGTCTTTTATCGTTGTTCCGCCGCGCATCACCGCGCCTTGTTCGATCAGTGCCGCGAGCCGCGAGCGGCTCTGATCCGGCAGCAATGCTGCCAGCACGCGGTCGAGGCGCAGGCCTGCCTGCTCGGCCGGCACAAGGATAGTTACGGGATTTGCTGATATAGGCACTGGCGTGGACATGAGCCAACAGAATAGCGGACGAGGGCCAGCCTATCGCGCCGCCCTTGCCGCCGTCATCATCCTCAGTGTGCTTCTGGTCGCCGGCGTGGTGGCGCTGGTATTTGGCTTCATGCGCCAGTACGAGATTTACCGCAGCCGCGCCAGGGGAACTATGGGCGCCACTGCCAATTCAGAGACGGGTGATGCGCCCGCGGTGATTGCGCTGGAGCCGGGCGCACGGATTATCTCGGTCAAGATCGACGCCCATCACCTGATCTTGCAGCTGGCCACGGCCAAAGGCGACCAGGTCGAAGTGCTGGACCTCGCCACCGGCACGCTGCTCTACCGGGTGGCGGCGTCCAAGCCATGAGACTGCTTCTGCCGGAGGCGTTGCGGGTGCGGATCGAAAGCGAAGCACGCACCTCTTTCCCGCGCGAATGTTGCGGCCTGATCGAAGGGCTGCGCGAGGGCGATGTGGCGCGCGCTTTCACGCTGCATCCCGCGCGCAACATCGCGCCGGACGCCGATCGTTTCGAGATTGCGCCCGATGATCATTTCGCGGCGCTCAGGCGGGCCCGCGAACACGGCCATGCCCTGATCGGCTGCTATCATTCTCATCCGAACGGAGAAGCAAAACCGTCCGCGCACGATCTTGCTGGCGCTGGCGAAGAGGGCTTTCTTTGGCTGATCGCAAGCCTCGACGCCAAGGCGCCGGTCAGGCTGGCGGCCTTCGTCTATTCCGCCGCCGTTTTCTTGCCGGCGGAAATAATCTGTGCGGTGGGCGCGGATTTGGTCACGTCGTCGGGAAAGGCGCGGAACTGACCGTTCTGCATCAGCACGTCCTCGGCGGTGATCGTGGCCAGCACCTTGCCGCTTTCATCGGCGATCTCGACCTGACGCGGGCCGAGCGCGCCGCCATGCAAGAGCCGCTCGCCCAGCATTTCACGGTTGGAGTTCACCGCCTCGGCGCGTGCCGCCTCCAGATGGGGCAATTCCTGGCCCTCCCGGTCGCAGCTCACCAGATCGTCGGCGCTTCGCACATGAAAGAAGTATCGAGCCATGTCCTTGGAACCATTCGGTTTCCTTGTGAGATTCCAACGGCCCAACAAAGGCTATGTTCCGGTCCGGTTTTGCCCGGAAGGACGTTTCCGCCGAAAACTTGCCCGGCGGAACTGCGGTCGCGTATAAGCGCCTCCCGCTTGGCTGGCTCCCATCGTCTAGCGGTCAGGACGCGGCCCTCTCAAGGCTGAAACCGGGGTTCGATTCCCCGTGGGAGCGCCACTTTTTGTTAGCGAGCGAGCGGAGCGAGCGAGGTTACAAAAAGTGAGCGCCACGGAGCGGTGCGTAGCACCGCGAGTGGGCGCCAGGAAATAATCCCGAATCGAGCGCCTCTTCCGCCTAGGTTTTCTTAATGAGCGCAGCGAATTTAGAAAAGCTGGCGCTCCTTCGAGCCGAAGGCAAAGGATCGGGCAAGGGCGAGCCGATGCGTGGTTCCAAAACGGGCCACATTCATCTCTAAGATGGTTTCCGCAACAGCGGTCGAAAACAGGTCATGCATTTGCGCCGCCCTGTCCTGGCGATCCTCGGTGTCGTGCTGGCCCTCGCCATCGCACTGGCGGCGTTGTGGGCGATCCGGGCCCGATTGGCAGCTCAGTTCGCGGAATATTATTTCCGCCAGCACGGTGTCCGGGCCGCGATCGATGTCGAGAGTTTTGGCTTATGGAGCGCAACCGCGCGATTTGCGCTAGGACCGGAGGGAGCGCCCGATCTGGCGGCGGATCGGATCCAGTTGATCTTTGATCCTGTGCGCTGGACGCCCTATCTCACCGAAGTGCGGCTGATAAAGCCTTTGATACGCGCCCAGATTGGGCCGGACGGTAAAGTCACGCTGGGATCGCTGCAAGCCTGGATCGAGTCGCTGGCCCGACAAGGCGGCCAGTCACGCTTTGTCAGCGACAATCTGGCGGTATCGCTGACCGGCTTGCGCGCAATCCTGGACACGCAGGCGGGCAGGCTGGAAGTCGGCGGTGACTTGAAGCTTCGCCACAACAAGCCGGTTTTCGCGCGGTTGCACGCACAGCCGGCAACAATCTCGTGGCATGGCATCTCCTCGGCGTTGCGTGCCGCGCAAGTGACATATGACGGCAGGAATCTGTCGCTGACATTTTCCGGCGATGTGACGGCCGGAGCCTATGCCGTGCGAAAACTCGATGCGGAGATGGAGGTGCAAAATCTGCGCTGGTCGGATCACGGCCTGTCCGGGAGCGCGGCGCATCTGGCTGCGCAGGCCGTCAATGTGCGGGCGGGTGCGGTGTTCGACCAGGTGAAGATCGATGTCGCCGCACAAAACCCCAGCGCAGCGGGCGCACAGGCAAGCGCCGATGTCAGCCTGACCGCCAGCGCGAGCCCGAGGCTCGACCTGGCAAGTATCGGCGCGCGGCGGCTGCGTTCGGCCTTGATGCAGGGATTGGCGCATGTGCGGCTTGACGGGGCGGCCCATCTGGAGCGCAACGGCGATGCAATCTCTCTTCGCGCCACGCGGCCCCTGATGGTGGAAGGAATGAATGGCATCACGCTCCGGGTGCCGACGTTTTCGGCGTCCCGGTCGGCGCAGGGTCTTGAGGCTGCATTTGACGCGAAGCTGAAGGGAGAGGGCGTGCCGACCGTGAATCTCGGCACAACCGATCTTGCCTGGGCGGATGGGCGGCTTAGCGGCAACATCGTGCTGGATACGCGGTTCGACTATCTGATGCTGCGCGATGCGGCCTTGTCGGCGAAGGGCGCGATTTCCTGGCAAGACGGGCGCTATGCTTTCACCCCCGCGTCTTGCATGCCCCTGTCCCTGGCCGCATTCCACCCCGGCCAAACTGACCTCGCCAGGAATATCCGCGCAACATTTTGCTCAGCCGGCAAACCCTTGCTGTCCGGCGAGGGCGGGCAATGGCAATTGTCAGGCGCCGCGCGCAACGTATCGGCGTTTCTTCCCCTGGCCAATGCGCAACTCGACGGCGCCGACGCGCGCTTGTATTTCACCGGCAATGGCGGCGCCTTCCAGGGCAGCGCCGCGATCGTCACCGCGCGCCTTTCCGACCGCGCCCGGCAAACCCGCTTTCATCCGGTCCAGGGAAGTGGCGCGGTGACGGTCGCGCATGGGAAGTGGCGTGGCCGGCTGCTCGTGGCCGGCAGCGCCAAAAATGCGCTGGCAGCGGTGACGTTCGATCATGACATGGCAAGCGGCGCAGGCGCTGCGCATATCGATGCGCCGCATCTTGTTTTCGCGCAGAAGGACCTGCAGCCGGAAAATCTTTCTCCTCTGCTGGGGCAGTTCCGGCAGGCGGACGGTATCGCGAATTTCCAGGGCGAGGTCGGCTGGACCCGTGCCGCCATGACCAGCCATGGAACGCTTTCCGTTGGCGACCTGGACTTTCTTTCACCGCTGGGCCGGGTGCATGGATTGAAGACATCCCTGGAATTCGCCTCTCTGTTGCCGTTCAAGACCGCGGACAATCAGCAGGTCACGATCTCGCGCATCGACTGGACATTGCCGTTCAGCGGGGTCGATTTGCGCTTTTCCTCCGATACACAGACGGCGCGGATTGATGCACTGTCGTCCGGCTGGGCCGAAGGTCATGTCGCTCTGGCGCCGTTTACGGTCAACCTTGCGACGCCATCGACCATATCCGGCACCGCCAAACTGTCGTCGATCGCGCTGGACTCGCTGGTCGCGGCGTCGAACCTGGGCGACAGGGTCAAGCTTAGCGGCAAAATCTCGGGCACCATTCCGTTTGCCGCGGGGCCGCAAGGAATCCATATCACAAACGGCCGTATTGCCGCCGACGGGCCGGGCCGGTTGTCGGTGGA
>DATNGI010000011.1:0-69413 GCA_035605955.1 Rhizomicrobium sp.
GCGAGGCATCCGACAACAGCCTGACCTTCCTCACTGCTGGCGATATCCGTGCTCTGGTGGTCTATCTTAGAAGCGTGCCGGCGCAGAACACCGACCTGCCGCGCACCGTAACCAAGGCAGCGCCCGCCTCGCATCGTGAAGGCCCGGCGACCGACGTCAACGACCGGGAACGGGGCGAGAAGATCTTCGCCGGCGCCTGCGCTAGCTGCCATGACTGGACCGGCATCAGCCCCTTGAGCAAATACGCCACCTTGACCGGCGTGCGCGCGGTGAACGATCCCTCCGCCACCAATGTGGCGCAGACGATCATCAATGGCGTGGACCGCAACACAGCCCAGGGCCATATCTTCATGCCTGCTTTTGGTTCGGCCTATACCGACGACGAGATCGCGGCGGTTTCCAACTATGTCACCGCCCGCTTCGGCGCTCAGGGTGCGAATCTGACGGCCAAGGATATCGTGTCTTTGCGCAAGCAAGTGGCGCAGCAATAGTCTAGCGTTTCCCCGCGGCCATCGCGGCCGCGGGGATCAGCCTCGTGATACTGCCTGCCCTTCCCATTGGTTTCGCCTTGGTCGCGGTCACGGCGCTGGCCGCAGTGGCGGCCAAGCGTTCGACCGTGCCGCCATCGATCTTCCTGGTGCTGGTGGGACTGGGCCTCAGCTTCATCCCCGGCATGCCGCGCGTCGCGCTTCGGCCCGATCTGGTGCTGACGCTGCTCTTGCCACCGCTGCTTTATTCGGCGGGCGTCGGCATGAGCTGGCGCGGCTTCAAGGCCAATATCCGGCCCATTCTCTTGATGGCCGTCGGCTGCGTGATCTTCACGGCGGCGTCGGTGGCCCTGGTGGCGCACTATCTGCTCGATCTTTCCTGGGCGCTGGGTTTCGTGCTGGGCGCCATCGTGGCGCCGCCCGACGCGGTCGCGCCCATGGCCATCGCCAAGCGTTTTCCCATTCCCAGCCGCGTGCTGGTGATTTTGGAAGGCGAAGGCCTGGTCAATGACGCCACAGCGCTGATCCTCTTCAGCTTCGCGATCGCAGCGGTGATCGAAGGCGGCCGTTTCTCGCCGGGCACGGCAGTAGGCAGCTTTGCGGCGATCGTGGCCGGCGAAATCGCGTGGGGTCTTCTGGTGGGCTGGATTGCGCTCAATCTGAGGCGATGGGCGCATGAGCCCAGGGTGGAGATCATCCTGGCGATGCTGACGCCTTTTGCCGCCTTCTGGGTGCCCGAAAGCCTGGGCGGTTCCGGCGTGCTCGCCACTGTCACGGCGGGCCTGTTCGTGAGCTGGAACGGTCCCCGCTTCATCGCGCCCGCCACCAGACTTCAGGGCTATTTCGTCTGGGACCTGATGGTTTATCTGATCGAGGGCGTGATTTTCCTGCTCACCGGATTGCAAGCGCCGGTGATCGCGGATTCCTTGGCCGAGGCCGATTGGGTTCGCCTGGGCCTGGCGGCGGCCTCCGTCACGGCGGCGATCATCCTGGTGCGCTTCGCTTGGGTCTATGCCTCGACTTATCTGCCCTGCTGGCTATGGCCGGCTTGGCGCAGGCGCAATCCCGCGCCGGCGTGGCAGGAAGTTTTCGCCATCGCTTTCACCGGCATCCGGGGCGTGGTGTCGCTTGCCGCTGCTCTCTCCATTCCCCTGATGGCGGGACCTGCGCCCTTTCCCGAACGCGGGTTGCTTCTGCTGGTGACCTTCGTCGTCATCCTCGCCACGCTGGTGGGGCAGGGCTTTTCTTTCGCCTGGGTGATCCAGAAATTGGGCCTCACCGATCTGGGCAAGCGCGAGGCCGACGCCGCCAAGCAGCACGAAGTCGCCGCCCGCGTGGCTGGCATCGACGCGGCGCTCTCCCGGCTCGACCGGCTCAAGAGCGCGGGGCTTGCGCCCGAGATGGTGGAGATTCTGCGCCGCCGCCACGGCGACCGGCGCGCCTATTTTGTCGCCGCATGCCGCGATTTGGAAACCGGCCAGGCGGTTGCCAACGCCATGGCCGTACAGCTGGAATTCCTGGCGACGGAACGCGAGGCCATCGCCAAGCTCTATACCGATGGCGCGCTCGACGACGAGGCGCGCCGGCGCATCGAGCGCGAACTGGATCTGGATGAAAGCCGCATCCGCCACGCCGCCGAAAGCGGCGCCAGCCATATCAGCTAGATTTTCGCGTCCTAGATCTTCGCGCCATGCGCGCGCAGAACCTTGGTGGCTTCCGCCACATCCTCGCGCACGCCGCGATTGAGCTTGCCGATGGTGACCACCGACTGCACCGTGGCCGCATAAAGCCCGGCAATGGTGGGACGCACCGCCGTCACTTTCTGCGCGTCGATTTCGACCTTGTCGCCATCGGGCTGAGTCAGCTTGACCTTGGTGAGGTCGACCGCCACCAGCTTGTCGCCCAGCGATTTGGCGATGTTGGTGATATAGCCGCGTGTTTCCTTGGGCAGGGGGCGGCCGTGATAGAGATGATTCTCGATATTGCCAGGCCCGTCATTATAAGCGGCGAACATCGCCGGATAGCCATATTTGCCGTGTAACCATTTGAGATAGGCCGTACCGGCATAGATATTGTCATGCGTATTATAGGGATCGTCGCCCAGGCCATATTGCGCCGCCATCTCGGTATAAGTGCCAGGCAGCACCTGCATGATGCCCATAGCGCCGGCATCCGAAACAATCGGCACATTGTCCGCGATCATAGTGCGGCCGCCGCTTTCCTGGCGCATCACGGCGCGGATCCATTCCGCGGGCACTTTGAATTTCTTGGACGCCTGAAGAATGAGCGGTTCCCAGCGCCTCATCAATTCCGCCGCCGACATCGTCGCTTCCTGCGCAAAGACCGACGGCTTGGCCGGCGCGATCATAATATCCTTGTCGAGTCCGCGGCTCATCATGGGCTGCGGTAACGGCGCAACGGGCGAAAAGTGAAGCAGCTGATGCATCGTACCGATCAGGGCCAAGGTCGCGCCGCCCATGAGCACCAGTCTCGCAAAGCCACGCGCCGGGATCGGCATGGTCGCGGCCTCGGCGCGAACGCGCAAAGCCATGGCTGAGCTGACAAGCGGAATTCTACCGGACAAAACCCATTCCTTCTGACGAAAAGCCGAGGATCGTGAAATGATCGCTTCGGCCGATGGCGCATCCAAATGCGCGCCAGAACGAGATCGTGTTCGCCGGCATAAACTTCAAGCCAGCCCGGTCCTATAGCCTTAAAATCTGCGCGGACAAAATGGAAAAAGTTTCGCAAAAGGTCGCGGGGCGCAACCACCTTGAATCGTTAGGTCTTTTTCGCGTGGGTGCGGAACTCCGGCATGTGCCGGGCGCATACCGCGGGAATGCCAGTGTCCAAGGCGTTCGTGGAATCGCGAGCGCGGGCCGCCGCGATATCGTCCGTACACATCCTATTTCTGTCTTGCGTGCGTGCCCGCGAATTCCAGATGCGCGCTTGTATCATAAGCGAGTGGAAGAACGGCCCCTCGATAGCCGGCAGCCGTCGGCAAATCGCGCCCTGCGCCGGCGCAGCGTAAACAACTTCCCAGGTGTGAGTGCCGCCCACATCGCCTGCGCGCAACCCTCATTTGCGCCGGCATCTTTGCGATTGGCAGGGAAGGTGTTTTGCCCTATCAAACCGCGCCTTTCTTCGGGATCAACCGGTGCTTTCCTTCATTCGTCTTGCGCTGCGCCGGCCCTACACTGCCGCAATCGCGGCGATGCTGATCGCGCTTCTGGGCGTCTTGTCCATCACGCGTATGATCGTGGACATCTTCCCGGTCATCGATATTCCGGTGGTGCTGGTGGCGTGGAATTATCCCGGCCTGTCGGCGGAGGATATGGAGCGGCGCGTCAATCTGATCAGCGAACGCTCCTATTCCACCACGGTCAACGGCATTAGCCGCATCGAGTCACAGGCCATTCCGGGCGTGGGCCTGCTTAAAATCTATTTCCAGCCCGGCACCGATATCGGCGCCGCCATCGCCCAGATCAACGCAGCCTCCAACACCGCCCTGCACAACGCCCCGCCCGGCATGTCGCCGCCGCTGATCATCCAATTCAATGCCGCCAACGTGCCCGTGGTGCAGATGACGCTCTCCAGCAAAAGCCTGCCGGAGCAACAGATCTTCGACTATGGGTTGAACTTCATCCGCATCAAGCTTTTCACCATTCCGGGCCTGTCTTCACCCGCGCCCTTTGGCGGCAAGCAGCGCCAGATCATGATCAATGTCGATCCGGCCAAATTGTCGGGCAAAGGCCTCAGTCCCCAGAATGTGCTGACCGCGCTGCAGAATTCCAACGTGATCGTGCCGGCGGGCACCGCGCGTCTGGGGCATCACGAATATAATGTGACGGTCAATTCCAGTCCCTCGGCGGTGGACGAGTTCAGCCAGATTCCCATCGGCGTTTCGGGCGGGGTGCCGGTGCTTCTGGGCGATGTGGCGAGGGTGGAAGATTCCTTCGCCGTTCAGACCAATATTGTGCATGTGGACGGCAAGCGGGCCAGCTATCTCACCATTCTGAAACATTCCGACGCTTCGACCTTGGCCGTGGTGGACGCCACCCGCGACATGCTTCCCCAGATCAAGGCGGCCGCGCCCAATGGTATGGAGCTGAGGCTGGATTTCGACCAGTCGGTCTTCGTGCGCGCCGCTGTCACCAATGTGATCCGGGAAGCCATCATTTCGTCGATCCTGGTCTCGCTGATGATTCTGTTGTTTCTGGGCGACTGGCGTTCGACCATCATCGTGTCGCTTTCCATTCCGCTCTCCATCCTGGCGGGCATAATCGGCCTGCTGCTCACCGGACAGAGCATCAATCTGATGACCTTGGGCGGGCTGGCGTTGGCGATCGGGCTTCTGGTGGATAACGCCACGGTCCTGATCGAGAACATCCATCGCAATCAGACCTTGGGCAAAAGGCTGACCTTGGCGATCCTCGACGGCTCCGCCGAAGTGATCCAGCCTCTGACGGTCGCGACGCTGGCCATCTGCATCGTGTTCT
Organism: Rhizomicrobium sp.; assembly: GCA_035605955.1. Lineage (GTDB taxonomy): Bacteria > Pseudomonadota > Alphaproteobacteria > Micropepsales > Micropepsaceae > Rhizomicrobium. The sequence goes on from DATNGI010000011.1 coordinate 4,988, forward strand.
TCCCCGTCGTCCTGCTCGAAGGCCCTGCCCGCTTTCTCTTCATACCCCTGGCGATCACGGTGGTGCTGGCGATGCTGGCGTCTTATATCCTGTCCTTTACGATGGTCCCCGCCTTCTCCCGCTTTCTCTTGACCGAGAAAGTGCATCAGGAAGGCGAAGGCCCCGGCATCTTCGGCTATTTCGAGCGCCAGTTCGCCAGGCTCCGGGATGCCTATGGCGCGGCGCTGGGCGTCGTTTTGGCGGGACGGCGTTTTGTGCTGATGGCACTGGGTGGGTTGGTGGTTCTGACCGGCATCCTGTTCCTCACCATCGGCACCGATTTCTTCCCCACCGCCGATGTCGGCATCATCAAGCTGCATTATCGCGGCCCCGCCGGGGTACGCATCGAGGAGACCGAGAAATCCGTCCTGGCGGTGGAAAAGAAGATCCGCGAGATCATTCCCGCGACGGAGCTGCGCACCATCAACGACATGATCGGGCTGCCGCTCTATTACAATCTCGCCTTCGTGCCGACCGACAATGTTGCGGGCAATGACGCGGAGATCCTGATCCAGCTGAACGAAGGCCATCGCCCGTCAACCGATTACATGCACCGGATGCGGGCCGAATTGCCCCGCGCCTTCCCGGATTCCGTCTTCTATTTCCAGACCGCCGATATCGTCAGCCAGGTGTTGAATTTCGGACTTTCAGCGCCCATCGATCTTCAGATCCAGGGCGCGGACATCCGCCAGTCCTATGCGCTGGGCCAGACCATCCTATCGCAAATAGCGAAAATCCCCGGTGTCGCCGACCCGCACATCTTGCAAGTGATGTCCTATCCTGACCTGCAAGTGGCGGTGGACCGCCAGCGCGCCGCAGAAGTGGGGGTCACCCAGTTGCAGGTGGCGGACAATCTTTTGACGTCGCTGTCCTCCAGCGCCGGCGTGGCGCCGAACTTCTTCCTGAGCCCCGTCAATGGCGTGAATTATTTCGTGGCGGTACAGATGCCGATCGAGAAGATCGCCAGCGTCAACGATCTGATGAACATGCCGATCGTCAAGCCGACGGCAGGCAGCGGTCCAGCCACCGCGCTGGGCGCGCCGGTGACCAAACTGTCCGACATTGCCAGCGTCTCGCCTACCAATGTGATGGAATCGATCAATCATTACACCGTCCAGCGCGTCGTGGACGTGAACGCCAATATCGATGGCCGCGACCTGGGTGCGGTGGCAGGCGACATCCAGAAAGTGATCGACAAGCTCAAACCCGGTCTGCCTGCCACCACCCGCATCGATATTCGCGGCCAGAATGAAGTGATGAACGCCGCCTTCACCGATCTGGGCGAAGGCCTGATCCTGGCGATCGTGCTGGTCTATGCCCTGCTGGTGATCCTGTTCCAGTCCTGGGTCGATCCTCTCATCATCATGATGGCGGTGCCCGGCGCCTTGATCGGCATCCTGTGGATGCTGGCCTTGACTGGAACCACCATCAATGTGGAGTCCCTGATGGGCGCCATCATGTCGGTGGGCATTTCGGTGTCCAACTCCATCCTGGTGGTGAGCTTCGCCAATGATGTCCGCGTCCGCCAAGGTCTTTCGGCGCTGGACGCGATCGTCGAAGCAGGCCGTACCCGTCTCCGCCCGATCCTGATGACGGCGCTGGCCATGATCCTCGGCATGATCCCCATGGCGCTGGGCCTGGGCGAAGCCGGCGAGCAGAATGCGCCCTTGGGCCGCGCCGTGATCGGCGGCCTGCTCTTCGCCACCTTCGCCACTCTGTTCCTGGTTCCCATCGCTTATCTCTTGTTGCGCAAGGCGCCGCCAAGTCTCTATGTGCTGGACAAGCGCTTCGAGGACGAAACGCGCGCCGAAGGAGTTGAACATCATGCCTGATCCCAATGTTCAGGCCCGTCTGCGCCGGGGTGGCGTCCTTCTGCTGGGCGCCGCGGCCGTGATCGTGGCGGCGGTGGTGGTGCTGCACTATTCGCATATCTCATCGGCGCGCGCCGATCTGGAGCGCGATACAGCCAAGGGCCCGCAAGTCCAGGTGATCGAGGCCAAAGCATCGGGCGGCATGCGCGACATCACCATCCTGGCCGATGTGCGGCCTTATCAAGAGGCCACACTCTACGCCAAGGTGAGCGGCTATCTTGGCAAAGTGCTGGTGGACAAGGGCGACATGGTGAAAACCGGCCAGCTTCTCGCCACCATCGAGAGTCAGGAAACGGATGCCCAATATGCCAGCGCCGCCGCCGATCTCGCCAACAAGAAACAGATCGCTCAGCGTTACAACCAGCTGGCGCGTCAGAACGCCATCGCCGCGCAGCAAAAAGACCAGGCCGACGCCGATGCGCGCGTCGCCCAGGCCGTGCTGAACCAGAACGCCACCCTGAAAGGCTATGAACGCATCACCGCCCCCTTCGACGGCAAGGTCACGGCGCGCTATGCCGATCCAGGCGCTTTGATGCAGAACGCCGCCAATAGCCAGACCAGCTCGCAGCCCGTCGTCACCGTGTCGGACGACCGCAAGCTCCGCATCGATGCCTTCGTGCAACAGCAGGATGCGCCTTTCGTCCATGCCGGCGATGCCGCCGACATTGTGGATGCGGCCAACAAGAGCCGCAAGATTTCCGCCAAGGTCTCACGCGTGTCCGGCGCGCTCGATCCCCGCACCCGCACCATGCTGGTGGAGGTCATGCTGGACAACCCGGACGAAACATTGCTCAGCGGCAGCTTCGCTTACATGACACTGCATGTGCCGGAGCCGACCGCGACACAGATCCCCGTAGGCGCCATGATCACGCGCGGACCGGATCAGTTCATCGCAGTGGTGGACCAGAATTCCCATCTGCATCTGGTCAAGATCCAGGTGGCCGCGACCGATGGCGATGTCATCACGCTTGCCCAAGGCCTGAAGCCGGGCACGAAGATTGCCGTCGATCTTCCGGCAGAAGCGATCGAAGGCGCGCCGGTGCAGCCCGTGATGGCGTCCGCGAAATAATTCGCCTGTTTGCAATGGGGGCCAAACTGGAACCCTTTGTTCCCGTCTGTGCGTTATCGCCAGATGCCTTCGGTGGAACAGGCAAACCAGTCTTTTCTGGTTCAGCTGCAAGTGCTGCTGGTCAATGGCGGAATCCGCTTTCTGGCGGCAATCGCCATTCTGGTCATCGGCTGGATATTGGCGACCTATATCAAGCGCTGGATCCAGGCGGGCCTGGAACGCATCCCTTTCGACGAGACCCTCAAGCCCTTGCTGGCATCGCTGTTCCGCTATGCCGTCCTGGTGCTCACCTTCGTCCTGGTCCTGGGACAGTTCGGGGTCCAAACCACGGGGCTCATCGCGGTCCTGGGCGCGGCGGGACTGGCGATCGGACTGGCGCTGCAAGGCACACTGTCCAATGTCGCCGCCGGCGTGATGCTCCTGATCCTGCGTCCCTTCCGGGTCGGCCATTATATCCAGGCCAGCGGACATGAAGGCACGGTGCGGGAGATCGGGCTGTTCACTTCGATTTTGGTGACGCGCGATTCCATCTATGTCTCGATACCCAATTCCGCGATCTTTGGCGGCACCATCGTCAATTACACGCGTGAGCCTTATCGCCGCATCAATTTCACGGTGGCGGTGGATTTCGCGAACGACCTCGACGCCATCGAGGCGGCCATCACCGAAGCGGTCGTAGCCAACAAGCATGTGCTGAAAAAGCCAGAGCCCTGGATCGGCGTCTCCGCCTTGCACGAATATTCCGTATTGCTGTTTGTGCGCGCGCATGTCGTCAGTCGCGATTACTGGCAGGCACTGCCGTCACTGCAGAAAGATGTGAAGCGCGCCCTCGATAAATCCGGGGCCTTGATCGCCGTCCCCCGCCAGGCGCCTGCTGTGCGCAAGGAGTTGCAGTCCCGTCACAATAGCCCGTCTACGGACGAAAATTTCGCTGAAAAAACTTGACGTTAACCATTTTTGTACGGTATTAACCATTTATTAACTGCAAGAGCGGGGCATTCGGCAACGAATCAAGCACCGCCAGCATGGGTAATGGCCGGCTTATTTCGGCGGAATTCGGGGTGCTGCGTCAGGGAAGCATCGAGCAAACAGTCATTTGGATGCGCACATGCTTGCCTATGAAGAATTGAAGGGGTCCAGCGGACGGGAAATCTGGTTTCGCCCTACCCGCTATGACGCACGCAAATTGTTTCCCAATCATCCGCCGCGAGTGCGGGTGAAGTCCGCCAGCTATCAGCTGCACGATATCAGCCTTACCGGCATCGCCGTCGTCGCCAAGCAGGCGATCGAGGATGAACTCTCGCTGGGTGAGACGGTTCCCCTGGTCTTCCAGCAGGCCGGGCTTTCCATCTTCGAAGGCCGCGCCAAGGTGTGCCGCACCGAAAGCACCGTATTCGGCTCCAAGCTGGCTTTCAGTCTGGTCGATTCCTATGTCGATTTCGACCGGCTGCTGAGCCGCAATGTCCAGGCCCAGATCGCCGCCAATGGCAGCTTCCTGTCGGCGGAACGCAGCGCACTAGTGCCGCGCGAATACCGCGCCTTCTGCGCTGACGTATTGGGCGTGCTGCGCTCCTATCGCGCCCTGCTCGACAAGAACATCCATCTCGCCGACAGCTTCTCCCAATCCTTCGACGATCTGGGCGCCTATGAAGCTTGCGAGGGCCGGCTGATCGAGCAATGGCGCGGTCTCTGGCTCACCGGCAACGACATTGTGCGCGACGTGATGGCGAGCCGCGAAGAGCGCGAAGCCACAAAGGAATTCACCGAACTGGTGCTGACGCCGGAAATGCGCGCCGGCGCCATCTGGGACCGCTCCTATATGAAGCCGCTGGGTTATCCCGGCGACTTCCAGATCATGAACCAGGTCTATGACTGGGAACGGGTAGGCGGAAGCGTCTATCAGCAGCTCGTCCATCGCCTGGGCCTGGAAGTGGCCGAATGCATCGACACGCGCATGCAGGTGGTGCGTGGCAAGATCGCCGAGGCCGTGCGCGCGCAGGGTCAGGATCGCGCGGCCCGTATCCTCAGCCTGGGCAGCGGACCGGCGCGCGAGATTCAAACTTTCCTGGAAGGGCCGCATGCCCGCGCCGGCAAGGTGGACTTCACTTTGGTGGACCAGGAAACGCTGGCGCTGGGCTATGCCTATGACCGGGCCTATCCGCCATTGCTCAAGCTCAACGGCGGCGCGCGGCTGCAATGCCTCAACATCTCCTTCACCGATATCCTGCGTGCCAATGGCGGCCTGCAGGCCGTGCCGCCGCAGGACCTGATCTATTCGGTCGGCTTGCTGGACTATCTCAGCGATCGCCGCGCGCGGCTTTTGGTGCGCCGGCTCTATGACGCACTTTCGCCCGGCGGCCTCCTGATCATCGGCAATATGAACGAGACCGCGCTTTCCAATCTCTGGCCGATGGAGTTCATCGCCGACTGGACGCTGCAATATCGCGGCGATCAGGAGATGCGTGCCTGGTCGGAAGGCTTGAATGCGGCGGAATGCTGGACTGAAGCGGAGAAGACCGGCCGCGTGCGCCTGCTCTTCCTGAGAAAGCCGTAATCAGCCGGCCAACTGCAGCGCCTGATCGGCATTGTCCTTGAGCGCGATAAAGCGTTCGTGCGGCAGGGTGACCATGACGGCGGTGCCGACATTGACCTGGCTCTCGATCCAGAGCGCGCCACCATGGAGTTCGGCCAGCTTGACGGCGTAAGGTAGGCCCAACCCGGTGCCGCCATGGGCACGGGTGCGGGAATCCTCCACCTGCTCGAACGGCCTGAGCACGCGCTCGATATCGGTGGCGGGGATGCCGATACCCTGGTCGCGCACCGAGATGCTCACCGAACGGTCGGACGCCAGGTCCAGCCCCACTTCGACCGCGCCGCCTTCATGGCTGAACTTCACGGCGTTGGAAACCAAGTTGAGCAGGATCTGCAGCATCAGTTTGGCGTCGGCGCGCACGACCACCTGATCGGCGCAAGCCCTGGAACGGATGGCGATGCCGTTCTGTTGTGCCTTGGGCTCGCACATGCGGATGCTTTCCGCCACGACCTGGACGAGATCGATCTCGCGCTCGTCCAAAGTAAGCTTGTTGGCTTCCGCCTTGGCCAAATCGAGAATGTCGTTGATGATCGACAGAAGGTGATGGCCGCTCGAGGCGATATCCTTGACATAGGAAGCGTAGCGGGTGTTGCCGATGGGACCGAAGGTTTCTTTGTCCATGATGTCGGAAAAGCCGATGATGGCATTCAACGGCGTGCGCAGCTCGTGGCTCATATTGGCCAGGAACTCGCTCTTGGAATGATTGGCCTTGTTGGCCTCGACCAACAGAACGTTGGTGATCTCGTTCTTCTCCTCGATGATGCGGTGGGCGATATAGCCCTTGCGCGTCTGGGTTTCCTGGATGTAGCTCGACAGCAGGCCCACGCCGGTCGCCATCAACAGGAAGAAATTGTTGGACATGAGGCTGATCAGGGACAGCGGGTTGAGGACCAGCGCCGACAATTCATAGGACAGGACCAGCATCAACGAGATGATCACCGTGGTGATGAAATTCACCCGGATGAAGCTGCCGCAATAGATCACCACCATGATCACGCCGGCGTAATAACTGGCGTTGTAGGGCGCCGGCATGATCGCCGTCATCGCCACCACGCCCAAGCCCGACGCCGCCATCTGCAGCGCCAGCACATATTGGCCGATCTTCTCGAAGATGCGCGTGAAGGACAGACAGCAATCGATCAGCAGAATGGGGCTGACGATGGCGTAGCGGATGAAGAATACCTCGCCCAAGGCCGCACCGCTCACCTGCGCGTCGAGCAAGCCGAACAGAATGTAGAGCGCGGTGCCCGCCAGGAGATACAGGCGGATAAAGAACATGGAGTCGCGCATGGCGCGCCGTGCAAATCGGCGCTCCGTCTCCGGATCCAGAAATCGCAGCCATATCCGCGAATAGGCCAGCGAATCTGCCGCTACGCTACGGTCACTCATCGTTCTTTCAGACGGGAACAGCCCCGGGCCTCCACGTCCGAAAAGGTAGGCTCGCTGGGTAAATAAACTGGCAAGTTCACAGCGTTAACAAATTCTTTATACAGTCGGTTGAACCATGGGCCCGAAGTCGCAACCGGGCGCGAAAAATCGCCCGATAAGCCGTTAACTCCGGGGGATTGCCATGCGTCGTTCCATTGTGACCCTTCTTTGCCTTTTGCCCGCGGCGCCGGCTTTGGCGGCCGGTTATGGTCTGCGCGAGCAGAGCGCCGAAGCGATGGGCGAGGCTTATGCGGGCGCAACAGCGACCGGCAGCGATGCGAGTTTCCTTTCCTACAATCCGGCAGCGGCGGGCGCGACGAACGGCGGCGATGTCTCCATCGGTCTGGTTTCGATCATGCCCGGCTCGTCGGCCGCCTACACGACAGCCTTGACCGCCGCGGGCACGCCGGCGGGCGGCAATGCGCAGCCAAAGGATTTCATCCGCAACGCCATCGTTCCCGACATTGCGCTACGCCAGCGCTTGGACGATCGCTGGTCGGTCGGTCTTTCCGTTTCGGTGCCGTGGGGCCTTTCCACCAAATATCCCGACGGCTGGGCCGGCCGCTATTACGCGCTAGGCTCCAAGCTCGCGATCATCAACGTCACGCCGGTAGTGGCTTATGACGTGGCGCCCGGCGTTACGCTGGCGGGCGGTCTTCAGATTCAGCACGCCACCGGCACGCTCTCCAGCGCGGTGGACATCGGCACGCTGGGCGCGCTTAGCGCGCTACCTGGCTCGGTGCCGGGCGCCGAAGACGGTTCCTCCACCATCAAGGCCAGCGGCTGGGGCTATGGCTTCGTTCTGGGCGCGCGCGCCGAACTCGACGATGGTTGGACGCTGGGCCTCGCCTATCGCTCGCAAGTGCATCACACGCTGAGCGGTCCTTGGACCTTCCAGATGGACAGCGTCGGTTTGGGCGCGGCGATCCGCGGCGCCACCACGCTTCTTTCCGACACCAGGGCCAAGGCCAAGCTCACCACGCCAGGCGATCTTCAGTTCGGTTTCCGCAAGAGCTTCGCCGAGCGCTGGACCCTGCTCGCCAGCGCCGACTGGACCGACTGGTCGAGCTTCAAGACCCTGACAGCCGTTGCCGCCAATCCCGTCCAGCCCAATGATGTCACGCTCGCCAACTGGAAGAGCAGCTGGCTGTTCTCGCTTGGCGCCGAATATGCCGCCACCGACGATCTCACGCTCCGGCTGGGGACGGCGCTGGACCAGTCTCCGGTACCGGATGCCACGCTGGCGCCCCGCATCCCCGATGCGGATCGCACCTGGGTTGCCGCCGGCGCCACCTGGCACGCCAGCCCGGCCCTGGACCTGAAATTCTCCTATGGCCATTTGTTCGACGACACGCGCAATTTGAACCAGACCTCGGCCATGACCGGCAATGCGTTGCGCGGCACGCTGATCGGGACGACCAAATCCGATGTCGATGTCGTGGGCCTGTCGCTGGATTATCGCTGGCAATAGCGGACCGGAAACGGCCTGCGCATCTTAGAGTTGTCTTTGCCGGCGATCGTGGAAAATTCCGCCGCCACGGAACCTTTTTCGCAACCGACCGTTCGACCCCATCGGCCTAGCGGACAGGGCTCGTGGGGGAGCTAGAGTGTCGAAACCCATATTTGTTGCGGCGGGTTTGCTCGCGCTGGCCATGCCTGTGGCCAATGTCTCCATCACCTCGGTCTCCACGACCTCCGAACCGTTGCGCGATTTCTTCCTCGAAACAAGGTGGCCCTTCTGATGCGAAAGCCGGGCGCAGCGCTTCTGGCCGGCGTCTTTCTTTTCATTCTTCTGCGCGAACCGGCGGGCGCACGGACCTCGGTCGAATATGCGGTGAAGGCCGCGTATCTGGTCAAATTCGTACCTTTCATCACCTGGCCGGACGGCGTGTTTTCCTCTTCCTCCGCGCCGCTCACCATCTGCGTCGAGGGCGCCGATCCTTTCGGCGGCAGCCTTGAGCGTGCAGCGCAAGGGCAGCGCGATGGCGACCACCCCTTGGCCGTTCGGCGCATCGGCGCCTCTGATCCGGCGACTTCATGCCAAATCCTTTTCGCGGGTGGCGCGCCGGACAATGTCGCGGCGCAGATCGAGCGGAGAAAGGCGCAGCCGGTCCTGACGGTCACGGATTCCGGCGTGGCGCGCGGTGGAATCGTCAGCTTCGTGGTGATCGGCGATCATGTGCGCTTCGACATCGACGAAGCCCGAGCGAATGCGGTGGGCATCCAGATCAATTCGAAGTTGCTGGGCCTTGCTCACATTGTCAAAAAAAACGGGCGCCCATGATCCTAACCCGCACCCGCTTCGGCCTTTCGATCCTGGCGGCGCTCCTGACTGCTGGGTTGTTGGTCGCGGCCGGCCTGCTGATGGCGCGTTACGAAGACCAGCTTTATGGCGCCCAGCAGCTGAAGGATATAACCGAGCAGGCCCGCATTCTGGCCGCCAGCGTCGCCGCCGCAGTGACCTTCGATGATCGCAATGCCGCGCAGGAATATGTGGAAGCGCTGGCGGTCAATCCCGAATTGCTGGCGGCCGGTGTTTATGACAGCAAGGGCCGGCGCATCGCACAATTCGTTCGTTCCGGCGCGAGCCTGCCCGAGCGGGAATTCCCCGGCTTCTCGAACGGCCATCTGGACGTCTCGGTACCGGTGGCGCAAGGCGGCCAGGTCCTGGGCCGCGTCACGGTCCGCGCCAGTGCCGAACCGGCCCAGCGGCGTCTCGCGCGCTATGCCGGCCTGGTGCTGCTGGCCACCATGGGCGCCTTGGTGATCGCGGTCCTGAGCTTCAGTCAGGTGGCTTTGACACGGCGGGCCGAAGAGCTGGCGCGTGTCAACGCGCGGCTGCAATTGGAGATGGCCGAACGGCGCAAGACCGAGGAAGCGCTGCGCCAAAGCCACAAGATGGAAGCGGTGGGGCAATTGTCTGGCGGCATCGCCCACGATTTCAACAATCTCATCATGATCGTGAAAGGCAATTTGAGATTGCTGCGCAAGCGTTTCGACACGGCCGGCAGCGGCGCGGAAACTTACATCGCCTCGGCCGAAGAGGCGCTCAACCGCGCCGCCCATCTGACCCAACGCATTCTCGCCTTTTCCCGCCGCCAGCCTCTGTCACCCAAGCCGGTCTTGCTGTCGGAACTGGTGGCCGGCATGGACGAGCTGATCCGACATTCGCTGGGCGAGAAGATCGAGATCGAAACCTGGTTGGACGCGCATTGGTGGACACGCTGCGACGTGAACCAGATGGAAAATGTGATCCTCAATCTGGCGATCAACGCACGCGACGCCATGCCCAAGGGCGGTGGACTGATCATCCATACCGCCGATCGCCATGTCGACAAGACGCCGCCGGGGGTGATCGACTTCGTGCCCGGCGATTATGTGGCACTCAGCATCCGCGATACCGGCCAAGGCATGAGCCAGGAGGTGCGCGAGCGCGCCGTCGATCCCTTCTTCACCACCAAACCGCTGGGCAAAGGTACGGGGCTCGGCCTCAGCATGACTTTCGGTTATGTGCGCCAGTCCTCCGGCTATCTGGTGATCGAAAGCGAACTGGGCCAGGGCACCACCGTCACCATTCTGATGCCCAGGACGGAGGCACCGAATGTCTAAGCGTCAGATCTTGATCGCGGAAGACGAGGCGATGCTGCGCGCAATCGCCGTCGAAATGCTGGAGGATGCCGGCTTTGAAGTCTTCCAGGCCGGCGATGGCGAAGAAGCGCTGACGATCTTGCGGCAATATCCCGCGATTGCGCTTCTGATCTCGGACATCAAGATGCCGCGCATGGACGGCTATGCCCTGGCGCAGGCGGGTCTGGCGTTCAAGCCGGAGCTGAAAATCCTGCTGATGACCGGTTACTCAGAAGATCCGCCGCCCGGCGTCTTGCACGGCGGCCATGTCGAGATCCTGCGCAAGCCGTTCGATTTGGACCATCTTTGCCGACTGGCGGCAGCGATCACCCGGGACTGAGCAGGGCTTTAATGCTCGCCCGCCAGGTTTTTGATCTGCGCATAGAGATCGTCCGTAACGGCGATGCCGCTGCGCGCCGCCTGTTCCCGTAACGCCAGACGGCGGTCGCCCGGCAACCGCGCCCCATCATCCGCCACGGCGGCTGCGAGCGCCGCCATCCGGGGTGCGAAACTGTCACCCGAAAAGTGGCTGGGATCGAGCGCCACCAGGAATTGTCCCAGCTCAGGTGGACCGCCTTTGGCGTCCAGGAAAGCGCTGGCCTCCCAGCCGAAATTGGAGCCCGCCAGCGCTCCGCACAAGATCTCGACGATTAGCGCCAGCGCCGAACCCTTGGCGCCGCCGATGGGCAGCAGCGCGCCGGCCAACGCCTTGTCCGGCTCAGTGGCGGGTTTTCCTTCTGCGTCCACGGCCCAATCGGTGGGGATGGATTCACCTCTGGCTTTGGCGGAAAGGATCTTGCCGCGCGCCACCACTGACAACGCCATGTCGATCACCAGCGGCGCGCGATCCGGTATAGGCGCGGCAAACGCCAGCGGATTTGTGCCCATGCGGGGCCGCGCGCCGCCGTGAAAGGCCATGGCGCTTGGCGTGTTGGCGAAGAGGAACGCGATCAGGCCGGCTTCCGCCAGCCGTTCGACATGCCGTCCCGCCTGGCCGCAATGATGCGAGGCGAAGATGCCAACGCTGGCCGTTCCCATTTCGCGCGCCAGCGGCGTCAAAGTCTCCAGCGCCATCTCGATGGCGGGATAGGCAAAACCGGCTCGCGCATCGACGCGCAAGGATGCGCCCTTGCCGGACAGCATAGGGATGGCGAAACCGTCCACTTTTCCCACCCGCGCCTGCTCGGAATAGGACGGCACACGGGTTAGGCCATGGCCGCTCTGTCCGTCCACTTCCGCCGCCACCAGCGCCTGCGCGGTGAGCCGCGCATTGGTTTCCGAGGTGCGGTTCAACATCAGCGCCCGCGCGGCAAGCCGCTCAGCCTCACTTAAAGACAGCGTGACGCTCACGGGATCAGGCGCTGCGGTAGAGCTTGGTCATCACGAATTCGCGATGGCCGAGCGCTTCCGCTGCGGTCAAGCGGCCATTGGCGGTTTTTTCGATCATGGCGATCAGTACGTCGCCGGCCTGATCGATCGTCATCTCCCGGCGGATGATGCCGGAGACATCGACATCGATATGCTCGTTCATCAGCCGAACGGTGCGGGGATTTCCCGTCACCTTAATCACCGGCATGATGGGATTGCCGATCACATTGCCCTGCCCGGTGGGGAAGATGTGCACCACGTAGCCCGCCGCCGCTTGCAAGGTGCAGCACTCCGCCGCCGCCGAGGATGTGTCCATGAAATAAAGCCCGCGCCCGCACGACGGCGTCTCGGCCGGTTCCAGCACATCGATATATTTGATCGTCTTGCCGATCTTTTCCAGATTGCCAAGCGCCTTCTCTTCGATGGTGGTAAGGCCGCCTGCGATATTGCCCTTGGTGGGCTGGCTGTCGGACAGATCCGACGTCTTGTGCGCCTCGATCACATCGTCCTGATAGGCCTGCCAGGTCTTGAGGAATTTCTCCTTGATCTCCGGCGAGATCGCGCGCGCCGCGGCCAGATGCTCGGCACCGGTGAGCTCCGACGTCTCTCCGAAGCAGCCATAAAGCCCCAGCGGCACCAGCTTGTCATACATGTTGCCCACGGTAGGGCATGATGCGAGACCGGTGGTGGTGTCGCTCTCCCCACATTTGGCGGCTACCCAGACATCGGTAAGCGGGCAAAGCTCGCGCGTTTTTTCCGACGCCCAATGTACGAATTCCTTGGCCTTGCGCGAGGCCGCCGCCGCCGTGGCGATGTCGCCATTGCCTTCGATGGCAAAACCAGCCACCGGCTTGCCGGTCTTGGCGATGCCTTCGACAACCTTCTCAGTCCAGCCGCCTTCGATGCCGATCACGATACAGGCCGCAATATTGGGATTGGCGCCGGTGCCGATCATGGTGCGGAAATGCAATTCCAGATCTTCGCCGAACTGCAAACGGCCATAGGCGTGCGGCAGCGCGATGGTGCCCTGAATATGCGCCGCCACTGCTTCGCAAGCGGCGTTGGAAATATCGTCCAATGGCAGGATCGCCACATAATTGCGCACGCCCACCCGACCATTTTCGCGCCGGTAACCCCAGATCTTGCGGTCGGCCAAATTCATGTGAGTCTCCTACCAGCGCTTGGTCTTGAGATTGTGGGTATGGACATGCTCGCCCTTGGCGATCGGCGCCACCACCTTGCCGATATCCTCGCCATATTTGACCACGGTGTCACCGATAGCCAGGTCCTTGAGCGCAATCTTGTGACCAATGGGCGCCGCCTGTTTCGCGGTGATGCGGAAATCGCTGTTGTCCTCGGTCACGACCGCCAGCATGTCGGTGCCCGGCGCCAGATCCTCGACCACCACCACCCCGACATTGTCGTGATGGGCATGAACCAAAAGCTGCGGGACTGTCATCGGGACCTCCTGATGTCTTGTGTCTTATATAAGACTTGGCGCTCTGACAAGCCTATTGCAGCGTCACGGCATAGACCAAATGGTCGGTGCGGACCCGGCTTTCCCGCCATTCGACCGGCTGGCCGGTGAGCGATAGCGCCACCCGTCCGACCACCAGAAGAGGACTTCCCGCGGTCACGCCCAGGCTGGACTGGTCCTCCCGGGTCGCGGCGGCGGCGCGCAATTCCTCGCGGGCGGCGGCGACGGTGATGCCGAATTGGGACTGATACAAGGAATAGAGCGTGTTGGGCAGCTCGCCGATCCGGTCCAGCCGGGGAAACAAAATTTGCGGCAGGATGACAGTTTCGCGAATGACGGGCTTGCCGCCGATCAGACGCAAGCGGCTGATTTCAAACACCGCGTCCTTGTTCCGCAATCCCAGCCTGGTCGCCTCCGTCGTGCGGGAGGACCGCGATTTGATTTTGACATTGGCCGCTTCCGGCACGAGCCGTTCTCCACCCGGCCGCGCGATGTGGAAAAACCGGAACAGAGCGCGGTCTTGGTTGTGTTCGGCGACGAAGGTGCCCTTGCCCTGGCGGCGCAGCAGAAGATTTTCGGCGGTCAGCGCATCCAATACTTTGCGCACCGTGCCATGGCTGACGCCCATCTCGCGGGCCAGCATTTGTTCGCTGGGAAGCATCTCACCGGGCTTCCAGACGCCTTCGGCGATCTTGCGGACCAGAATGTCGTAGACCTGCCGATAAAGAGGCCTGAAGCCCGGTGTATCGCTCACATGCGCCTCCCGCCCGACCCTAAGCGCGGGGCTTCAACTTGTCTATCTTATGAAAGAGTGGTCTTCAGGTGGTGAGTGTGCGGCGCACGGCGTCACGCCAGCCGGCCGTCAGGCGTGCGCGGATGGCCGCGTCCATCGCCGGGCTGAAGCGGCGCTGACGCTGCCAGCTTTTGGCAAAACCGTCCTGGTCGGGCCAAACCCCGGCGCCGGACCCGGCCAGCCAGGCCGCGCCCAGGGCTGTGGTCTCCAGCACCACCGGCCGGTCCACGGGCGCATCAAGCACATCCGACAATCGCTGCAGCATCCAGTCGCTGGCCACCATGCCCCCGTCCACGCGCAACACGGTTTCCGACGCGCCTTGCCAGTCGGCCTTCATAGCGTCGAGCAGATCGCGTGTCTGAAAACACACAGAATCCAGCGCCGCACGGGCGAATTCCTTGGGACCCGTGTTGCGCGTCAATCCGAACATGGCGCCACGGGCGTGTGCGTCCCACCAGGGCGCGCCCAAACCTGTGAAGGCCGGCACGAGATAAACCCCCTGCTCCGGATCGGCCGCCGCCGCCAGCGGACCGGTTTCGTCAGCGCGTGCGATCAAATGCAAGCCATCGCGCAGCCATTGCACCGCCGCGCCGGCGACGAAGATCGAGCCCTCGATGGCATAGCTGGTCTTGCCGTCGATCCGGTACGCAACGGTGGTTAGCAGCCGCTTGGTCGAGGCGATGCGCGTGGCGCCCGTGTTGAGGACCGCGAAGCAGCCCGTGCCATAGGTGGATTTGAGCATGCCAGGTTCGAAACAGGCCTGACCGATAGTGGCCGCCTGCTGGTCGCCCGCGATGCCGCGAATGGGAATCGCGGTCCCGAACAGCGAGGGGTCGGTTGTCCCAAAATCGTCGCGACTTTGCTTGATTTCCGGCAGCAGGGCGCGCGGCACACGCAACAATTTCAGAAGCTCGTCATCCCATGCACCATTGTCGATGTCGCAAAGAAGCGTGCGCGAAGCATTGGTGAGGTCGGTGGCATGCACCTTGCCCCCGGTCAGCCGCCACAGCAGGAACGTATCGACGGTGCCGAAGGCGAGTTCGCCTTTTTCCGCCCGTACGCGGGCGCCTTCGACCTGATCCAGAATCCAAGCCGCCTTGGTGCCGGAGAAATAAGGATCCAGCAGCAACCCAGTCTTAGCCGTCACCGCACCTTCCGCGCCCGTCTTGCGCAACGCTTCGCACATGTCGGCCGTGCGGCGGTCCTGCCAGACAATGGCGTTGTAGATGGCCTTGCCCGTCTTGCGATTCCAGATCAGCGTGGTTTCGCGTTGGTTGGTGATGCCGATGGCGGCGATATCCGATGCCGCCAATTTGGCGTCGGCCAGCGCGCCGCGCATGGTGGCCAGCACCGTGTGCCAGATGTCTTCTGGATCATGCTCGACCCAGCCGGAACGGGGAAAATGCTGCGGGAATTCCTGCTGCGCCACACCGCGCACGCGGTAATGACCGTCGAAAACGATGGCGCGGGAAGAGGTCGTCCCCTGATCCACCGCCAGAACATAATCCGCCATCCCGTCCTCCCCGTCAGCTGCTGCCGGCGACTATGACCGCGTCCAGATAGCGCGCCAAGCCGACTGCTTCTTCCGCCGTGAAGCGCAGACCCAGTTTGCTCCGCCGCCACAGAATATCGTCGGTGGTCCGCGCCCACTCTTTTTGCACCAGGAAATCCACTTCGCGCTCCCCCAGATCGGCTCCGAAAATCCGCCCCAAATCGCCCTTGGACAGAATGGCGCGCGCTTCGGTGCCATAGGCGCGCGCCAGGCGGCGCACCGTGGTGGCAGATATCTTAGGGGCCAGCGCCCGCAGCGAGATCAGCAGAGAATCGAACCCATCCACGGAGAAATCTCCGCCCGGCAGCGTGGCGCCCTTTGTCCAGGCCGGGCCGCGCTGCCCCAGCACGCTTTCGATTTTCTTCAGTGCGGCTTCCGCCATGTGACGATAGGTGGTGATCTTGCCGCCGAAGACATTCAACAGCGCGCCCGAGGCGGCGTCGCCTTCCAGATTGAGCACATATTCGCGCGTGGTCTCTTGCGCCTTGGTTTCGCCGTCATCGTAAAGCGCGCGCACGCCGCTATAGCGCCACACGATTTCCTCGCGCGTGACGGCTTCCCGGAAATACTCGCTGGCGGCGGCGCAGAGATAATCCAGCTCATCGTCTCCGGCACGCACATCGGCCGGATCGCCCCGATAATCATGGTCGGTGGTGCCGATCAAGGTGAAGTCATTCTCGTAGGGAATGGCGAAGATCACGCGGCCGTCGCGATTCTGGAAAATATAGCAGCGGTCATGATCATAGAGTTTGCGCACAACGATATGACTGCCCTGCACCAGCCGCACATGACGGCGCGGCGGCTCCCCGGCTATCCGATTCAGAACATGATCGACCCAAGGGCCGGCGGCATTGACGATGAGCCGTGCGCCCACCTGCCGCACCTCACCCGACCCATGATCCCGCAGCGTGACCACGAAAACGCCGCCGCGGCGCTCCAGCGAGGTTACTTCGGTTCGCGTGCAGATTTGCGCACCCCTGGCCGCCGCATCGCGGGCATTGAGCGCCACCAGCCTGGCATCCATCACCCAGCAGTCGGAATATTCGAAGCCGCGCGTCATGGCGGGCTTGAGGGGCTTGCCAGCGGCATCGGTCCGCAAATCCAGCTTACGCGTCGGGGGCAAGCGCTTTCTGCCGCCCAGATGGTCGTACAGGAATAAGCCCAGCCGCAGCAGCCAGGCCGGGCGCGAGGCAGCGCCCTCGGGCAGCACAAAGCGCAGCGGCCAGATGATGTGAGGCGCCATCGCCCACAAGATCTCGCGCTCCTTCAGCGCTTCGCGCACCAGGGAAAAAGCATAGAATTCCAAATAGCGCAGCCCGCCATGGATAAGCTTGGTCGAAGCCGAAGACGTGCCCGAGGCGAGGTCATTCTTTTCCGCCAGAAGCACGGAAAAGCCCCGCCCCGCGGCATCGCGCGCGATGCCTGCGCCATTGACGCCACCGCCGATGACGACAATGTCGAACTGGTCCAGGTCTTAGATTCCGCTCATGCAGACCAGTTTGAGTTCAAGATAGCCTTCGATGCCATATTTGGAGCCTTCACGGCCCAGGCCCGACTGCTTGGCGCCGCCGAAAGGCGCCATCTCGCTTACGATCATGGGCGTGTTGACGCCGACCATGCCGGTCTCGAGCGCCTCGGCCACCCGCCAGACCCGCGACAGGTCGCGGGCATAAAAGTACGCCGCCAGACCGAATTGCGTGGCGTTGGCCATGGCGATCACGTCCTCTTCCTTCGTGAAGCGGATGATCGGCGCCAGCGGCGCAAAGGTTTCCTCACGCGCCACCTTCATGTCCTGGGTCACGCCGGTGACAATGGTAGGCTCGAAGAAGGTGCCGCCCAGTCCCGGCTGTTTGCCGCCCGCGATCAGCGTGCCGCCATGATCGAGCACGTCCTTCAGATGCGCTTGCATCTTGGCCAACGCTTTGCTGTCGATCAGCGGCCCCATCTGCACGCCGGCCTCGGTGCCACGCCCCAATTTCAGGGTAGCGATCTTGGCCTTGAGCTTTTCGACAAAAGCGTCGTGAACGCCGTCCTGCACATAGATGCGGTTGGCACTGATGCAGGTTTGGCCGGCATTGCGGTATTTGGACGCCATCGCCCCCGCGACCGCCTGATCCAGGTCGGCATCGTCGAACACGATGAAAGGCGCATTGCCGCCCAATTCCAGCGACAGCCGCTTGATCTGGCCCGAGGCCTCGCGCATCAGCCAGGCGCCCACGGCGGTCGAGCCTGTGAACGTGATCTTGGCGATCTTGGGATTGTGACAGAATTCTTCGCCGATCGGCTTGGCTTCGCCAGTAACGACGGAGAAACAACCCTTTGGCACGCCAGCGCGCTCGCCCAGGACCGCAAGCGCCAAGGCCGACAGCGGCGTCTGCGGCGCGGGCTTCAACACCATGGTGCAGCCTGCCGCCAGCGCCGGCGCCACTTTCCGCGTGATCATGCCGTTGGGAAAATTCCAGGGCGTAATGGCGGCGCATACGCCGACCGGCTGTTTCAAGACCAGCATCCGCTGATCGCCGCGCGGGCTGGGAATGATGTCGCCGTCGATGCGCTTGGCCTCCTCGCCGAACCATTCGAGATAGGCGGCATTGCCGATGATCTCGGCCTTGGCTTCCGCCAGCGGTTTACCCTGCTCGCTGGTCAGGATCAGCGCCAGATCGTCGGCATTGGCCATCACCAGCTCATACCAGCGGCGCAAGACTTGGGCCCGCTCCTTCGCGCTCACCTTCGCCCAGCTTTTCTGCGCCTCATGCGCGGCATCGATGGCGCGGCGCAGCATATCCGCGCCCAAGTCGGGCACTTTGGCCAGAAGTGCGCCATCATAGGGATCGCCAATGGTCATCGTCCTGCCGTCGGGCGCACCGATCCATTCCCCCGCCACATAGGCTTTGTCGGTGAACAGCGAAGGATCCTTCAGATCCAGGCGGCGGGGCGTGTCGGCGTGTGGCGCATTCATGGGCAAGGCTCCTGGGAAGGCCGGGATGCTAGTCCAAATAGGCGCCGCGCCAAACACCCGGCTCAACCAAAATGCCTGCCATGAGTTTTCTCCTTGGCCGTTTCTTGGAGAAACCATGACAACAGCCCCGAAAAGACCGGTTCGGCCGTGACCGCCACCGCCAGCGGCGGGGATATTGCGCTGCGCCTTCTCGCCGCCCTCCTGGCCGGCGGCCTGATCGGCTTCGACAGGACCCAGCGGGGCCGCATCGCGGGCCTGCGCACCACCATCCTGATGTGCCTGGCCGCCGCTAGCGCCATGATCGAGGCCAATCTGCTTCTCAACGTTACGGGCAAGGGTGAGCATTTTTTTGCCACCATGGATGTGCTGCGCTTTCCTCTGGGCATTCTTTCGGGTATCGGCTTCATCGGCGCGGGGGCCATCGTGCGGCGTGGCAATCTGGTCACCGGCGTCACCACTGCCGCGACCATGTGGCTGGTGACGGTGATCGGCCTCATTCTTGGAGCCGGTTATTTCCTGTTCGGCGGCGCGGTGACCTTGATGGCGTTCCTGGTCCTGACATTGCTCAAACATGTCGAACCGATGCTGGTGCGTCAGCATCGCGGCCATCTGGTCGTCAGGCTCGAGGGCATCGGGCCCTCCAACGAGGACATCCGCGCGGCGATCCTGACGGCCGGCTACGAAATCTCTTCCTTCGCCATCACTTATGACGGGCCGCGTCGCATCGAATGTCATCTGGAATGGTACAGCCGCCGCCCTCAGGACAGCCCGCCACGGCTGGTCGAACAGCTGGCGGCACGGCCGCATATATTAAGTGTCGAATGGCTGCCCGTGAGCGCCGGCCATCTGCTCGAGTGATGGAACAAAGGCCGGGTTCCATCATTCCTTCTTTGTGCGTCCAAGGCTAGCGATGGCCAAACACGCACAAAGAGCGGCGAGGACAGGCGAAAGCCAGTTCCCCGCCGCTCTCGCTTGAGGGCTGAACCATGCCACGCGAATATGACGCCGAGAAAGCGCGCCAAGGGGAAATCATCCTCAGACGCCCGTGGCAGCGCGCGGTATTTCTGGCCGGCCTGTTCGCCTGCGTCGCGCTTCTGTTCTTGGCGCTCTTGGTTCGCTTCTGATCGGTCGGATTATTTTTCGGTTCCGGCAACAGCTGGTTTGGCGCGGCGTTACGCATAAGCATTCCCAAAAGGAGGAGACGTCTTATGACGACCAGCAGCGGTCACACCACGGCCATCCTGGCATCGAAAGTGAAGGGGACGGCCGTTTACAATGATGCAGGCGATCGGATCGGTACGGTAGAGGACATTGTTCTCGACAAGCTGTCCAATCAGATCATGTTCGCGGCGCTGGGTTTCGGCGGCTTGATGGGCATCGGCGAAAAATATTATCCCGTTCCGTGGTCTATGCTCGATTATCGCGAAGACAAGGGCGGCTATGTCGTGCCTCTGAGCAAAGACCGGATCGAGAATGCGCCGGCCTATGATCTGAAGGATCTTACCAAGCATGATGGCAGCCTGGGCTCGATCCGTGAAAAGACCTATTCCTATTACAAGGTCGATCGCGACTGGCAGTAGCAACGATCGGCAGAAAACAAAAAGCCCGGCCGCAAGGCCGGGCTTTTTTATTCGGCGTGAAATCTCTAACGATGGAAGCGGCCCACATAAACGGCTTTACCGATGATGTGCCCGTCCATCGCCGCCAGCAACTCCGGCCGCGTCGCCGCCGCCGTCAGGCTCAGCTTCGTGTCCAAGGCATAAAGCTCGAAAGTATAATGATGATAGACCATGCGCGCGCCCGGCCCCATAAAGCCGGGATTGCCGCGCAAATTGTTGGGCTGAACCGTCCCGTCCGGCAGCGCGGCGATGGTCGGCACATTCTCCGGCAGCGAACGGGCCGTTGCGGGGATGTTGAAAGCCATCCAATGCAGCACATCGGCCGAGCTCTTGTTCAGCGCCACATCCGGATCATGCATGAGGAGCGCGAAGCTCATGGTGCCGGCGGGCACATTGTCCCAGCTCAGGGCCGGCGACACCGGCGCAGTGCTGGCTTGGGTGTATTTGTCGGGAATGACGCCGCCATCGGCAAAAGCTGAGCTTGTCAGGACCATGGGCGTCGGCGGCGAAGCGGCTGGCGCAGGCTGCGCCAATGCCGGTCCTGTCGCGACGATGATCGTGCCTAGGATTGTTGCAGAAAGAAGCCGCATTTGCCCTCCTTGCCAGCCGCGACCGCGCTATCCGCGCGTGGGGAAACGGTGCAGTTTCGATCACAGAACCGCTCATATCAAGGGAGCCGGACATGACACGTGGCATCGCCGGCATCCCGGCTACCGGAAAAGGGCGACGATAGGCCCGGCATATCCACGATGTCCAGGTTGGACCGGAGGGCGCGGTCTAAGTCCTCGGCGACAAGGGCAAGCTGCTACGCCTGAGACCAAGCTAGGGACTCAGTCTGTGTAGTGGGCGCTGCGCAACTCGGCTCGCGCCGCGTCCATTTCGGCTTTGAAGGCGGGCTTCTCCATCAAGCGCAAAGCCAGCACCGTACCGAATTCCTGGCCCGCCACGATATCGCTGCGGAAATGCACGCCGCAGACCAGGCGGTGTTCCGCGAATTCCGAAGACCGCGTCAGGATCGCTTGCGCCTTTTGGGGCACCAGTTCGGCCAGAACCACGCCCATGGAGTAGGCAACGGTCGCATGGCCGCTGGGATAGGAGTTGGCCGCGGGGCCCGGCTTCTCCGGCACACAGGTCTTGATCGAGGCATCCACGATCCAGGGCCGGTCGCGATGGAAATAAGCTTTCGCCGCCTTGCTGCTTATTTCTTCTTCCTTCAGGACATCGTTCAGCAGCTTGTTGGCCGCGGGAAGCTTGGTGATATCGAATCCCAGCGCCGCATTGAACAGATCGGACTTCTCGTCGGCGTCGTCGCGCCGCACGGCTTCCATCAGCGCATCGCTGCTGCTGGCCGCGATGGCGTGCAATTCCACGATCTCAGCCTTTGCGCGCGCGGATTCCGCAGCCGGCGGCGGCGGCAAAAGGCGCGACGCGTCGATCTCCGCCGGATCCAGCATCGCGGCCTGTCCCGGGCCCGCGAAACAGACGGCTATCATCAGAAACGGGATAGCACTGGCGCAGCGTGAAATGTTCAACATGATTTGTCCTCCAGACCGGCAATCGCTATTGCATAGACGTTTGTCGGTCCGGTGACAAAAAGATTGGCCGGTTGTGAGCTTTCGTCAGCTCTTCTTCTTTTTCCGGCGTGTGATCCTTTTCTTGGGGACTTTCTTGCCCTTCTTGCGCGCTTCGGACAGGCCGATGGCGATGGCCTGTTTGCGGCTTTTCACCGTGCCGCCCTTGCCGCCTTTACCGCGTTTGAGCTTGCCCTTCTTCTTGCGGTGCATCGCCCGCTTTACGTCTTTGCCAGCGCTTTTGCTGTATCGGGCCATGGTACCTCCTGAAAAGCCGCGCATATGCGAGGTTCGAACGCGTGAAGCGGGAAAAAAGTCTCAATTCCCCAGAGCGTGCGAGATCGTGTAGAAAGTCTCGCCATGATGCGGGATGCGAAATCGGCGATCGTGACGGGGGCCAGCGGCATGCTCGGTGCCGCAACGGTGCGGCGGTTGCGAGACCAAGGTTGTTCGGTGCTGGCGGTCGATATCCAAGACCCGGTATCGAGCTATGTCGGCGTCACCAACTTTATCGCCGATGTCAGCGATCCGGGTCAGATCGAGTCTGTTGCCGCCACGGCGCGGCAATTGTTCGGCCAAGTCGATGCGCTGGTTCATGTCGCGGGTGGCGCGGGCCCGGTCCGCGCGCCGAGTCTGGAGGCCACGGATCTTTCGGTCTGGCAGCAGGTGATGACCCTCAACGTGACCAGCGCGTTTCTGTTGTGTCGCGCTCTGGTGCCGTCCATGCGCAAGGCCCGCTTCGGCCGCGTGGTGCTGCTGTCGTCCGTCCTTGCCAAGGGAGAGAAAGGCGCGCCCACCACTGTCACCGCACGCTTGCCCTATGCCGCCGCGAAAGCCGCGCTCCTGGGTCTTTGTGCACAACTGGCCAAGGATTGCGCCACGGAGGGTGTTACCGTGAATGCGCTCGCGCCCGGCTTGATCCTGGGCGAGCCCGGCACGCGCATCCGCGACCGTTTCGATGCCCTGCCAGAAGCGGAACGGGCGCGCATGCTGGCGGCGATTCCGGCCGGGCGCCCAGGCACCGCGGATGAAGTCGCGGCGACCATCGCGTTCCTGCTGTCGGGCGCAGCAGGCTATATCAACGGCGCCACCATTGCCGTGGATGGCGCGGCCTCTTAAGAGCTTAAGCGGGCAGCGCCATCAATAGTCCGGCGATCAGACGCGCCCGCTCGGCCAAGCTTTCCACCACGATATGCTCGTCCCGCGTGTGTAGGAAATCACCTCTTGGCCCCAGCCCGTCGAGGGTGGGAATGCCCAGCGCGCCCGTGAAGTTGCCGTCCGAGCCGCCGCCCGAGGCTTCGCCCGGCAGATCGAAACCCAGATCGGCGGCGATGCGCGCTGCCAAAGCATGGAGCGCCCGATCGCCATCGGCGGCGTGCCAGAAAGGCCTCACCACACCTGGCACCAGCTCCAGATCGGTGCCTGGCGCGGTCGGGCGCAAATCCTCAAGGCTTCGCTTGCCCCGGGCCAGAGCGTCTTCGGTGGTCGAGACGGATAAGAGTTCGGCCTCGCACTCCCGGGCGACGCAATTGACCCATTGCCCGCCCCGGACCACACCGGTTGAAAAAGTGCAGTCGGGCTCACTGAGACGATCGATGGCGATGATCTGATGCGCCATCTCTTGGATGGCGGAGCGCCCTTCATTGAGACGCAGGCCCGCATGGGCGGGCTTGCCCCGGGTTTTCAGCGTGTAGCGCGCCACGGCGTGACGGCCCACCACCACCCCGCCGCTGCGCCGGGCAGGCTCGGGGATCAGGACATAGCGGTGGCGCACGGCCTCGGCCTCGACCAGGGCCCGGCTGGAGGGGCTTCCCACCTCTTCGTCCGAATTCAGCAGGACGGTAATCGGCAAAGGCGGCTTCAGTCCGGCGCGCTGCAATGCAGCAATCGCCGCCAGGGCGATCACGGCGCCACCCTTCATGTCCAGAATGCCGGGGCCGTAGCAGAGCCCCTTCTCTTCACGCCACGGCATCTCGGCCAAGCTACCCAGCGGATGGACGGTATCCAGATGACCCATCACCAGGATGCCGCCATCCGGAGCGCCCGGGGCGGCAAAACGGGCCCGCACGCAGTCGCCAAAGCCGCCGCTGCCCGGCACGCATTCTGCGCTGCCGCCCATGGCGCGGATCTCGTCCGCCGCAAGACGCGCCATGCGGCTGGTGGCGGTGGCGTCATAGCTGGGGCTTTCGCTCTCGACCCAGCGCTTCAGCGTGGCCATCAACGCGGCGGTGTCGAAAGCAAGTGTGGCGAGGAAAGACATGGAGCCCAACTTAGAAAGCAGGGCTCCATTGCGTCAACAAAGCCGGGCCGGCCCGGAAAAGTCCGGCTATATAGAAGCTGATTAGGGTGAGAAAGGGCCGGGCGGGGTACGCCAGCCCATCAGGCAGGAGAGAGACAATGTCGGCGGCCGCCAATACCAGAAATCTCGAAAATTACTGGATGCCCTTCACGGCCAACCGCCAGTTCAAGCAGGCACCCAGGCTGCTGGAGAGCGCCAAGGGCATGTACTACCGCGATGTCGACGGCAATCAGGTGCTGGACGCGACAGCGGGCCTGTGGTGCGTCAATGCCGGCCATGGCAGGCAAGAGATCACCGAAGCGGTGGCGCGCCAGCTGGAAAAGCTGGATTACGCGCCGTCCTTCCAGATGGGTCACCCCATCGCTTTCGAATTTGCCGAACGGCTGGCCCAGATCGCGCCCGGCGGCGAGGCCGCGAAATTGGATCGCGTCTTCTTCGCCTGCTCCGGCTCGGAAGCGGTGGACACCGCGCTCAAGATCGCGCTCGCCTATCAGCGCGCTATCGGCCAAGGCGCGCGCACCCGCCTGATCGGACGCGAGCGCGGCTATCACGGCGTGGGTTTTGGCGGCATATCTGTGGGCGGCCTGGTCAACAATCGCCGCGTCTTCCCTCTTCTGCCGGGGGCCGATCATCTGAGTCATACACATAACTTGGCGAAGAACGCCTTCTCGCCCGAATGCCCCGAGCATGGCGCCGAGCTGGCCGACGATCTGGAAAAGATGGTGGCGCTGCATGGCGCGGAAACCATTGCGGCCGTGATCGTGGAGCCGGTGGCGGGCTCGACCGGCGTGTTGCTTCCGCCCAAGGGTTATCTGGAGCGGCTGCGCGCCATCACCAAGAAGTACGGCATCCTTTTGATCTTCGACGAAGTCATCACCGGCTTTGGCCGCATGGGCACGCCCTTCGCGGTGGATTATTTCGGTGTGGTGCCGGATCTGGTGACGACCGCCAAGGGGCTCACCAACGGCGCTATTCCCATGGGCGCCGTGTTCGCCAGCCGCGCCGTCCATGACGCGCTGATGCAAGGGCCGGCGGAGCAGATCGAGCTGTTCCATGGCTACACTTATTCCGGTCATCCGGCGGCCTGCGCTGCGGGCTTGGCCACGCTCGATATCTACAAGCGCGAAGGTCTACTGACGCGTGGGGCGAGCCTGGCCAAGGACTGGCGCGACATGATCCACAGCCTGAAGAATTTTCCCAATGTCATCGATATCCGCACGGTCGGCCTAATCGCGGGCATAGAATTGCAATCGCGGCCCGGCGCGCCAGGAACGCGCGGCTATGATGCTTTCGTGAAATGCTTTGCCGATGGCCTCCTGGTTCGCGTGACCGGTGACATCATCGCCATGTCGCCGCCTTTGATCGTGGAGCGCAGCCAAATCGAAACCATGGTGTCGAAATTGGGCACCGCCATCCGGCAGGTTGCCTGAACGCAACCGCTTCTTGCGATAGCTTTGTAAAGATATGTGGCTATCCGCCTATTGGTTTGACGCGCCCAAGCGGCGCCGATAGGCTTTGCACGCCGGCAATTGCAAAAGCGGCTGGAGACCCGAGGCGCGCGTGGGTGAATTGTTTCACGTTCAGCTGCAATGCCCCAAATGTGGCTCGTCCGGCGTGGCGATGTGGGAGAAAGCACCGGATACGCCGGAGCTGCGCAAGCTTTTGTCCCTGTCCGAAGGATTCTATCAGCGCCCGCTGATCGGAATCGCCGGCGCCCCGGAAATCATCTGCGATCATTGCGGCACCGGCCAGCGCAACTGAACAAAAGCGTACAAATGGAAAGCGGTGTTCCGGTTGGGAATCGTTGCTCCCGCTTTTTTGCCGCCCTAGAGTTCGGCGGTCGGCGCGGGGCATTCCTTGGGGGTTTTTGTGGTGCAACGGATCGCCGATCTGGACATTCCGCGCCGTCTTTCCGGCGTCCTGCCGGCATGGGCGACCAAGATCGGCTGCGCCATATTGGGCGTGGGCCTGGCGGTGGTTCTGCGCCTGATCGTGGACCATGTCACACCGGGCGCGGGCGCCGCGCCTTACGCCTTTGTCTATCCGGCTGCTCTGCTGGCGACACTGTTGGGCGGCTGGCAATCGGGCGTGGGCACGCTGCTGGCCACCGAATGGCTCGCCTGGATCTTCGTGGTGCCCAAAAGCGGTCCGGGGGGCACCCACACCGATTTCCAAGCCGCTGCCGCCATCCTGGTAGGCGTGACTGTAATCGCTGTGATCGCGGTGGGTGAAGCTTTCCGTGTCGCCGCCCAGAGAATCGTGACCGAGCGCAACGCCAAACTCGCCGAGCGGGAATTGCTGTTCCGCGAATTACAGCATCGCGTGAACAATGATTTCACCATCGTCAACAGTCTGCTCGATCTGCAGCGCAGAAAAAGCGCCGACGCGGAGACGCGGGGCGCGCTTGAACAGGCAATGGGGCGCATTCGTTCCGTCGCCCGCGTCCACCATCATCTCTATGTCGTGCCCGACATCGGCGCGATCGACCTGAAACAATATCTGACCGATCTTTGCGGCGCGCTCGCCCAGGCCGCCTTTCCGCCCGCGGGCCTCAGTCTGCGTTGCCATTGCGAGGAAGCGTTCATGCCCCGCAGCCGGGCCATCGCCGTGGGCCTGGTGACCAACGAGTTGGTGACCAACGCGGTCAAGCATGCGTTTCCGGGCGGGCGCGAGGGCGTCATCGATGTACGGTTTCAACGCACCGAGACGGGATGGGCGCTGAGCGTGCGCGACGATGGCGTTGGCCTTTCGTTGAGCCCGCCCAAGTCCGGCCTAGGCACTAGCCTGGTCGAAGAGTTCGCGCGTCAGGCGGGCGGCACCTTGTCGGTGGAAAGAGATGGCGGCACCGTCGTTCGCCTGGTCCTGGCTGCTTCAGCCGCCACAGCGGGCGGCAAAGACGCGCTCAAGCCCTGACGGAACCGTTTCCTCGCACGGAGCGTTCTGACCAATTGGCGTTTCAGGGTGATCAGGTGCAGGCCGACTGTCTTGCCGCGTCGCGAGGCGACGAGAGCCGCTATCGGCTGCTGGTCGAGGCGGTCACGGATTATGCCATCTATATGCTCGATGCCACGGGGGTGGTGACGAGTTGGAACGCGGGCGCCCGACGCTTCAAAGGCTATGAAAGCGACGAGATCATCGGCCAGCATTTTTCCCGCTTTTACACCGCCGAAGACAAGCTTGCGGGCCTGCCCCAGCATGCGCTCGAGACCGCCGCGCGGGAGGGAAAATTTGAACGCGAAGGCTGGCGCGTGCGCAAAGACGGCTCCCGTTTCTGGGCTCATGTGGTGATCGATCCGATCCGCTCGCCGGCCGGCGAGTTGGTGGGCTTCGCCAAGATCACGCGCGACTTGACCGAAAAGCGGCAGGCAGAAACAGCGCTCAAGCGCAGCGAGGAACAATTCCGCCTCTTGGTCCAAAGCGTCACCGACTACGCCATTTATATGCTGGACGCGACGGGCCACATCACCAGCTGGAACCAAGGCGCGGAACGCATCAAAGGTTATGCCGCCCAGGACATCATCGGCCAGCATTTTTCACTTTTCTACACCAAAGAGGATCGCGCTCGCGGCGAGCCGGAACGCGCGCTGAAGACCGCGGCGCAAGAGGGCCGCTATGAGCGGGAGGCCCTGCGGGTCCGCAAGGACGGCAGCACGTTCCACGCCCATGTGGTGATCGATCCTATTCGCGATCCGGCGGGCGAGGTGATCGGCTATGCCAAAGTCACGCGCGACGTCACCGAGCGCAAGAAGGCGCAACGCGAGCTCGAACAAGCGCAGCACGCTCTGTTCCAGTCCCAGAAAATGGATGCGATCGGCCAATTGACCGGTGGCGTTGCCCATGACTTCAACAATCTCCTGATGGCGATCCTGGGCAGTCTGGAATTGGCGAAAAAGCGTCTTCCCGCCGATTCACCCGTGGCCAAGCTGTTGGACAATGCCGTTCAGGGGGCCCAGCGCGGTTCGGCCTTGACCCAGCGGATGCTGTCCTTTGCCAGACGGCAATCGCTGAATCCCAAGCCCGTCGATCTGGCCAGGTTGGTGGAAGGCATGGTGGACCTCCTGCAGCGATCGATCGGCCCCGGCGTTCGAATCGAAACTGATTTTTCGCCGGGGCTCCGTCCGGTACTGGCCGACGAGAATCAGCTGGAATTGGCGCTTTTGAATCTGACCGTGAACGCCCGCGACGCCTCGCGGGATGGCGGAATTGTCGAAATCAACGCGCGGACCGAGCGCGTAGACATGCGCCATCACACCGGCCTAACGCCGGGCTCCTATGTCTGCTTGTCGGTGATCGACCATGGCGAAGGCATGGACGCGGAGACGCTGGCGCGTGCAACTGAGCCTTTCTTTACCACCAAAGGCGTGGGCAAAGGCACTGGGCTGGGCCTGCCCATGGTCCATGGCATGGCCGAACAAATCGGCGGACGATTCATCCTGAAAAGCCGCAAAGGGGAAGGCACAACCGCGGAGATGTGGCTGCCCGCGGCCATCGTCTCGGCTGAAGCCACATCCCCTGTCCCAGCCGAAACCGGCGCCGCCCCATCCGCAACTCTTAAGGTCCTGGCGGTGGACGACGACAGTCTGGTCCTCTTCAACACCACGGCCATGCTGGAGGATCTCGGCCACCACCCGCTGGAAGCCCACTCGGGCGAGGAGGCCCTTGCAACCCTGGCGGAGGCCGAGGTGGATTTGGTGATCACCGACCAGGCCATGCCGCAAATGTCGGGCGCCCAGCTGATCGCTGCCATCAAAAGCCGGTGGCCGGACCTGCCGGTCATCCTGGCCACCGGCTATGCCGAGCTTCCGTCGGGCGCGGATCGAAATTGGGAAAAATTGAGCAAGCCGTTCAGCGAAACGGACCTGAAACAGGCCATCGCCAATTTGTTCGGCTGACCGGCACAGCCTCAAGTTGTCGCTACGATATCGCCCACACATCCCGTATGGACAAGCTCGCATGGAAGGCCATATCGTGGGTGTGGGCGCCGTGTACTGGGCGCTGTCAATTTAGGGGCGTACCGTGCCGAAGGCCAACACGCATGCCATCGATAAAGCGATCGGTGGACGTCTTAAAATGTACCGCCAACGCGCCAATATTTCCCAGACCGCGCTGGGCAAGCATCTCGGTGTCTCGTTCCAGCAAGTGCAAAAATACGAGAACGGGACCAATCGCGTTTCCGCCGCCACGCTCATCAAGATTTCCCGCTTTCTGAATATCTCGGTGGGCGAATTGATGGTGCTTGACGGCCAGCAGACCCAATCCGCTAGTTCGAGCAAGGATCTCATGCGGTTCGCAAAGTCCTCGGAAGGCAAAAGCCTGCTGAGTGGCTTCATGGCGATCGAAGATTCTCTATTGCGCCGGCATATCGTGGGTCTGGTGAAGGCCTTGGGCCGCTAGCGGTCCTTCGGCGCATTTGCGGGGCGGACGCGTTCTCCGGTACGCAAACCGGGGACGGGGTTGGCGCAATCAGGCACGCGCCGCCGAGAGGTTCGCATATTTGGCGACGATCACTCTGCGGTTCAATTTCAAATTGGGCCTGAGCATACCGTTCTCGGTGGAGAAGGGTTCTTCCGCGAACGTGATCTCGCCGATGCGTACTTTCCTGCCCGCCATCGCGGTATCGACATGTTTGCGGATCCGCCGGACTGCGCCCTCCGAACGATCCTCGCCCTGCACGACGACGCAGCTCAAATGCGACGCGCCCGGTTTCTGGAAGACCACCGATTGAACGATATCGTCGCAAGCATTCAGTTCGCCTTCGAGCACCTCGGGATGCACCTTGTAGCCCGCTGGCGTTACGATCAGCTCTTTTTTGCGGCCTAGAAGATAAAGATAGCCGTCTTCGTCGAGCCGTCCGATATCACCGGTGGCGACATGGCTGCCGTCCAGAAAAGTCGCCTCATTCTCGCCGGGTGCGCATTGGAAATATTTCCGCGTCAAAAAACGCTCGCGCTGCACGATGATTTCGCCGTCTTCCTCGAATTGAATGGTGATGCCATCCAGCGGCTTGCCGACCGAACTGTATTTGGTGGAGAAGGCGGGCCGGTAGGTCAATGACCCGGACTCCGCCAAGCCGTAAGACTCGCAAAGCGGCAATTGCAGATGGTCGAAGAATTTTATGGCATTGCGGTTCAGCGGCGCCATGCCCGAAATCAGAAGCCGCATATGGTCGCCGAAGATGGCATAGACGTCTTTGAACGCCCATTTCGCGATCCGTTTGCGCAACCACCGGCTCACCGGCAACGATAGCAGCGGCCAGATCAGCTTCTGGCGCAGCGTCTTGGCGGCGGGCGGGGAGAACCGGTTATGAATGAGCTGGTAGAAAATCGGCGGCGCGATAAGGATTGTCGGCCCCAAAAGCTTCAAGGCCGGATAGAGCTGGGTGTAATCCGTGACGATGATGTCGAAATCGTACCAGATCGCCGCGTAATACATGTTGCGCTGCTGGAAGTTGGACATGGGCAGGAACAGCAGCAGCCGGTCCTGGCCCGTCACTTCGATTGCTTTGGCGATGGGCGGCACGGTCATCTCCGAGCCGCTTCGACTGATTATGAGTCCCTTGAGACCACCGGCCGAACCGGAGGAAAAAGCCAGGCAGAGATCATCGGGATCATCTCCGTTCGCATAAGGGATACGTGGGATCGCCGAAACCGCCGCATTGGCCTCGCCCATGACGGCGACGAAATTATCTTCCTCGCCAAAGCCATGCTTGACGCCCGCCCCCACAAGCATCAACGCGACATTATATTGGTCCATCAGGGCGCGGTTGAGCGAACCGGTGAAATCGTCAGTGAAGGGCACTGAAATGGCGCCCAAATCGACCAAGGCCAGATCGTAGACGATATAGGCATAGGAATTGGGCGCGAAGACGCCCACGCGCATCCCCGCTCGCACCTTCCAGCGGATCAGGTTGGCGCGCGCCTTGGCGACATCTTCCGCAAGGTCCGCAAAGCTGTGACGGATCTGCTGCCCCTGATTGAGCACGACAACGGCGCCCTTCTTGGCGGAAAGGCTGGCGACGAGTTGATCCAGTTTCATGTGCGCCCGGAGCCAGGAACAGAGGGAGCACGCGACCGTTGCGGGAACCGATCAGGCGCGCTCATGCTGCAATCGTTCGGTCGCATTGATCAAATCGCCCACCGTATGGCAGTTCACGATAAGATCTCCCAGCTGATCGGTTCCGACGTGGAATTTCTGGTCGATGGAAAAGATCAGGGACACCATCGTCATCGAGTCAGCGTCCAGATCGCGCGCCAGATCCGTATCGCGCGTGATGGCGCCACAGGTCCTTTCCGGGAACGTTTCGCTGAGCAGTGACAGGATGGAATCTTCCACGGATTGCTTCTTCATCAGGCCCTTCCAGCCGATATACTTAGGCGACCGCTGGCGCCGCCTTCTGTGATCTCGAACATTACGGGTAAGTTTGGCGCGCTTTTTCGCAAAAGGCGAGACGCTCGGACGGTTGAGCGATCCTTCTCATGCGATGATCCGGCCAGGGGGGCCAGACGAACTGCCTGAAAAATCATCAGCTGACGTCCCGGCGCATGGGCAGGAGCCTGCTCCACTTGCTGCCGTCGGTCACTGTGCCATAGACGGACATCAGTTGGGACACCACCTCATGGAACTGGTGCGCGGGAAGGTCCCCGCCGGCCCGGCAAGCCGTCGCATCGGCGATATAAGTGAAGTGATGGTTTCGGTGATACGCGTCGATTGCC
Organism: Rhizomicrobium sp.; assembly: GCA_035605955.1. Taxonomy (GTDB): domain Bacteria; phylum Pseudomonadota; class Alphaproteobacteria; order Micropepsales; family Micropepsaceae; genus Rhizomicrobium. The sequence goes on from DATNGI010000011.1 coordinate 36,965, forward strand.
GTGGAAAGGCAAGTGGTTTCCCCGAACATTCCCGCGATCGCAAAGTTTCCATTAGAATATTCCATAACTCGGGAAAATTCCGGATTTGAATAGCAGGATGGTTGCAGCAGGTCGAAAACCATGTCGGAGCGAATAGGCTCAAACCCCGCAATCCATTGCGGGTAACGCAGCCGGTCGCTGGCGCTCTTCGGATTGATGCTGCGCACATGCGCAATAGGGACATTGTGTGCCTTGGCACGGGCCAGCAAGGTCCGGCAATTGGCCAGCATGCCGCCATAGGCGTCGAAATCGGCGCCGCCATCGAGATATTGATGGAGGCCAACCAGGACCAAGGTCGGGGTCGCGCTTTGGCTCTTGAACTCCAGAAAATCGATGACGGCTGCCATCTCAATGCTTCCCGATCGATGGTCGGCTTGCCTCCCGCGTGGCGGAAGCCTCAAGTATCCCCGGCACATGCCAGCGCCCTTCTGGGCGGATGATCTTATATGGATCGGCGCCAAGCCTGACCGCGTCCGGATGCGGCTCCACATGCGCCACCATCTCGACATACTCGAAATCAGAGAAGACGAATTCCGGCCTGTCCTTCAAGACCCTGAAGCCGAACCTGGCGTTGAAATTGACCATGTGCTTCTGCACGTGACAATAAAGCACGCGATAACCCTTCATGCGCGCCAATTCCATGCTGGCGCGAACCAATTGGAAGGAAAGCCGCGTGTGGCGGAATTCCTTGCGTACCGCCAGCCGTTCGATTTTGGCGAAATCGGCAAAGAAACGAATGCGGGTGCAGCCCGCCGGCTCATCACCGACGAAACCCAGCAGATGTGTCCCCGACATATCGTTGCCGTCATACTCCTCGTTGTAGGGACATTCCTGTTCGCCCATATAGACGGCGCTGCGGATAGCAACCACGCGCATCAGATCGTCGAAGGAGCGGGCTACGATGACGCTCAATCCGTCCGGGCTGGCGCCATTGCGATAGGTGTCGTAGATCGGTTTGCCGGGCCCGCCGCGAACGAACTCATAAAGATGCGAAGCGACGATGCCTGCGATCACGGGCGCCTTCTTGAGACCCAGCGCCTCATTGTAGCGCACACCCTCCGGTGTGTTGGGCCGCGAATAGAGGTTTACACCGGCATAGGGCAGCGCCGCGATTTCCTTCATGAAGAGGCTAATGGCGCCCGCCAGGGGGCCAGGCGCATAAGTTCCCCACATATAGAGCCCCGCCGGTCTTTCACCGGGCCGCGCGATCAGGTTCAGAGCGGGGTCTGACCCGTCAAACTCCTTCATCGCCAGCCGGTACAAGCCCTTGGCTGTCAGTGGCAGCATCGCGATGAAGCCTTCGCCCTTGGGCGCATCGGGATTGTATTTGGCCTTGCGCGCGATGGTCCAAAGGCAATCGGGATTGTGGGCCAGAACGCGCTGAACAACTTCGTCGCTAGCCATGCCCGGGATGTGCTGCCGGGCCGCCTCGAGCAATGCATGCACCGCATCGGGCTTGGTGCGGAAAAGGACTAAGTGCTTGGCATATTTCGCCGAATCCATGCTGCCAAGATAATGCTTAGCCTTTTCGTGCTTGACTGTGGAGGAATTTTCGCGAACCAATCTCAGCGGGTGTTCTGTCATGTCTGCCTCGAATTCGACGGGCCTTAATATGGTAAATGTTCGGTTAACGGAGGAGATTGTTTCTTGATCGGAGACACGAGTCTGCGGTCTGCAGAGGAACAGGGTGTTCCCCAAGGCGAACATGCTGTCCTTGTTCAGCCGAGACAGGTTCCGGACTGGGAAACTGTGCGCATTTTTCTGGAAGTCTTGCGCAGCGGCAGTTTTCGTGCCGCATCCGACAGGCTGGGCCAATCCATCAATGCACTGCGGCGTAAAGTGGATGAGCTCGAGCACACGTTGGGCGTCATTGTGCTGACGCGTCACGTCGATGGCGTGCGCGCCACCGCCGAAGGTGAAAAAATCCGCAGCGCCGCCCTACGGATGGAAGCGGCCTCCTTCGATCTGCTGCAGGCCCGCAACTCCGTCAAGAAAGACGTCGAGGGCGAGGTACGCCTGGCCGTTACCGAGGGTCTTGGCACATTCTGGCTGGCGCCGCGTCTGGTCGAATTCCAGCGCGCCAACCCCAAATTGATGGTGCATCTCAACTGCGCGATGAAATCGGCCGACGTCCTCAGGCTTGAAGCGGATGTCTCGATTCAATTGGAACGTCCGCAGGCGCCCGATCTGAGAATGGCCAAGATCGGGCGCATGCACGCCATGTTCTTCGCTTCAAAATCCTATCTGGACACTTACGGCTACCCGAAATCCGTGGCCGATCTCAAGGATCATCGCATCGTCGTCCAGTCGGACGGCCGCAAGCGCTCCCAGGAGCTTTACGATCAGCTGTTTCCTGGCATCTCGCCCATAGGGCTCGTTTCGTTGCGCAGCAATGTTGCCAGCGCGCATTATTGGTCGATCGCGAAAGGCGCGGGCATTGGCATGCTGGCGACCTATGCCCAGGCGATCGGCACGCAACTGGTTCCCCTGGATATCGGCATCGTGCATCCCATCGACATCTGGATGGCTTATCATCCCGACGCCAAGCGCATCGCGCGCGTCAAGCGCACGATCGACTGGATCCTTCAATCCTTTGATCCTCAGCGCTTCCCTTGGTTCCGGGACGAGTTCATTCACCCCAACGACCTTGCGAAGGAGTACCGGGGTGATCTGTTGGTGAACTCGCTTTTCGCGGGCTATATCAACCCGACACTGGACGAAAAACGGTAAGCTGCCGATTTTTTGCGCCCCATATCTGTGAGCCAGGCGCAACCCGCGTCAGGCTTCAATGCCACAGGTCCTTCAATTTGAGACGGGGATCGGCCGCAATCTCCTGCGTCACATGGCGGAAGTGACCGATGAATGTCTCTATCCGGGCCGGCGTGAAGGCGCCCGCATTGTAGAAGACCTTGCCCAGGATGCCGTTGGGATATTGCGTCAACCCCAGATAAAGGTCGCGATAGATGGCGGGCTTTTCAGCGTCAGGCCCCGTGATCGTGCCATCGAAGGCGGTCATCGAATGAAGCTCGCTGCTGAAGAAGTTGCGTTGCAGCGGCACGAAATTGAAGACGCTGGCACAGAAGGGTTTGGGGGGCTGGAAGATCGCCTCGTAAAGCTCGCATGAGAGTTCGCGATGGGCATAGCTGGCATAGAAGTCCCGCGCGAATTCGCGCAGGAATGTGGGCAGATCGCCGTTCCGGTTGATCCTGGCGCAGATCGGCATGTTGGTGACCAGGAATCCCACCGTATGGTGAAATTCCGGATGCACCCGGTCGGCGGTATAGGCCGCTGACAAAATGTCCGCCCCGCGCGTCCAGCGGGCGAGCGACAATTGGTAGGCGGCCATCAGGATCAGTGTTAGGGACAGTTTGTGGGCCTCGGCAGCGGCCAGAAGCCCGGTGAGGACGTCGCTCCTCAGGAAGAAATAGGAGCGCCCACGAGGGCCGTTGGCGCCGCTCTGGTCGTAAGGCAAGGGAGCGGGCGACATGCTCTGAAATTTCTGCTGCCAATAGGACAGATGTGTCCCCAGGTCCCGGGCGAGCGACCGGCGCTGTGCCAGCGCGTACTGTGTATATTGCTGCACTGGCGCAAAGGCAGGTGCCTGCCCCATCTTGAGCGCGGCACAGGCGCTGCGCAGTTCGCGCAGGATCACCTGAGAGGACCAGGCATCGGAAAAATAGCCATGGGCGACGAAGCCAAGGCTGACATTCTGGTCCTCATCACGGAAAGCGCGGCAGAGAAACCCTTCCTGGGCATAAAGGTCCAGCACGCTCTGGGTGAATTCGCTGACCGCCGATTTGTTTCCGGGACGATCATCCAGAAGATCGCGTTTTTGGACGTCGATCAGTTCCAGGCCCCTGACCTTCCAGTTTTCCGCGATCTGAACGGGACGTCCGTCCTGTAGAGCCAGGCGGGTTCTCAGCGCTTCGTGCCTGCCCACCACGGTGCTAACCGCTGCATAAAGAAGGCCCGGATCGGCCACGGCGCCCATCGGCACAAACATGGGATTGGTGAACGGCACATTCGCGGCGAAGCCGTCCAATCGCCAGAGATGTTCAGGCCGGGTCGGCAGCGCGTTCGGAAAACGCTCCAGCTCGGCAAGACCAAGAATGTCCCGGGCGCGATGCGCAACCGCGGGCTGATTCATCTCATCTACAGTCATGTCGGCAAGCGCGGTCCTGCAAAACGATCTGACAGCCTTTCCGCGTCGGGCTGGCGCGGCATCTCCGTTGTTTCATAGTGGTCGAAAGTCCCGCGTTCCGTATTTGGAACGCCCCGTTCCTTTCCTATCACAGACAGGCCCCCAGCACGTCCCTAACCTGTTGACGAATCGCCGATTTGAGCGGGCGGTGCGTTAGCCCGGGGTCCCCGGGAGGTAGAGGAATGGAGCATCATCCACAGGCAAGTATAAGAACAAGTTTGGCGGCAGCACACCACATGCCAGACCCCAATCCCACGCGGATCGCGGGCCAAGTCAAATGGTTCGATTTCATCAAAGGCTATGGCTTCATCACGTCGTCAGAGCGAAGCGACGACATCCTCCTGCACCAGGTTTGCGTTCGCCAATCCGGCTTTCGGGCGGTCCAGGAAGGCGCCACAGTGGTCTGCGACACGGTGATGGGTAGCCGGGGCTGGCAGGCCGTCAAGTTGATATCGGTGGACAATTCGACCGCCCGGCCCATGCCGCAACCGGTGGAACATCCGCCGCGCTACATTGCCGAACCGCGCGGGCCCGCCTTCGAGGGTGTGGTCAAATGGTTCAACCGTTCCAAGGGTTACGGCTTCATTTCGCGTGGCGCCGGAACGCCGGACATTTTCGTGCATATGGAGACGCTGAGGCGCGGCGATATCGCCGAATTGCGCGAGGGTCAGCGGGTCAAGGTGCGGATTGGCCAGGGGCCGAAAGGCGAGATGGCCGCGGAAGTTCTGCTGCTGGATTTCTGATAAAGCCGCACTTGCTGCATGAAGAAAAAGCCCGGACTAGGTCCGGGCTTTTTCTTTCCACTTCAGACACGAAAAACCCGCCCACCCATTTGGGTGAGCGGGTCCATTGGTGAAGGCAAACCTTAGAAGCTGTACTGGATGCGGCCGTAATAATAGCCGCCGTTCGGGTTCCAGGACGTGCCGAGATATGTGTTGTCCACATTGCCATTGCCGGAGGGAATGGCAACGCCACTGGCGGCATTGTTGCCGTTGAGAGCGGTCACAGTCGATGTGAGAACGCCATCGCGCGCGAAGCCATTGGTATCGGGCCGGATATTGAAGAGGTTGTTGCCGCCGATCGCGAATTGGAGTTGGTCGGTGATGTTATAGCGAACTTCCGCGTCGGTAAGCATCACGCCAGCCTGGGCCAACGGGATCAGCTGGCCGCCATTGTTCGGTGTGGCGAGCAGGTGCCGCGGTCCCCAATAGGTCTCGCGGATGGTGGCGCCGAACTCGTCCAGGCTCCAGCCGGCGGTCAGGCCGATCTTCCAGGGCGACTCCGTGTGGACATAGTTGAACAGCGTGTCCGGGCGGAAGAAGGTCGCGTTTGCAGCACCGGGAGAACTGGTGATCACAGCGGGTGTCGGCGCCACGCGCGAAACAGAGGTGGTGTTGTAGTTGCCCGCCAAAGTCCAATCCACCAGGCCGTAATCGCCGAAATCGGTGGGGTAGCTGACCGTAAAGTCCACGCCCTGGGTGAGGGTCGAAACCGCATTCAGGAAGGCGGTGACGCCCTGCTGCGTGGCGGTGGGATCGAGCGAAACATTGTCCAGCGCGATGGCCGAGGTCACCAGCCCCACATTGATCGCGCCACCCACATTGTTCAGCGTGGCTGAGGTGGTGATGCGGTTGCCGATGGCAATGCTGTAGGCATCCACCGTGGCGCTCATATCCGCCAGCGGATGGGCCACGATACCGGCGCTGTAGCTCACCGAGGTTTCGGGCCTGAGGCCCTCCAAGCCAAGGAGCTGCGCAGCTGCGGAGTTGGCGGGCAACTGCACCGTGGCGGTATTGGGCGACACGTTGACCGCCGTATAGAATTCTTCCGCCAAGGTGGGCGCGCGGAAGCCGGTCGAAAGCGTGCCGCGGACGGCGAATTGCGGACTGATGTCATAACGAGCCGTGATCTTGCCGATCTGGGTATCGCCGAAATCGGTATAGTGTTCGGCGCGGCCTGCCACATCGAGTTGCAACTCTTCGATCGGAGCGATCGCCAGATCGATATAGCCCGCGTAATTCTTGCGGCTGTGGGTGCCGGCGCCAGCGGGAGCAAAGCCGGGGAAGGATTGCGCGCCTTCCTTGTAGTAGGACAGTGGGTCGCCGGCGAAGATGCCATAGAGGTCTTCGCGCGCTTCCACGCCCATCGCCACCGTCAGAGGCGATGCCATGCCGACATTGAAGCCGTGCGTGGCATCGATGGTGCCGTTGAGCTGGCTCGCCACAAAACCGCCATCGAAGAAGTTGGTGGGCGAGGTATGGGTGTCGATGAACAACGAGCGGTTGCCCGAGTTCCAAGTATAAATATTGTCGATGTCCTTGCCGTAGGCGACATTGACGTCGACGTCCCAGCCGAGAGCGTTGAACTTGGTGCCGATATCATACTGGTAATCGTCTTCCTTCAGCACTTCCATCGGGCGGAAGCCTTGAGGATACATGACCAGTTCCGGCGTTGTGCCCAGCGTGCCTGCACCTTGAGCGGCCGGCAGCAGCGCGCCATTGTTCACGTTGATCAGTGTGCTGCTGTAGAGGTTGCCGGCATTGCCGGACGCGATGATCTGACCCCTGCTGTTCAATCCAGCGCCCGCTTGACCAGGAGCGGCGACAGAGCCGGCGATCTGGGAGGTGCCAGCTGCACTCGCCACAGGGTGAAGACCGTCGGGCGTGCTGGACCCAACCGCGTAGCCGTTCAGGTTGGTCGGGCTCCAAGGCTGATTGGAGCCGATGGTCGCGATGATCTGGTTCGGCAGGCGGTCATTCTCGAACGACTTGGCGAATTTGTGCCCAAAGGTGCCGAACGCATAAAGCGAGAAGCTGTCCGAGAAATCATACTGGGAGTTCAGCTCCGCCATCGTGTTCTGATATTCCGGGTTACCATTGATCGGATTGTTGCGCGGATAACCGATCGTGTTGGTCACCAAGGAGTTCGGAATGCCGTTGCCATGCGCTGAAAGGCTCGCGACGCCATTGGCACCGACGCTGGTGACGGTGTTCTGGCCGACCGGCAGGCCCTGGGCGTTGAGCATGCGATTGTCGGCACCGCCATATTGGGTGAAATTGCCGTACTGCTTCTCGACAGTGATATTGACGAAGCCCTTGTCGAAAAGGGGCATGCCCATATTGTAGGACAGGTCATAGCTTTCGCCATTGTCGCCCGGGCTGCGGCCGCCGCGATTGTAATAGTCGCCCGCCGTGGCCTGGAATTGACCACCCGAAGACTTCTTCTTCAGGATGATGTTCACGACGCCGGCGATGGCGTCGGTGCCGTACTGCGCGGCGGCGCCGTCCAGCAGCACTTCGACATGGTCGATCGCCGCTTCCGGGATGAAGGACAAGTCGGCCGAGGAGCTGCCGGCCGCCGTGCCGCCCGCGTCGACATGCAGATTGCCGGTATAGTGACGGCGATGGCCGTTGATCAAAACCAAGGTGTCATTGGGCGAAAGGCCACGAAGCGCAGCGGAAAGCGTCAGGTTCGCAGTGTCGCCACCGAATTGTTGCGCGGTGAATGAGGGAACAGTCTGGCCCAGCGCCTGACGCAGATCGGTCGAGCCGGTGCCTTTGGTCAGCGCGTCGGCGCCCAACACGGTAATGGGCGCGGCCGAGTCGGCAGCTGTCATGCCCTGAACGCGCGTACCGGTCACGATCACGGTTTCGTTGCCGCCAGCATTGTTCTGCGCCATCGCGGGCGCGGCCGCAAAGGCGGCGATCGACGTTCCGATGAGAAGGGATTGCTTAAAGTTCGGCCTGAACGAAGTACGCATCATTGGTCCCCTTGGTTGCGCGTTCACGTACAGGCGCGTTTGCACGCGCCGAATTGTGGGCTTTCCACGCAGCAAAGGAGGTATCGAAGGTCCCCTGTCGGCAACGGCAAAGCCCGGGCTATACCTGCCCGTTAACGGAAAAGTGGCCTCCGATACGACGGTGTGTAAACTAATACTCGAGTATAGAATTGTGTCTTTGCCGCATCAGTCGCGGCGCTGGGACCTACGGCAGACATATAACGGCAGACATATATAGGTCAGAGCGGCGAGCAACAGCGAGCTTGGAAGAGCTGGCCCCGCTTCGAGCGAAGCGAGGGCAGCGCTGCTTCGGCCGCTCGCTTGGGCTCGCGGCGGAGATAGCGTTACCGTCCCTCCTCAGGCCGCTCGCTTGGGCTCGCGACGGAGGTAGCGTTACCGCCCCCTCCGGCCGCTCGCTTGGGCTTGCGGCGTTCGGCGCTCAAAACGGTCCACTGAACCGTTTTGCCCCTTCGGGTCGCGCCTCACCCATTATCCGGCAGGGTGTAGCAGATATATTCGCCGGAATAATTGCCGCCTGAGACCGCTACGATGATGTATTGCTTGCCATTGACCATATAAGTCATGGGCGAGCCGGACTGGCCAGCCGGCATCAGCACGCTGCCCACTTCCTTGCCATTTGCCTGGTCATAGGCGCGCAGCATCGCACCACGCGGGTGATCGGGCGTGACGGTGACTTGCGGATCGCCCGCGATCACCAGCGACTTCGTCACCAACGTGCCAATATTGTAGCTGGTCTGTCCCGTGCGCGGGATGTTGAGCCCCTTCAACGCCGGATTGTTGCGGATGAAATTGGGCGACTCGCCATGCGCCACCTGCCAAACGATGTCGCCCCTGTCGAGATTGATGGCGCTGATAGTCGCGTAAGGCGGTTTGATCAGCGGCAGACCGCTGACGGTCAGGCCGAAATCGTCGGAATCATTTGCCGGCGGCGGCGGCGGCGGCGCCACGGCACGCGGCGCCGGGGCCGAATCGGCGCCGGCATTCGCACCCGAGGCATTGACCATCTCCACCTTTTGGCCCGCCTCTCCTTCCACATACCGAAGATCGGAGAAACCGGGCGGCGGCGGCACCAGCCCCATCGGCTGCAAACAGGAATTGCAGGCGAAGAGATAGGCAGTGTGATTTTCTGGATTGAAAGATCCTCCGGGCCAATTGGTGCCGCCATTGGCGGGACCAAGGCTCAAGGTTGCCAAGGGACCCGGCCGCTGGCTCAGAACCGGCGGCGTATACATCGGCCCCAATTTGTAATTCTTGACGTTCTCGATCGCCTTCTGACGCAATGCTGGCGTGAAATCGATCAGGTCATCGATCGAAACGCCGGTGCGCGCATAAGCAGCCGGACGCGTGGGGATCGGCTGGGTTGGCGAATACCATTCGCCGGGGGCATTGCCCTTTTCGACTTTACGCTCCGGGATAGGCCAAACCGGTTTTCCCGTGATGCGGTCGAAGACATAGAGGTAACCCATCTTGGTCGGCAGCGCGACCGCCTTGATCGGTTTGCCGCTGACGGTGATGTCCATCAAGAGCGGCGCCGAGGAAAGGTCATAGTCCCAGATTTCGTGATGGATGAGCTGGAAATACCATTTGACCTTGCCGGTTTTCAGATCCACCGCCACCAAGCTGTTGCCGTAAAGACCGGCGCCGGGGCGATGGCCGCCATAAAAATCCGAGGTGGGCTGCTCGACCGGCAGATAAGCGAGACCGGTTTCGACATCGGCCGTCATCTCGGTCCAGATGCCGGTATTGCCCGCGGCGATATTGGAATCATTGAGCCAAGTCTCCGCGCCCGGCTCGCCCTTCTGTGGAATGGTGCGGAACTGCCAGAGCCGCTTGCCGGTGCGCACGTCGAAGCCCCGCGCCGAACCCTTGTTGTTCTTGAAGCTGGTCGGCGTGAAGCCTTCGCGGAACGCCGATCCCACCAGCACGACATCGCCGGCGACCGTCGGCGCGGACTGCCAGCCGATTTCGCCGGTGGTCAGATCGGGTTCGATCTTCTGGCTGTCGTCTGCCTTCAGATCGACTGCGCCATGATCGCCGAAGGATTGCACCCGCATGCCCGTCTTGGCGTCGAGCGCGACCAGTTGGTAGCCGGGTGTGACATAGAAAATGCGCGCGTCCTTGCCGTCGGACCAATAGGCCGGCCCCCTGCCCGACAATTGCCTGGGCGCGGCGGCGCCGCGCGCGCCTTCCTTCTCGCCATGGGTCCATAGAAGCTCGCCGGTTACAGCATCCAGGGCAATGATGGCGCGGCGCGAGCCAGCAGATGCATAGACCACGCCATTCACTTCAAGGGGCGTGCCTTCCAGCTTGTATTCCGGCCGGTTGCCGAAATTGTCGGTCTTGATGCGCCAGGCGACTTCGAGCTTGGAGAAATTGGACGCGTTGATCTGATCGATCGGCTTGAATTTGCTGCCCGTGGCGTCGCCCAGATAGAGCGGCCAATCGACATTCTGTCCGGTCTGGGCCAAGGCCGAACCGGTCAACAGAAGAAGCGCCAGCCCCGTCAAAATCTTCTTTTGCATATTTCCACCCTCGAATGAATTCTAAGGAAAATTAAACCGTCAGACGGATCAACCCATTTCCTTGATCTGGGCAAGACCTTTGCGGATCGCCGCCTTCTGCGGCTCCGTCACATCCAGATTGGGCGGGCGTTGATAGAATTGCGGCACCCCCATCTGCTGACTCAGCGCATATTTCATCGGACCATAGGAATCGATTTCGCCGCCGAGTTTGCGCAACAGAGCCTGCTGCGCCTCGAACTTCTGGAAGGGCGCATGGATGTCTTTCCCGGCGCGGTAGGCAGCGAAAATGTCGGCGATCTGGCGGCAGAAAACATTGCCCTCCGCAAGGATCGCGCCCATGCCCTTGGACAGCGCATACTCCAGCTTGGTGTCGGTGCCGGTGCGCATGTTGAGATCGGGGAAATTCGCCACGAACTGCTTATATTCCGGCATGTCCTCTTCGGAATCCTTGATCCCGGCCAGATTGGGATAATGCTTCAGCGCCTTGAGCAGATCGGTTGAGATCGGCACCGCGCTCATGGAGGGGATATGATAAAGGTTGACCGCCAGGCTTTGCGGCACCGCGTCGAACAGCAGCGTATAATAGCGGACCAATCCGGCCAGCGGCGGGTTCTTGTAATAGAAGGGTGGAATGACCAGGAGCCCCTCTGCGCCGTGATCGGCGGCGTGTTTGGAAAGTTCGATGGTCTCGGTGAAATTGGAGGTACCCGAGCTGCAGATGATGTTGAGGCCGTTCTTGTTCTTGCCGGCCACTTCCATCACTTGCTTGCGCTCTTCGGCGCCGAAGGAAGGATATTCGCCCGTCGTGCCCAGAACCACGACACCGTCCGCGCCGTTATGCTTGAACCAGGCCAACACATCCTTGAAGGCGCCAGGATCGAATTTGAGATTCTTGTCGCAGGGGGTACAGCTCGCCACCCAGAACATGGTCTTGGACTTGCTGCCCAGATTGCGCGCACTTTGCGCCAGGGCCGGGCCCGCCATCGCGGCTGCGGCCGCGCCGCCCACAAAGCCAATTGCGTCCCTGCGCGTCGCTTCCATCGCCCACACCCCTCGTTGTTTTGATGTTTTCCCAGTCTACACAGAAAGTACCGGAACGCTCGCCCTATTTTTAGCCGGAAAAGTACCCTTGCGGAAATAGAAGACCTTGTCAGATCAGAAGTTTAGATGGTCCGTGCGAGAGAACCGCGGCTGCCGGATAATGCAGTGGAGACGGCGCGGAAAGCCCGCCGCCGGAGCCGCCATCCGACGCCCGCCGGTCCATATTGAAAAGGGTTCTGACGGAGCTAAGATTCCAGAGCGGATCGTGATCTCCCAAGGACTGTTTTGGCGCCGGACCTCCCAAGCGTATTGGCGCAAGCTGTCGCGCATCATCAGGCGGGCCGCCTGGGTGAGGCTATCGCCGGTTATCGCCAGGCGCTCGCCATCAAGCCGGGTCTGGCGCGTGTGCTTTACAATTTGGGCAGCGCACTTTGCGAGCAGGGCAAACTGGACGAAGCGGAGGCCAGCCTTCGCCAGGCGCTCGCCCTTCAGCCCGGCTTCGCCAATGCTCACAACAATCTCGGCATCGTGCTCTATGAGCAAGGCAAGCCGGGGGAAGCGGTGGATTGCTATCGCCGCGCGCTGGCGCAGCAGCCGGCCTATGCCGAGGCCCTCAACAATCTGGGCGCAGCACTTTGCCGCCAAGGCGCCTTCGATGAAGGCGAAGCTTGCATTCGCCGGGCGCTTCACCTGAAGCCGGACTTTGCCGGAGCCTATGACAATCTCGGCACGGTGCTGTGGGAGCAGGGCAAGCGGGAGGAAGCGGAAGCCAGTGTTCGCCAGGCGCTGGCGCGCGCGCCAAATTTGGTGCGGGCGCTGGGCAATCTTGCCGGCATGCTCAAGGACCAGGGACGCCTGAACGAAGCGGTTGCGGCTTACCGGCAGCTCGTGCAGATCGCGCCGGAAAATAATGAGGGATTGATCGGGCTTGCTTACGCGCTGGCCATGCAAGGCGATGCCAAGGGTGCGCTCAAGACAATCCTTCAGTCCCTGCGGATCAAAGAGACCTCGAACGCCAAGCGCGTCTTTGTAAGCATCGTCAAACAGCCTGGATGGACAGACGAGAATGGCGAGGTCCGCCGTCTGATGACGCGCGCCATCCACGAGCCTTGGGTCAGGCCGAATGAACTTGCACACAGCAGCGCCAATCTAATCAAGCAGGCCGCGCAGACCGGCGCTTGCGTGGCACGCGCCGTTCGAGCTTGGCCGCAGTCTCTGCCGGCATCCGAATTGTTCGGCCCCGATGGCGCGGGCGCGTTGGCGGCGGACGAACTGCTCCTGGCGCTGCTGGTTTCGGCGCAAAACACCGACATCGAACTCGAGCGCTTCCTCACCCTGGCGCGGCGCGCCTTGCTGGAAGCGGCAATGGACGATGACGCAGGTGAAACCGGGTTGGAATTTTATGCGGCGCTGGCGCGCCAATGCTTCATCAACGAATATGTGTTTTTTCACGGCGAGGAGGAAATCCGCCAAGCGAACGCCTTGCGCGATGGCTTGGCCGCGGCGCTTGACGCCGAAACGCCGATCTCACCTTTGCGGCTGCTGACGGTGGCGGTCTATTTTCCGCTCCGCTCTCTTTCCGGCGCGGCCGGGCTTCTGGAGAGGGCATGGCCTTCGGAGATCGCTGCCGTTTTGGCGCAGCAAGTGCGCGAGCCGCGTGAAGAAGCGCAATTGCGCACTTCTATTCCGAGACTTACGCAAGTCGCAGACACCGTCTCGCGCCTGGTTCAGAGCCAATATGAAGAAAATCCCTATCCGCGCTGGGTGCGCATGCCGCCGGTCGAAAAGGCCGATAGCATCGAGCATTATTTGCGTGGGAAATTTCCGCTTGCGGCCATCGAACGCGGGAGCGCCCGGGAAAGGGCGGATTTTCTCAGCGCCGGGTGCGGTACAGGCCAGCTTGCTCTGGAAATCGCGCAAGGCGTGGCAGCGCGCGTACTAGCCATCGATCTCAGCTTGGCCAGTCTCGGCTATGCCAAGCGCAAGGCGCAGGAATTGGATCTCCTCGATATAGAATTTGCTCAGGCGGATTTGCTGGAACTCGGCACGATCGACCGCCGCTTCGATGTGGTGGAATGCTCAGGGGTGCTTCATCATATGAGGGACCCGTTCGCCGGATGGCGGGCGCTTTTGTCCCTGCTCAATCCTGGCGGGTTCATGCTGGTGGGGCTTTACAGCGAAGCCGCGCGTCACGGCGTCGTCGAAGCGCGGCGGTTCATTGCCGAGCGGGGCTATGGCACTTCCGCCGACGATATAAGACGCTGCCGCCAGGATTTGCTTGCACTGGACGGGAAACCCGGCGCGGATTTCGGTGATTTTTTTGGCGTGAGCAGTTGCCGCGACCTGCTCTTCCATGTCCAGGAGCATCGCACCAGCCTTTCTGCCATCGGCGCGTTTCTCAAGAACAATGGCCTGACATTTCTGGGCTTCGAAATCGGCGCTGCCACAATGCAAGCCTATAAGCAGCGCTTTCCCGGCAATCCCGCCACGGCAAATCTCAACAATTGGGAGGTGTTCGAGAGGGATCATCCGGACACCTTTTCCAACATGTATGTGTTCTGGATTCAGAAACACGGCGCGGCGTAAACCATTGCCCGCCCGCCAAGGCAAGGAAAAACCTGCCCATCTCAATCAAGAGATGGGCGGGCTGTTCACGATTTTCGCGTTTTAGAAATTGAAGGTGACGCAGCCATTAATGTAGACAAAATTCACGCAAACAAATTTGCACGCGCAACATCGCACTTCATGAAATGTGCGAGAGTTATGTCCGATTGTCTCAAGCTGTCGTGACGCGTTTATGCAAGCGTCCGATGGCGTCCAACGCAGAAAGAATCGCGCCTTCCTGCCAGGCCGGCAACCTGGAACAATGTTCGCCGGCCAACATGATGCGGCCATCGATGGCGCACATATCGTTATAATGTTTGGCGCGGCCTTCTTCGGTCCAGCTTCCCGCGCATCCCAAAGTGAAAGGCACGCGGTGCCATGCGACGGCAACGCCGTTCATGAACTCCTTCTTATATTGCGGATGGATCTTGGAACCTTGCTCGACGGCGGATTGCACCTGCTGATCCGGCGGCAGCGCCGCGAAGCTGAAATCGGCCAAGCTGTTGCCATAGCCGTAACCGCCCAAAAGGACCGCGGGGCCATCCTTGAAGAAGCCGGTCGAGGGATAGCTAATGTTGGTGATCGGCTGATCGGTGTAGCTGATACCGCCATAGATATCGTCATCCTCTTCCCAGAAACGGCGCTTGAACTGCAAGCCGACTTTGAAAGAGGACTCATAGGAAAGTGAATTGATCGCGTTTCTCATCGGCGCGGCCACATTCATGGGAATCTGGCTGAGGACCGAAGCGGGGATCGTGCAAATGCACCAGTCGCCTCGCGCCGTCTGCGGCGCACCGCCCTTCTTGGAATCGACGTAAGTTGCGACGACGCCCTTTGCATCCTGTTTGATGTCGATGACTTTGCAATTGTATTTGATCGATCCGGTCAGCGCCTTACCGAAGGCCTTGCCGATCATGCCCATGCCGCCCACGGGCTCAAACAGCTGGGTCTGATAATCGTAAGCCCGCCCTTCCAGGAAGCCCCACATGTCGGAGGCGAAAAGCTGCTTCATCGGCAGGGGATCGGAATCCACGGGCGGCGGCATCAACCCGCCGCCGGGCTGGACGGCATAGCCGCGTAATTCGCTGGCAATCGGACCTTTCTTATATTCGTAATTCTTGTCCAACGCGCCCCAGAAACGCAGGATCTGCAGCAAGCCGTCCTTTTCGTCCTTGGAGAGCGCGCCGCTCAACTGGTTCTGGCTGGTCGCCTTGGCCAGAAGCTCCGCGACATAGCCGCTGAAATCCATGTCGACTTCGCGCCGGCGCAGCGGCTTGCCGCCGAACGCCTTGGTCGAATGGATATAGGCGTTGTAGTTGGTCATGGTGAAAGTTTCCAACGCCACATTCAGCTGCTTGCAGTAATAGAGGATGCCGCGATGGTGATGCGGCAACCGCCACGGCCCGGGATTGAAATAAAGACCAGGCGCGAATTGCACCTTCTGCGTCACGCCGCCGATATCGGTGTAGCTGTCGCCGCCATAGAGCGACCAGTTCCGCCCGCCGGGCCGGTCGTTATATTCCAACAGCTGCACTTTGTAGCCGGCCTTGCGCAGCTCATACGCCGCGGTCATCCCGGCAAGACCCGCGCCCAGGATCAAGACCGTGGCGCCTTTCACATCGCCCGAGAGTTTGATGGGGCCATTGAAGTCCGACGTTCCGGCATAGCCCATCGCCACCATGGTGTCGTACATCAAGGCACTCCCGCCGGTGAGGCCGATAAATCTCATGAAGGCGCGGCGGCTGACGGGATTGATAGGCTTCTGAGACACGGCAATTCTCCTGGCGACGGCGCCGACATGGCGAGCGAGTCGGAATGCGTTTTACCCTTCGGAGGGGAACATCACCACCTTGTGCTTAGGACGGACAGCAAGACCGGGGTTTCGGCATCGGCGGTAAAAAGCTAAACTTTTGCCAAAGACAGGGAGCCGGACATGTTCGGCGATAGCCCGGATTCGGCAAAGCCGTTGCCTTTTCGCTATTCGGACCGACGCCAGCCACGCTCGCTCTGGCGCATAGCCGCCTTGGCGGTGGCGGGCGCGATCACGCTGGCAATCCTGTTCGACGGCCAGACCGGCCGGTCTGACGATATTCAAGTCCGCGCCTGCCTGGAGCCGGTTTATGCCGGCCTGTTCGGGACCGCGCCCCATGCGCTGGAACGTTGTCTGGAAAACCGGCCCAAATTGTTCGGCGCCCGTAACGCGCAATGGCTGCGCTATGTGAAGCATCTGGAAGATTCCTGCCCCGTGACGACCGGCATGCAGGGTCAGGCGATCTGCGAGTTCCAGGTCAAGGCATCCGAAGACCATGCCGGCAAAGGCTGGCGGACCTGGAAATGATCACTCGTTGGCGCGGAGAGCCTGCAAGACCGGCGCCGGTGCCAAATCTTGAAGCGCCTTTTGCAGGAAGGGTTGGTCGCGGAAAGCTTCGATCCCACCCCGCTTCAAGGTCGAAAGCGCACCCGTGACATTGCCGGCCGCCACGCATAGCTCCGGCTGAAGGCCGCGCACATAGCAAGCTAAGAATCCGGCATTGAAACTGTCGCCGGCTCCGATCGCATCCACCGGCGTGATCTTGAGGCCGGGAACGGCTTGGCGTAAGGCGCCCAGCTGAAGGATCGCGCCTTTCGCACCGCACTTGACCACCGTGAGCGGCACGGTCCGTGAGATCACCGTCAACGCGTCTTCCAGCGTTTCTCTCTTTGTCATGCGTAGAAGCTCCCGCTCATTCGGCAAGAGCACATCGATAAGAGGCAGCAATTCTTCGAGAACGCCGCCCCAGCGATCCTCGGGATCGTCATTGGTGTCCAGCGAGATCGTCAAGCCACGCCGCTTGATGGCCCGGAAAAGCTTCGGCAGGTCAACCTGCAAACCTTTCAGCAGAAACAGTGACGACAGATGAAAATGGCGGGCCGAACAAAGGTAATCGAGATCGAGGTGATCGCCCCTCAACTCCACCATGGTGCCGGGATAGGTCAGGATGTGGCGGACCGCGCCGTGATTGACCACGACGGTGACCCCCGAACCGGTCGCGCCGTCGCTGGTGCGCATCGCTGAAAGGTCGACGCCACGCTTGGCCAGAAAATCGAGCGCCATCGCTCCGAAATCGTCGCGAGCGACCAGGCTGACAAAACCCACCTTGGGCCCCAGCGCCGCCAGATTGTGGGCAAGGATCGCCGCCGAACTTCCCAGCGTGACATGAAAGGCGGACGCCAGGAGCTCCCGCTCCACCGGCATGGCCTCGCCAATGCCATCCAGGACCAGATCGAGATTGAGTTCGCCCACGATGGCGACGTCGAGATGTGGCGCGATCATCTGTTCCGTTCTGTTGCCGGCTTGGGTCGCATGATAGCATCCAGCGCACACATCCATTCAAGCAAAGACGGGGCGGGCATTGGCGGCGGGAAATGGTTTTCTAGATCTGCTGTCGGCGCGCGGCCAGCGAGGCATCTGTTCGGTCTGTTCAGCCCATCCACTGGCCGTGCGGGCGGCAGCCGAACTGGCGGTGGAAGGTGGCGGCCTGCTACTGGTCGAAGCCACCTGCAATCAAGTCAATCAGGATGGCGGCTATACCGGGATGCGGCCGGTCGATTTTCGCGATTTCGTTCATGGGATTGCGGATCGGGCCGGGCTGCCGCGCGCGCGCCTGATCCTGGGCGGCGACCATCTGGGGCCGCATGTCTGGCGCAAGCTTGGGGCGGAAGACGCGATGACGCGCGCCGAAATCATGATCGCCCAATATGCCGAGGCCGGCTTCACCAAGATCCATCTGGATACCAGCATGCCCTGCGCCGGCGATCCGGACATTCTGCCGGACAAGCTCGTCGCGGAGCGGGCCGCGCGCCTGGCCCGCGTGGCGGAGGCGAGGCATGTGGACGCGCCGCCCTTCTACATCGTGGGAACGGAAGTGCCGGTGCCGGGCGGCGCCTCACACGGACATGAACTCGCGGTCACGCTACCGGAGGCGGCGGCACAGACCCTTGCGGTTCACAGAAACGCTTTCACCGATGCCGGTCTCGCCGATGCGTGGGCGCGCGTCGTAGGTCTGGTGGTGCAGCCCGGTGTCGAATTCGACAATGTCGGGGTGATCGATTATGCGCCGGAAAAAGCGCGGGCGTTGGTGCGCTGGCGGCAGCAAAGCGCCAGCGGTATCGCGTTCGAAGCCCATTCCACGGATTTTCAAAAGCCTGAGGCTTACCGGGCACTGGTGGGGGACGGCTTTGCGATCCTGAAAGTAGGGCCTGGCGTGACTTTCGCCCTGCGCGAGGCCATCTGCGCCCTGGCGGAAATCGAGAAAGTCATTGTCGCGCCGCGCGTGCAATCGCAAGTGCTGGAAATCGCGCGCGCGGTCATGCATGAAAAACCCGGCCACTGGAAAGACTATTACAGCGGCAGTGCGGCGGAGATCGAAAACCTCCTGTTCAACAGCTATAGCGACCGCATTCGGTATTATTGGCCCGAGCCGAGAATAGCGGCTGCGGTCGAGACGCTCATCGCCAACCTCGCCGCCAACCCGCCACCGGATATTCTTCTCAGCCGCTATCTGCCATCGCAATATGCGCGCATACGTGCGGGCATCCTTCCGCGCGATCCCGAAAGCCTGATCCTGGACAAGATCCGAGATGCGCTCAGACCCTATGCGGCGGCCTGCAAGACCTAGAGCGGTTCCAGAGCCGGTAGGTTCTGCGGGTAGGTTCCGGGCGACAGCGAAGAACGTGCCGGAACCGCGATAAAATGGTTAGGCTTCTTCCGGCGGGATTTCGAAATTCACCAGATCGGCCCGGAAGCCGCGGGTGCGCAGCGCGCCATAGAGTATGCCGGCGCTCATCCAGACCGCACCCAAGATCATCGCCGCGCGGCTCAGATGCAGCCAGATAAAGCCGCAAATCAGAAATCCCAGAAGTGGCATCAGGAAATGACCCAAGCTGCGGCTTTCACCCCGCCACCAATAATGCACGAAGGCCGCCAGATTGACGCCCATGAAGGCGATGAAGGCGCCGAAATTGAGCGCCTGCGCGCCAACCGCATAAGCGCTACCGCCCAAGACGCCGGAGAAATATTCCAGCGTGGCGGCGCCGACCAACGCGAACGCGCCGACCAGGATGATGCCATTGCGGGGCACGCCGTGTTTGGGCTCGATCACGCCGAAAAATTTCTTTGGGATCGCATTGCCCTGCCCCATACCGTAGAGCAAGCGGCCGGCGGCGAGCTGGGACGCAATGGCGGTGCCCATATTGGCCACCAGCAAAGTGAAATTCATCACCTGGAACAGGAGATAGCCGCCGACCTGGCGCGACACCATGGCGAAGGCCGATTCCACCTGATCCGCGGGAAAGGGCTTCGAACCCCAGACCAGCTGCGCGGCATAGACTTCCAGGCCCGACAGGACCCCGGTGAAGAGACAGGTGAGAACGGTCGCAAGCAGCACGGTACGGCGGGGATTTTCCGCTTCTTCAGAGAGTGTCGAGATGGCGTCGAACCCGATATAGGTGAGAACCGCCACCGACGTTCCCGCGAAGATCGTGCCGGAATGGAAATTCGGCGCGTCGTAGAAAGGGCGAAGGAAAAAACCGGGGTCGTGGCCGGCATGCCAGAGGAAATTGACCGCCGCCGCGAAGAACAGCACCACCACGAACACCATGACGATGCAAAGCGCTTCATTCAGGCGGGCGGACGTCTTGATGCCATAAAGATTGACCCAGGTGAAAAAACCGGCGAACACGACCAACCAAGCATAAAATGGCAATCCTGGCACGATGTTCATCGTCGCCTTGGCGGAGAAGGCGGTGCATATGAGCGGATTGAGCAGATAATCCATCACCATGCTCCAGCCGGTGATGTAGCCCAGCGCCGGATGAATCTCCTGTCCGACATAGGTGTAAGCCGAGCCTGCGCTGGGATAGACCCGCGCCATGCGGCCATAGCTGACGGCCGTAAACAGCATCGCCACCATCGCGATCAGCACCGTGGTGACGACATGGCCGTGCGCCGTGTTGCTGATGACGCCATAAATACCCATCGGCGCGGTGGGCTGGATGATCACCATGCCGATGAAGATCAGGTTCCACAGCGTGAGGACGCGGCGCAGATGCGGTTGAGCGGCGGTCATGTGTCGCCTTGCGGGGCGTGGATGAAGACCCCCTGCACCACCCGGTTGATGACCCCGCCGGGGCTGGGATTGTCGGGATCGAACCCTTTCGCCCGGCTCAAATGATAACCCAGCAATTGCGGCGCGATGATCTCGTAAGGCGTGCGCAGCGCATCCGGCAGCGAGAATGCGATCGCAGGAATGACGGCATCGAACAATCCTTCCGGCGCATCCGGCCCCGCAATGCCTACCAAATGGCCGATCTTCTTGGCGCGCAATTCGCCCAGAAGATCCCGCTCATAAAGGCGGCGCAGCGGATCGCTGGACAGAAGACAGAGAACCAGCGTGTCGTCCCGCACAAAAGACATAGGGCCGTGACGCAAGCCCAAGAATGTCTCCGCCATCACGGCGAACGCGCCCGCCGTCATCTCCAGCGCCTTGAGCCGCGCTTCCTGTGCCCAACCTTGCAATGGCGAGGAGGACAGCACGACCAGGCGGTCATGCACGCGAGAGGCTGCGGCGCGGCAGGCCTGATCGATGGTGGCAAGCATCGCTTCGGCCCGGTTCGATGCATCTCTGACGCCGGCAGCGGCTGCGTCCGGATCGAGAAGACAATGACCTGCCAGCACCAGATTGGAGAAAGAACTTGTCATCACCAGGCTGCGGTCGTTGGTGCGGGGATCGAGCAGCACGGCATGATCGATGGACGCGCGCGACAGGGCGCTGTCTGGATTGCAGGTGATGGCGAGCTGGAAAATTTCAGGCCGAAGCCTGCGCACAGTCTCCACCACGGCGGCGCTTTCCGGGCTTTGGCCAGAGCGGGCCAGCGACACCAGGACATCGATGCCCGCGATGTGGCGCGCGGGATCGATCAGGAGATCGGTGGTGGGAACCGCGCCGGCGTGAGAAGACACAGAAGCGGCCGCACTGGCGGCATAAGCTGACGTGCCCGCGCCGGTGAAAAGGATGCGCCGGCCTGCCACGCGCTTCGTGAGATCAAATTGCCGCGCCGCTGCCGCGACCCGTTCCACCGTCGTCGGCCAAAGTGCAGGCTGTTGAAAAACCTCGCGGCGGGTCGAAGATCCGGCTTCTGTCGCCGCTGCGGACGCCGTCATGGCAATGCCGATCCCCTTTCACCGATTCAAAGCGACTATACCGATAAAAGCGGGACAGGCTGCGGCCGGGCGTGAAAATCCGCCACCTTCCCACAACCATCTGATATTATTGAATTATAGTGGGACGGGTCAGTGCCGTGTGACGCGCGCTGCGAAGATATAGCCGCCATTGCGCACAGTGCGGATAATGCTGGGATTGCGCGGATCATCCTGCAGCTTCTTGCGCAGACGCCCGATGCAGACATCGATGCTGCGATCGAAGGCCGGCGTGTTGTTGCCGTAGCAGGCGTCCATCAACTGGTCGCGGGACAGCACACGGTTGGCGCGCGTCACCATCGTCTCCAGCAATTTGAATTCGCCGCTGGTGAGATTGATGGCTTCGCCGCCCGCGTCATGCAGCAATTGCGCGGAGGCATCCAACACCAGATCGCAAAATGTATAGCGGCGATGTTTTTCGCCTATGGAAGGCGCAGCATCCTGCTTGTGATGGCTGCGGCGCAGCACGCTGCGGACACGCGCCAGGATCTCGCGCGGCTCGAACGGCTTGGTGATATAATCGTCGGCGCCGATCTCCAGCCCCACCACGCGGTCGGCCAGATCGCCCCGGCCGCTGACGATGATGATCGCCACATTGGAGCGACGGCGAATCTGCTGGGTGATGGTCAAGCCGTCGACATCGGGAAGACCGATGTCCAGGATCACCAGGTCCACAGGCGAAGCGTTCAAGACGCCATCGATGCCGGCGCCGGATTCCAGTTCGGTTATCTGATAGCCGTCCGATCCCAGACTGCGCGTCAGAACGGCGCGCACATCCGGATCATCCTCGACGATCGCCACATGCTTGGTCACTTGAGAAAACTCAGCCCCACCACGTCTACGAGCAGAGGAATAGTCCCAATTTGTTACAAAAGGCCTAAGTTCCCGGCCCGACACATATCGAAACATTCCGCCACGCTGCGGCAAAACCGCCGCCAACCACACTCTCTATCTCTTCCTCCGCTAAGCCTTGAAGGGGGAGAAATACCGTGAACTGGTTTCAGAATTTGACCATCCGCAGCAAGGTCATATCGGCCTTTGCGACCGTGCTCGTTGTTACGGCCGCGCTGGGCGTTTTCGCGATCAATCGACTGTCGGCCGTCAACGAGAATGTGCAGGCCATTGCGACCAATTATCTAGTCGGCATCGATGGCCTGGGCGACTTCAGCTATGGCGCCATGCGTTACCGGCAGCTCCAGGCATCGCAGATGATCGCCTCGTCGCTGGATGCCAAGGCTGCGGAAGAGAAGAAGCTGGGCGTTGCGCTCGACGAAGCGACCAAGGGTTGGGACAAATACAACGCCACGGTCGAAGCGGGTTACGAGCGGAATCTGGCTGACAAGATGCACGCGGCTTGGAACGACTATGTCGCATTGAATGAGAAGCTGGTCCAGCTTTCGAACACTTCCAAAAACGAACAAGCAACCGACCTCTATACCGGCGACCTGCGCACGGCTTTCAACAAGTTTCAGGATCTGTTGACCGAGGACAAGAATTTTCAGCGAAAGTCTACCGACACGGAAGTCAAGGATGCCACGGACACGTATAGTAGCTCGCGTACCTTGATCATGGTCGTTCTGGGGCTTGCGACCACGCTCTGCCTTGTCACCGGCTGGATGATCGTCAACGGCGTCTCGGTTCCGATCCGCGGCATGACCGCCGCCATGACCCGGCTCGCCCAGCATGACCTCACCACTGAGGTTGTGGGCGCCGAGCGCAAGGATGAAGTGGGCCAGATGGCCAATGCCGTGCTGGTCTTCAAGAACAGCATGATCGAAGGCGACCGCTTGAAGGAAGAGCAAGAGATCGCCCAACGCAACGCTGCTGTTCGCAGCGCCAAAGTCGACTCGCTAACCCGCGACTTCGACCAACGCGTTCAGGGCGTGGTGCAGACCGTTGCCAGCCAGGCGACGCAGATGCAGGCTTCCGCCCAGTCTATGAGCGCGTCGGCGGAAGAATCCACCAAACAGGCCGGCGCGGTCGCGGCGGCATCCGAGGAAAGCGCCGCCAATGTGCAGACCGTGGCGTCCGCGGCGGAGGAATTGTCGTCCTCGATCGCCGAGATCGGCCGTCAGGTGAGCCACTCCAGCCAGATCGCCACCACCGCGGTGACCGAAGCCGCCAAGGCCAACGAGATGGTGCAGGGCCTGCTCAACGCCTCGCAGAAAATCGGCGAGATCGTAGCCTTGATCAACGAAATCGCGGACCAGACCAATCTGCTCGCGCTTAACGCCACTATCGAGGCGGCGCGCGCGGGCGAAGCCGGCAAGGGCTTCGCGGTCGTCGCGGCGGAAGTGAAAAATCTGGCCACCCAGACCTCGAAGGCCACCGAGGAGATCGGCGCCCAGATCACCAGCGTACAGGGCGCCACCCAAAACGCGGTCAACGCCATCGGCTCGATCGGCAAGACGATCAGCGAGATCGATCAGATCTCGGCTGCCATCGCCGCCGCCGTCGAGCAGCAGGGCGCCGCGACCCAGGAGATCGCCCGCAATGTGGAAGAAGCGGCCAAGGGTACGCAGGAAGTGTCTTCCAACATCGGCGGCGTCACCGAAGCGGCGAACAGCACGGGTGCCGTGGCCAATCAAGTGCTGGCCTCGGCACGCTCGCTGACCGAGCAGTCGGGCGAGTTGCGCGCCCTGGTGCAGACTTTCCTCACCGAAGTGAAAGCCGCCTGACGGCGATTTCGCGCGGTGAGGCAATGGGAAGGGACAAGCCGGAGACGCGCCTCTTACGCTTCTCCACCGGGCTGCCCCGGCTTGTTCCTTCCCCACCCACTTTCGAGGCAGGAAGATATGAGCGCTGACACACTGACCCACGAACGGCCCCGGATCGACACGGTATCCTTCGTCACCTTCATCGTAGCCGGCCAATTGTTCGGCGTTCCCGTTATCCGGGTGCAAGACATTCTTACCCCCGACGCGGTTGCACCCGTGCCGGGTGCTCCGAAGGAAGTGCGCGGGCTGATCAATCTGCGTGGGCGCATCGTCACCGTGATCGACGTTCGCACCCATCTCGCGCTGCCTGCAGCGAGCGATGACATCGTTAAGCACGGCATGTGTGTGACGGTGGAGAGCAAGGGCGACTCCTACACCCTGTTCGTGGACTCGGTAGGTGATGTGATCACGCTGTCCCGCGATCTGCGCGAAGGCAATCCCGGAACGCTGGACGCAAAATGGCGCGAAGTGGCCGAAGCCGTTTATCGCACCGACCAGGGACTTCTGGTGGCGCTGAATGTCGATCGCTTGCTGGCGATCGAAAGCAAATCCTGAAACCGGGAGACGCACAATGGATGATCTGCTTCAGGAATTCCTGGCCGAGACCGCCGAAAGCCTTGCCGTGCTCGACGTTGAATTGGTGCGCTTCGAGCGCGAAACCTCCGACGCCACCATCCTCAGCAACATTTTCCGCTTGATGCACACCATCAAGGGCACCTGCGGCTTTCTGGGCCTGCCCAGGCTCGGCTCGGTGGCGCATGCCGGCGAGAATATCCTGGGCAAATTCCGCGACGGCGAATTGGAAGTCACCCCGCGCGCCGTCACCTTGATCCTCAAAGCCATTGATCGTATCCGCGCCCTGCTGGCCGAAATGGAGGCCAGCGGCGCCGAACCCGCTGGTAGCGACGTAGAATTGATCGGCGAGATCAATGCGCTGGCCTCTGGCGCGGCGCCCGCCCCTGAAGCGCCCGTGACGGAAGCCGCGCCGGCCGAACTGCCCCGCTTCAGCGAAGACGGATTCCCGGTGGCGGCGGAATTGCTGGTCGAAGTCGCCCATGCCATGAAACACGAAGCTGGCATAGAACCCGATCAGGTCATGGCGGCCGAGCCAGCCGCGCCCATGGCCGTCGCAGCGGTGTCCGTACCGGCCGGGCCAGTCCCGCTGGCGCCCCACGATGCGGCGCCTGAAAAACCCCGCGACAGCGAAGCCAAGGAGGTCAAGGAATCGGCCACCGCGGCGTCTTCCATTCGCGTCAATGTCGACGTCATCGAAAATCTGATGACCCTGATCAGCGAGCTGGTGCTGACCCGCAATCAGTTGCTGCAAATGCAGCGCGGCCAGAAGGACAATGACTTCAAGGTGCCGCTGCAGCGCCTCAGCCACATCACCTCCGACCTCCAGGACGGCGTGACGCGCATGCGCATGCAGCCGATTGGCAATGCCTGGAACAAGCTGCCGCGCATCGTGCGCGATCTCGCCGTGGAGACCGGCAAGAAAATCGAACTCACCATGCAGGGCGCCGAGACCGAACTCGACCGTCAGGTGCTGGAAATGATCAAGGATCCGCTCACCCATATGGTGCGCAATTCCGCCGATCACGGCATCGAGGATGGCGTGCGGCGTCTCGCCGCCGGAAAGCCGGAGACCGGCACCATCGCGCTCAACGCCTATCATGAGAGCGGCCATATCTTCATCCGCATCGCCGACGACGGCCGCGGCCTGGACGTGGAGCGCATCCGCCAGAAGGCCATCAGCAATGGTCTCGCCACCGAGGCGGCCATCGCCACCATGAGCGAGCAGCAGATCCTGCAGTTCATCTTCCGCGCCGGATTTTCGACTGCCGAGAAAGTCACCAGCGTGTCGGGCCGCGGCGTGGGCATGGATGTGGTGCGCACCAATATAGAGCGCATCGGCGGCACCATCGAACTCGCCTCCGTGGCCGGACGCGGCACCACCTTCCTGATCAAAATCCCGCTGACCTTGGCCATCGTGTCGGCCCTGATCGTGGAGGCGGCGGGCCAACGCTTCGCCATTCCCCAGCTCAACGTCACTGAGCTGGTCGGCGTTTCCGACCGTTCGGGGGCGCGCATCGAAACCATCAACACCTCTCCGGTGCTCAGGCTCCGCGACCGACTTCTGCCGCTGGTATCGCTGCGCGGCGTTCTGGGGCTTCCGTCCAACGGCGCCAAGGACCGCTTCGTCATCGTCGCCCAGGTCGGCGCCAACATCTTCGGCATCATCGTGGACCGGGTGTTCGACACAGAAGAAATCGTGGTCAAGCCGGTGGCGCCTTTGCTGCGCGGCACCCGCTTCTATGTCGGCAACACCATCCTGGGCGATGGCAGCGTGATCATGATCCTGGACCCCAACGGCCTGTCTTCAGCCGCCGGACAGATCGAGGGCGCCGACCAGGCCGCTGCGGAGGACAAGGCGGCACAAGATCGCAATCACGATCAGGCCTCGTTCCTTCTCTTCCGCGCCGGCGGCAATGAACTCAAGGCCATACCGTTGGAGTTGGTATCGCGCATCGAAAGCTTGCCGGCCGAAACCATCGAACATGTCGGCGGCCGCCATGTCGTCCAGTATCGCCAGCATTTGATGCCACTCGTGCCATTCGACATTGACCATCAATGGAAGACCGACGGCCAACAAGCGACTCTGGTATTCGCCGACAATGGCCGCTGCATGGGCCTGGCGGTGGACGAAGTGGTCGACATCGTGCGCGACCGCATGGCGATCGAATTGTCGTCGGTGCGCTCGGGTCTTCTGGGCAGCGCCGTCATCGCCGGCAAGGCGGTGGACGTGGTCGATGTGGGCCATTTCCTCACCCAAGCCTTCACCGACTGGTTCGAGATTTCGGCCATGCATGCCGCCACCAAGCGCGCGCTTCTGGTCGATGACAGCCCCTTCTTCCGCAACCTGGTGGCGCCGCTTTTGACATCCGCCAACTGGAAAGTCACCACCGCGTCCGATGGCGCCGAGGCGCTAAAGCTGCGCGAACAGGGTCAGCAATTCGACGTCATCATCAGCGATATCGAGATGCCCAATCTCGACGGTCTGTCGCTGGCGACCGCTATCCGTGGCGATCAGCGCTGGAGCACCGTGCCCCTGATCGCGCTGTCTTCCCACGCCGAGCAAGGCGATATCGACGCGGGAAAGAGCGCGGGCTTCGACGAATATCTTGCCAAGTCCGACCAGACGCGGCTGCCGGAAAATCTGGCGCGCGCGCTCCGCCTGGCGGCCATCAGCCGCGAGGCTAACGACAATCAACGGAGGGCTTCATGAGCGCCTCGCTCTGCCTGGTGGTCGACGATTCCCGCGTCATCCGCCATCTCGCGTCCGATCTCTTGAAAGGCTTTGGCTTCAGCGTCGCCGAAGCCGAGAATGGCAAGGTGGCGGTGGAATTCTGCCGCACCAAGGTGCCGACCTTCGTCCTGCTGGACTGGAACATGCCGGAGATGGACGGCATCGCCTGCCTCAAAGCATTGCGTTCGATGCCGCTTCAGCCGCGCCCGCCGGTGGTGATGTGCACCACCGAGAATGGCCTGGACAAGATTCGCGAAGCCCTGGAAGCGGGCGCCGACGAATTCATCATGAAACCCTATGACCGCGAAGTCCTGCTGGACAAGCTGGTCCAGATCGGACTGGCCGAACGCATATGACCATGCACGCCAGCGCACTCCCTGCCGCCACGCCATTGCGCGTGATGGTTGTCGACGATTCCGCCGTGGTGCGCGGGCTGATCGCGCGCATCCTGTCGGCAGACCCGCGCATCGAGCTTGCCGCGTCTTGCAGCAACGGCCAGATGGCGGTGGCGCAGGCCGCGCGCAAGGACATGGATGTCATCATTCTCGACATTGAGATGCCGGTGATGGACGGCCTAACGGCGCTGCCGCTGCTGCTGCAGGCAAATCCCCGCGCTCGCATCATCATGGCGTCCACGCTCACCCAGCGCAACGCGGCCATCAGCCTGAAAGCGCTGACCTTGGGCGCCACGGACTATATCGCCAAGCCCACCACCGACAAGCTGAATGCCAGCGAGGAGTTCCGCCGCGATCTCATATATAAAGTGATCGCGCTGGGGCAGAGAAAGGCGCCAGCCGCTGCGCGACGGCCGCAAGCCGCGCCGACTCTCTCGCCCCGCCCGAAAGCGGCGCAACGCCCCCGCCTGATCGCCATTGGCAGCTCCACCGGCGGGCCGCAAGCGCTTTTGACCCTGCTGGGCGCTCTGCCGGCTTCGGTGGAATGTCCCATCGTCATCGCTCAGCACATGCCTGCAACCTTTACCACCGTCCTGGCGCAGCACATCGCACGCGCGTCCAACCGGCCGTGCGCCGAAGCGGCCGACGGCATGGAAATCAAGCAAGGAACAATCTGCCTTGCGCCCGGCGATTATCATTTGCAGGTGGCGCGTCAGGGCGCGGGTCTGGTGGCGCGGCTGTCTCAGACCCCGCCGGAGAATTTCTGCCGGCCTTCGGTCGATCCCCTATTCCGCAGCGTGGCACAGCTATTCGGCGCGGAAAGTTGCGCCGTGATCCTCACTGGCATGGGCAGCGATGGCTGTAACGGCGCCCGTGTGATGGCGGCGGCCGGTGCGCCCATCATCGCCCAAGATGAAGCCACCAGCGTGGTCTGGGGCATGCCGGGCGCGGTCGCCAATGCCGGCATCTGTTCCGCCATCCTGCCGCTTCCCAAGATCGCGCCGCATCTGGCGAGCCTTTGCGCAAAGGACGCGGCATGAACAGCACCGACTTCGCCTTCATCGCGGCCTTCCTGAAGGAGCGCTCCGGGCTGATCATCACCCCCGACAAAATATATCTGCTGGAAACGCGGCTGGGCGCGATCTTGCGCGAGCATGCACTTGGCGACTTGACCGCGCTGGCCGATGCCTTGCGGCTGCCGGGTCCCAGCAAGCTGAAGGACAAGGTGGTCGACGCCATGACGACCAACGAGACCTCTTTCTTCCGCGATAGCCACCCTTTCGACACGCTGAAAAAATCCCTGATCCCGGGCTTGATCGAGCGGCGCGCGGCGGCAAAGACATTGCGCATCTGGAGCGCCGCCTGTTCCACCGGCCAGGAGCCCTATTCCATCGCCATGACGCTCAAGGACTCTTTTCCGGTCCTGGGCGCCTGGAAAGTCGAGATCATCGCCACCGACATCTCACCAAGCGTGCTCGATAAGGCGCGCGAAGGCGTCTATTCCACTTTTGAAGTGCAGCGCGGCATGCCGATCCAGATGCTGATCCGGCATTTCGACCAGGTCGAGCAGAATTGGCGGATAAAGCCGGAGCTGCGCCAAAACATCATTTTCCGTTCCGCCAATCTGCTGGACGATTTTTCACTGCTTGGCAACTTCGACATCATTCTATGCCGCAATGTGCTGATCTATTTCGACCAGCCGACCAAGACACGCATCCTAAACGCCATGGCCAAGCGCATGGCGCCTGACGGCGCCTTGCTGCTGGGCGGCGCCGAATCCGTCTTCGGTCTTTGCGATGCCTTCCAGAATCTGCCGGGAGTGAAAGGCGTCTATGGCCACGCCACCGGCCAATCCCTCAAACACACCGCGCCAATCCGGCCGGCCGCCGTCGCCTAAAGAGGAGAATCCCATGGCCCTGAAAGATATGCGCGTCTTCATCGTAGACGATTACACCACGATGCTGCGCATTCTGCGTAATCTTCTGCGGCAACTCGACATCAACAGTGTCGAGGAAGCCAACAATGGCGACACCGCCTATCACATGCTGCAGAAGCAACCGCCTGACCTGATTATTTCCGACTGGAACATGGTTCCGGTGACAGGACTGGATCTTCTCAAGAAAGTTCGGTCGGACGCCAAGCTGAAGCACATTCCCTTCATCATGGTGACGGCGGAAAGCAAGACCGAGAATGTGATCGCCGCCAAACAGGCGGGTGTCTCCAATTATATCGTCAAGCCTTTCAACGCCGAAACGCTGCGCGCCAAGATCGCCAGCGTATGCCCGGCGATGGTGTGAGGCGGATATGACCAGCATCGCGAAATCGGCTTCGCCGCTTGTCAGCGCCCATGGCTATCTGGATCGGGTGATCCGGGAATTGCAGGCCCTGGATTCGCCGCAAAAGAATACGCTGGTGGGCGTGCTTCAATATTTGTCCGATCATATCCGCATCACCCGCGACGAGATCGGGGCGCTGCGGACCAGCGACGGCAATCCTCAAATGTTCTCCACCACGGCCGACGAGCTGGAAGAAATCGTGACCGAGACCGCTCGGGCGGCCAATCGCATCATGGACGCGGCGGAGGCAATCGAGCGAACCGCGGTGGAAGCGCCCGCTTCGGTGGCGAACAAGCTGACCGAGGCCGTCACCAATATCTACGAAGCCAGCGCCTTTCAGGACATCACCGGCCAGCGCATCACCAAGATTGTACGCGCCTTGCAATCGCTGGAAACGAAACTCAATTCCCTGGTCTGCGCTTTCGGGCCGTTGGGCGACGGCGAAGAATCGCTCGCCCGCGAAGGTGACGCAGCGCTGCTGAACGGCCCGCAGCTCGAGAAGAACGCCAGCAGCCAGACCGATATCGACGCCTTGTTCGACTCTTTGTGAGATCCCTTGTGTAACTGAGTAGAGACAATGAATGCGCCAGTCCAGAAACTGACGGAAGCTGAGGAGGGTGAAATCCCGGATGAGGACCGGGATTCGCTTCACACGCTGCCGATCGCCATCTTGCCGATCCAGACGCCGGTGTTCCGCCGCGCCCGCATCGTCAAGAATTCGCGGCTGAATTCTGTGATCGAATTCTTCAACGGCGTGGGCTGTGGCCGCGGTCAGTTGGACGTGATGGGCGTGGCGAAATTTTTGGGCCTGCCGCAAGTGCCGCCCCATCCCGATGTGACGCTGCTCCACACGGTAGGCAGCCTTCCCAGCTTCGATGTCTATAGTCTGCGGATTCAGCTGCGCGCGAACAACATCGCCATCCCCGACAGTTCCGCCCTCACCCTGTCGCCGGCCAAAGTCGAATCCCTAAGCGTCTATATGGCGAATTTCACGCGACCGCTGGTAACGGAAATTTTCGGGCAGGCGGCGGCCGGCGGAAACTTCAAGGACATCCTCGGTTTGTTTCGCGGCGAGTCCGCGCAGGCCGTGCGCGAACGGCTCAACATGATGGCCGACAAGCTGGGCATCCCGATCGAAAGCATTCCGAAATTCCTGGAAGATTATGGCGACATCTTCATGTCGCTTTCCTACTACCGGCAATGTCTGGATCAGCTTCTGCCCCTGGTGGACAATTTCATGCAAGACATCGCCATGATGCGCGGCAGCCATCAATTGGCGCAGGACAAATCCTTGATGCAAGTGATGGGCATGATCGAAGCCACGATCAACGGCCGTCTGGCGAACATTACGGGGAAGATAGAAAGCTTCGAGCGCAGCACCAACGATATGTGGCGCGACCTGAACGGCGACAAATTCAAACGCATCGAGGCCCTTGTGTCGCGTTATCACACCTCGATCGGAAGCGCCCTGTGCGCGCTCAGCGTCAAGATGACGGCCTGGGCCACCCAATTTCCCACCAAGGCCGGAGGCACGGGGCGGCGCGCCGCTTTCATCATGTCGGACATCCGCCAAGGCATCGAATATCTGCAGGGCCAGGAAGACGACGCCCCGATGCTGGCCGCCTTGAACGGCTGAGGCGACGGCGCATGGCTTTGTTGCAATACCGGCGCGCGGGCCCGTTTAGCGGTCGCATGCTGCCCTATCCGCATGGCCGATTGCGCGATCAGGTTGATATGGTAGCGTTTCCGCAACCGGGGAGTGTGCCGCATGAGTCGGAGTGCGGAAATGCGAATCAAGCGTATATCCGCTTCGCCTCAGCGTCTGATGGATTGGATAAGCGCAGGCGTGATCGTGCTTGGCACGATTGCGCTTCTAGTGATCGACATCCGCTCGCCGCGCGGCGTCATAGACGGCATCGCCTATCCCGGAATCATAGCGCTGACCGCGCGTTTCGGACGACGGCCCACGCTGATCTGCGCCGCCATCATAAGCGCCTTAATATTGGTGGGCGGATTTCTCGCGCCGGCTTCCGGCATCAGCTTGCCGGCGGAGATCGCCAACCGCTCCTTCGCGCTTCTGTCAGTATGGATTGTTACCTTCGTGCTTAATCAGCGCTTCCGCCTGGAGAAGGATATCGCCGCCCGCGAAACCGTGCTGGCCAAGCATCAGGCAGCTCTGCTGGAAACGGTCCATCAGGTGCTTCTGGTCGAACTGCCGCTGCAGGATCGTATCCGCCGCCTAACCGAAAGC